>JBBSSJ010000298.1:0-5628 GCA_038242095.1 Cytophagales bacterium
AAAGCATTTTTAACTTTTCTTAACGAGTACGCGCTCCAATTGGACCAGCGGCAAACGCTCCTGGCAGTGAGCGGTGGCGTGGATTCGATGGTGTTGGCGACGCTTTTCCACTATAAAAAATTCCCTTTTGCCATTGCGCACGCCAATTTCAATCTGCGCGGTGAGGAATCGGAGGAAGACGAAAAATTCGTAATTGCCTGGGCCAAAGCACGCGAAATTACCGTTCACGTCCGGCAGTTCGATACGCTGACGACCAAGAAAGTCCAGGGGATCTCTACGCAAATGGCGGCTCGCCAGCTGCGCTACGACTGGTTTGAAGAACTCAGAACCCGCCACCGCTACGCTTACATAGCCACGGCCCACCACGCCGACGACGCCATCGAGACGCTCCTCCTTAATCTTACGCGCGGCACGGGATTGGCCGGATTGCCGGGTATCGCCCCCGTGCGCGGAACTCTCATTAAGCCATTGCTGCTGACTGCCAAGGCCGAGATTGTGGCTTTTGCCCGGGAAAACGACGTGCGTTTTCGGGAGGACAGCTCCAATCGGAGCACGCACTACCGCCGCAATCTGTTGCGGCACGAGGTGTTGCCGGTCTTGCAAAAAATAAATCCCAGTCTCGAAAAAACCTTTCGATACACGGCTGAGCGGCTACGCACGGCGAACCGTTTGTTGGATGATTTGCTGAGCACATGGCAGCAAAAAGCCCAATATCAACAAGGTGATGCCTTACACATTTCGATTGAGGCCGTGCAAAACGCGGCGGAGCCCGCGTACCATCTGCATCATTGCCTGGAACCGCTCGGATTCAGTTATCGGCAAACGCGACAAATCGTGTCGACAATCGGAAAAACGAGCGGCAAACAATTTTTTTCGACCAGCCATCATTTGGTCGTTGACCGAACAGCATTTATTATTCAGAAAATTGACGCGAAATCGATTTATGCGCCCGTTTTAATTTTGGAAGACACTTTGCAAATCGCTATTTCAGAACTGGAAGTTTTGACAATGAGCCGAGGGGAGGAACTGCCTGATTCTAGGACTATACCCCCTACTACGGCCTATTTTAACGCCCAAACGATCGCTTTTCCACTCACCGTCAGGGCCTGGCAAGCGGGCGATTGGTTCTGCCCGTTGGGGATGGCCGGTAAGCGGAAGAAAGTCAGCGACCTGCTCGTTGATAAGAAGATTCCGGTATCCGACAAAAAAAACATCCGGGTGTTGATGGACGATGAAGGCAACATCATTTGGGTGCTGGGACTGCGCGCCGACCACCGGTTTCGGGTCCGGAGCGACACCCGCAAATTGCTGAAATTCGCCATTCAGACCTCTTCGAACATTTAAAAGAAAGTGCCCTCAGATCCGGTAAATCCCGTTTTTGTCCAGGCTATCAGTTTATTTTTACTTAAAAATACAAAATTGGCATTTTCTTTGCTAATCAGTTGGTAGCTACACCGAAATACCGTGAATCCGAAAAGAATTACACTATGAAAATTTGTAGACATATCCTGCTCATGATCGTTGCGCTGTTACTTTTGACGGGTGGAGCTATGGCGCAAAGCGCCCGGCTGAAGGCGGCCAACAAGCAGTATGACAACATGAGCTACCTCAACGCCGTAAGGGCTTACGAGGATTTCCTGAGGCTCAATAAAAAGGGCGACGCGATGGAAACCCGCGAGGCACTCATGCGATTGGGCTACAGTTACCGCCGCCTCGAAGATGCCCGAAACGCGGTGCGGGTATATGGCGAGTTGGTCGACAAATACAGCGAATTGCCCAGCGAAATTTATCTTTATTACGCCCAGTCGCTTGCCAAAAACAAACGCTACCGCGATTCACAAAAAATGTACGCCAAATACGGCGAGGCCCAGCGCGAAGATCTGAGAGGCAAGCGTTTTACGGTTTCGTACATGGACATGGACCGCTTTTATCAGGACTCGTCGTCTTACAAAATCAACTACCTGCCGCTCAATTCACGGCAGGCCGATTTCAGCCCGATGTTTTACCAGGGTGGGCTCGTGTTCATCTCGGCTCGTAACGAATCGGGCGTCATCAAGCGCGTGTTTAATTACAACCAAACGCCTTTCCTCGACATGTATTTCATGGCCGACACCGCCCGGATGTTTGGCGTGATTCCGCCAGCGGCCAGCTCGGGGGCGATCGGCAGTAGCGACCTCAATAAACGCGGCGAAGGCCGTGCCGTCGCCCCCTCGACCGACCAGGCCATGACCAAAGCCGAGATTTTCAGTCGGACGCTCAACACCAAGTACCACGAGGGTCCGATGACTTTTTTTAAAGATCAGAAGCGGATTATTTTCACGCGTAACAACGACGACAAAGGAAAGTCCGGAAAAAGCGACGAGGGTATCCGTAAGCTCAAACTCTACTACGCCGAACAGGATGCTTACGGTAAATGGATAAACATTAAGGAGTTGCCTTTTAACAGCAAAGATTATTCTTGTGGTCACCCGGCGTTGTCGCCCGATGAATCGAAACTTTATTTTGTTTCGGACATGCCCGGCGGCTACGGGGCTACGGACCTCTATGTAGTAGACTACAACGGCGTACAATGGGGTACGCCGGTCAACGTGGGCCGCGAAATCAATACCGAAGGCAACGAGATGTTTCCCTTCATGGATAGTAAAGGCACCATGTACTTCTCATCCGACGGCCACGAAGGATTGGGCGGTTTGGATGTGTTCGCCGCCGAAATGCAGGGCGGAATGGCGCTGGATGGCGTTCAGAACCTCGGAACGCCCATCAACTCCGAGCGCGACGACTTTGGCTTCATCACCGACGTCACCCGGACTTCGGGCTTTTTTAGCTCCAATCGTAAAAACGGAGTTTCAGACGATAACATTTACAGTTTCCGCCGCATCTGCGAGCAACTCGACTTGCTGGTATACGATGCCAGAACTAAGGAGCCTATCGAAACGGCAGACGTCAGAATCGTGAAGTCGGGCGTCAACCAACAGCTGCAGCAAACGGTGATGGATGGCAGTATTCGGCTTTGCCTCGAACCCGGCAGCGAATATGAATTCAGGGCAATTAAGGAGAGCTACGCCGCTAATAGTGTGCGCTTCTCGACGCTCACCCAGTCGTCCAACCCTTCGCTAGGTTTGTCGATTTACCTCGACCGTGATGAAAGCACTTCCATCGTGAAAGGTACCGTGCGTAAGGAAGTGAATATGCAGCCCGCCGATGGCGTGAAAGTAACGCTGCGTAACGAAAACAACAACTCGGAAAAGACGGTGACCACCGGCCGCGACGGGGGGTACGAGTTTGATATGGATCCTAACTCCAACTACACCATCACGACGGAAAAGGATCGCTACACTAAAGACAAGAATCAGCTCAAAACCCAACGCAAAGGGGAAGTAGTGGAGCAGAACGTGGGGATTATCGGGGAGGGGGATGTGTTCCGTCTCGATAATATCTACTAAGATTTGGATAAGTTTTTCATCCGCCCCGACGCAGCCCGGGAGCTGGATCAAATGATATCACTACTGAAAAAGTATCCAGAGATGACCGTTGAACTGCGCTCACACACCGATAGCCGCGCCACCGCCGAGTATAACGAGAAACTATCCGAGCGCCGGGCCCGTGCGGCCTACGACTACCTCGTGCGGCGCGGCGTGAGCCCCATGCGGCTGGTAGCCCGCGGCTACGGCGAGAAGGAACCCGTCAACGGCTGTGTGGACGGCGAAACCTGCACCGAAAGCCAATATCAACTCAACCGCCGCACAGAATTCAAGGTAATTACGGTTCAGTAGTTTTTTAGTTGACACCGGGCCGCCGGGCGGTTGAAAATATTGAGAAAGCGCCTGCTGTGGCATCGGGCGCTTTTTTAATATTTTGTTTTTTTCGAATGCAGGGAGGCGTAGTTCTGGCTTGATTAAAACTTAATTATGAGTCGTAAAACCTATACTGATATTTCGCTACCTGAGATGCAGGTGCTGCGCCAAAAACCGGGCGCGGTCGTGGTGGATGTGCGCGAGGCCTGGGAATTTGAAGAATTCAACGAAGGGGGGCTTAATATCCCGCTCCCCAAGATCCGGGAGAGTCGAAAAGCGTTAGAGAACCACGATTCGATCATTGTGATTTGTACCAACGGGACTCGTAGTAAAGTAGCCGCGATGGACTACTGCCGCGTTTCGACTTGGGCCGATAAAAGCATTTATCACTTGAAGGGCGGGATTCTGGAAGCGGAGTGAACGCGGTCGCTTTTCATCGATTCCTACATTGTTCCATCAAAAACCTTTACCGCCGGACCGATCAAATAAATGTCTTCAAAATGCCCGGGGCCGGTTTCTTGGAAGTCGATTTGCAAGCGACCGCCGACGGTATCAATGTCGATAGGTCCATCCCAACCGAAGTGGGCGTGGGCCGAAAGGGCGCAGGCCGTCACGCCGGTGCCGCACGAATAGGTTTCGTCCTCGACGCCTCGCTCGTAGGTACGCACTTTCAAATGATTCGGCGCTATCAATTCCACAAAGTTGACATTGGTCCCGCCGCGCGGTGCGTACATGGCATTGTTGCGTACTTCGCGTCCGATGCCTACCACCTCAGTACGGTCTACGTCATCCACGTAGGCTATGTAGTGTGGCGACCCCGTATCGACAAAGTCGTACGTTTCGTGCTTTTCCAGGCCATTAACCGGACTCATTTTTAAATAGATGAGTGAATCGGTGGCCGTGGCTTCGTGGGGCCCATCGACGGCCAGAAAAGTAGTTCTATCCTCGAATATCCCCAAATCATGCGCAAAGCGAACTGCACACCGCCCGCCGTTGCCGCACATGCTTCCCTCGCCGCCATCGGCATTGAAGTACACCATTTTGAAATCATAGCCCGCTTCGTTACGCAACAGAATCAGCCCGTCGGCCCCGATGCCAAAGCGGCGGTGGCATAGTTGGGCAATCTCTTCTTTCGATAAATAAAAATGTCCGCCACGGTCGTCGACCATAATGAAGTCATTGCCGGTGCCCTGGTACTTGTGGAAGTGCATTTCGTGTTTAGATGTTGAAAAAAACTGGATGTTCTGGGGTATACTCTTGCAATCTATAAAAAAAGCCCCGCGTGGAAAATTCCGGCGGGGCTTTTTAAAATCTAAGTTCATAAACTCATGAACTTTAAGCTTTTGACTCTAAACTTTCGACTACTTAGCGGTTTTCAGCTCCTTGATGCGGGCAGCTTTACCCTGGCGGCCACGGAGGTAAAACAGGCGGGCGCGGCGTACTTTACCGCGGCGGAGCAGTTCGATTTTGGCCAGCGTGGGCGAAAGAATCGGAAAAATACGCTCGACGGCGATGCCGTTTGAAATCTTGCGGACGGTAAAAGTCTCACCGGCGCTGTTGGGGTTGCGGCGCTGCATGACCGTGCCCTGGAACAATTGCAGACGCTCTTTGCCTCCCTCACGGATTTTGACGCTTACTACAATGGTGTCGCCCGATTTGAAATCGGGATACTCGGATTTACGATTTTCATTCGTAGCCTCAACGAGTCTAATTAATTCGCTCATGACGATTTTTGATAAAAAAGATGGGTAAAAAACTGCTCCCAGCGGACGGGGTGACGCCCCTTCATTCGCAACAGTCCTGCTGAAAAAGAGTGCAAAGATAGCCGTACTTA
>JBBSSJ010000299.1:0-5562 GCA_038242095.1 Cytophagales bacterium
CCGAATTGCCGCCCACCGAACCAGTTTCGATGAATTGTTGGGGTTTCAAACCCTCGATTTTTCCTTTGATCGAAAGGCAATTCGCCGACTACGCCCGTCAGAACCTCGACAATCCCAAGGCTGAGTTCTACATCCCGACCATCGTTTCGCACATGATCTACCACGATCAGGGCCAATGCCGCGTGTTCACCAGCCAGTCTGACTGGTTTGGCGTGACGTATCCCGAAGACAAGCCTACCGTTCAGGCGGCGTTGACGGCACTGCATGAAGCAGGCGCGTATCCGGCCAAGTTGTGGGATTAGATGTGAGTGAATGAGTGAATGAGTGAATGATAGAATATGCTTGCGCCCCCCTTTCTGCTGCCGATCCCGCCGATTTTCAGTTTTCAGGAATGCCTGTGGTTCCTGGATCGCAACTACGACGACATCATGCACCGCGTGACGCCCACTTCGGTCGTAAAACCTTTTCGGGTGGGAGAGAAGGTGGCTTTGCTGGAAATTTCGGAGCAGGAAGGAAATCTGTTGGTCGAATTCCGGGGCGGTGAGGTGCTTGAAGAAGCTGCCCTCCGGGAGCAGGTATCGGCGCTTTTTGATCTAGAAACGGATCTTGCGCCCTTTTACGAGCGTTTACAACTCGATCCCGAACTGGCTTTCATGGCCTCTGACTACTACGGATTGTGCCTGATGGGTATTCCCGATTTATTCGAGGCGCTCTGCTGGAGCATCATCGGCCAGCAAATCAATTTGACATTTGCTTACGCTTTGAAAAAACGTTTGGTGGCGTTGGTTGGTCAGGAAATCAAGTACGGAGATGAAGTTTTTTACGCCTTTCCGACGCCCGAACGCGTGGCGATGCTGACCGTAGAGCAATTGCGCCCGCTGCAGTTTTCGACCCGCAAAGCCGAGTACCTCATCGGCGTAGCGCAGGCCTTCGAGTCGGGCGAAATATCCCGCGCGCAGTTGCTGGCTCTGCCGACGCCCGCCGCGGTGGCTGAGCGCCTCATCGCTTTGCGCGGCGTAGGCGAGTGGACGGCTCACTACGCGATGATGAAATCTTTGAAGGTTCCTAACGCGCTGCCCTACGGCGACGTTGGGCTGTACAATGCCTTGGTAGCTTTAAAGGGCTTGCCCAAGCGCCCCTCCCGCATCGAACTGGCATCGGTCTTTGACCATTTTAAAGGCCACGAATCTTACTTGACGTTGTACCTGTGGCGAAGTCTGGCGGTTCGTTGAAAATTAATCGGCTTTCCGATACAGATATTTCATGATCGCAAAGTAGATCAGGAAACCCAGACCCGCAATGATAGCAAGCAACCCAAAAATGACGGGGGCGTTGTGGTCCATATTCAAGTCATTTACCACCACGAGTCCCGCTCCGACACTCACGAGCAAAATCCCGTACTTGAGATTGGAATACGTATCGGCCACACTGGTGTCTTTTTTGATAATCCATTGTTTATCGGGTTCAAGATGCCCGAGTTCCACCATGCGGGCCTTGATTTCAGACTCCCTTCTGACTTTCAGAATCGAAATGATGCCCCAGAAAATGATGTAGGTGACAGCAATCGGGATGCTCAACGCTACTATGCCTTCCATGATTTTTGTGTTTTAAAGTTTGAGTTTCGTTTGTCCCCGTTGGACGCTGGGACTTTTTGAAAGGTTGCAGTTTTTTCTTTTTTTCAAAAAATAAAAGTTTCCTGCAACCCTGAGAACGGCGTTTGCGTCGAATGAGAACCCTATGGTAGACGACGCAACCCTCATCAGACGAATTCAGGCGGGCGACCGCCACGCTTTCCGCTGGCTCATCAAATCCAATGAGCGGCTGGTGTACGGCGTAGTCCATAAAATTGTTAAGAATCAATCGGACGCGGAAGATATCAGTCAGGAAGTTTTTCTGAAAGTACATGAGAAACTCGATACCTTCAATCAGGAATCCAAACTCTCGACCTGGATCGCCAAAATCGCGTACAATCAGGCACTCAGTCACCTGCGGAAGCGGGATGTGTTGCAGTATTCCGTTGATATGGACGATGAGGGATTTCAGGAACCGGACACCGGTACAACTGTCACTCCGAACGATCACCTGGAAGCGAAGGAGTTGAAAACCGTCGTGCACGAAGCTATCGAACGGCTTCCGCTCCCGTACCGAACGCTCATTGACCTGTTTCACATTCAGGAAATGAGCTACACCGAAATTGTAGAAATCAGCGGCTTGCCGGAAGGTACCGTCAAAAGCTACCTGTACCGGGGCAGGAAATTATTAAAAGATGCCATTCGTGGCAGCAGGGATTTGATTTTGAATGAGTGAATGATAGAGTATGAATCGAAAACACACCGATCAGGAATTACAGGATTTGTTTGAGAACGATCCTAAGGCATTTGCCGACCTTACCCGCACCGACGAGGACGCGCGGCTGTACGCCTTGCTGTACGCGACGCTGCCTCGACTGGATGCCGTGGTAATCCCGGCTGATTTAAGCGAGCGTGTACTGGCCAGGTTGGAAATTAAAGTGTCTAAGACCCAAAAGTGGAATAACTATCTGCTGGCCGCAGTCATTACCTTAATCGTGGCGTGCGGTCTGATTTTCTCCTGGGTACAATCGCCCGAAGTGGCCAAATCCTTCAACAAAATTAGCGGTTACCTTCCCTGGTCAATTGCCGCCGCGCTAGCCTTCTTCGGCTTCGAATTGCTCGATCAGAAAATGGTGTGGAATAAAGCGAATTCAGGAGTCAATGACTAGAAAAGGATCGCTGAAAGTGAGAATAATTCATAATTCATAATTCATAATTCATAATTCATAATTCATCATTCATCATTTTTTCAACAACCCTGCCATCATTTCTTCCGCCACGAACTTGTCGCCTGTTTCGGTGAGGTGAACGCGATCGCGCGTCAGGATGCCACGCTCTTCGTTCTTGGGGTTATTTTTTGCAAGATACGTCTGGAAATCCTTGCGCAAATCTACCAAGACCAGCTTGTGGTCTCTGGCCAAATCACGGATGGCGGCGGCGTACTGGTTTAGGTCGCCGTCTTGTTGGTTGGAATAATCGGTGCGCTCGCCGATAACCGACGGCGTGCACAGAATAGGGCGGATATTGTTATCCTGCAATTTCTTGATAATGGCTTCGTAAAACTTCACGAATTTGTCGAGATCAGTACCCGTGCCGTGGGTTGCCTTGTGCCACACATCGTTGATACCGATGTACACAAAAACAATATCCGGCTTTTTAGCCAATACATCCTCGTCCATTCTGAGGTACAGGTCGTACACCTTGTTGCCGCCGATGCCGGCGCCCATAATTTCGTATTGGTCGCCCATGCCTTTTTCTTTCAGCATGGTTTGAAGCTGCGTGATGTAGCCCGTTGGGCCCACCCCTGCCTGGGTGACGGAATCGCCGAAGAAAATAACGCGCAATGGCTTGTCAGCCCGCATGGCGATAAGGGGGAGCAAAAAAGCGAAAAAACGGAGCTTGGAGAGTACTGATTTCATAAAGACCGATGTTTAGGAGTAATTCGGAACAAAAAAGGAAATGATAAAACGAAAGTACTACTTTTAAGCCGCCGTCGCAATCGGGCATTATCTCAACTAAAAGGCGTACCGAATCGCCTTAAGCCACATTGGAAAGTCTTTACCAAGAAACCATCGAAGGCATGTCAGATGCCTTCATCTCCGTCGATTTTGACTGGAATATTTTGCATCTGAACAGCAAAACTGCTGCCGGAAGCACACTTCCAATTGACGAAATCGCGGGTCGTGATATGTGGGAAGCATTCCCGGCATTGATAGATACCGACCTCCCCGATTTCTACCTGCGCTGTATGAAGGACCGCCGGGCCGACGATTTGGTGCACTTTTCCCAAGTGGCTAACCGGTGGTACCATGCGCGGACAATACCGACGTCGCTGGGTATGAATATTTTTATATCCGACGTCACCGACAATAAAAAAATTTCCGAAGGCCAGGACCAATTTCTAATCATGGCTAATTCCATCCCGCAATTGGGGTGGATGGCCGACCGCGAGGGAAATGTCCATTGGTACAATGACCGCTGGTACGAGTACACCGGCACCACCCTAGAAGAAATGGCGGGCTGGGGCTGGCAAAGAGTGCATCATCCCGAGCACATAGACCGTGTCGTGGCGTACGCCACGAAAGCCTGGCAGCAGAACCAGTCCTGGGAGTTGACTTTTCCACTGTGCGGGCAGGATGGCCGCTACCGCTGGTTCCTCACCAGGGTCTATCCAATCAAAGATAGCACGGGCAAGGTGGAGCAGTGGATCGGCACCAATACCGATATTCACGATCAAAAGCTCGCCAGCGATACCCTGGAAAGGAAGGTGGTCGAACGGACCGGCGAACTGGAAATAGCCAATGAACACCTGCGCCGAATGAACGAGGAGTTGCAGCAGTTCAACTACGTCGCCTCGCACGACTTGCAGGAACCGTTGCGGAAGATTAAGATATTCACGGAACGCATCAAAACGCAGGATACCGATAACCTGAGCGCCGATTCGCAGCAGTTTTTGGACCGCGTCATGTTTTCGGTCGATCGGATGTCCAATCTGCTCAAAGATTTACTGGATTTCAGCAGCGTGAACCGCGGTGAACTGTTTACGCAGGTAGATCTGAACGAGATTTTGTTTGAAATCGAGAACGATCTGGAATTGCTCATTGCTCAGCGATCGGCCACGGTGCGTAAGGACGCGCTGCCTGTCATTAGGGCAATTCCGCTGCAGATGCACCAGCTTTTTTACAATCTGGTCAATAATGCCATCAAGTTTACGCCGCCCGACCGCCCGCCGATGGTACAGATCGCGCGTGAGGTCGTAACCCCGCAAGAAATACTAGCCTGGCAACTCGACCCCACCCACACCTACCTTCATCTGACGGTTCAGGACAACGGCATCGGATTCGAGGCCGAGTTTTCCGAAAAAATATTCGAGCTTTTCAAGCGGTTGCACAGCCAGCAATCCTACCGGGGTACCGGGGTGGGGTTGGCCATGTGCAAGAAGGTGGCAGAAAACCACGAAGGAAAAATCTGGGCCGAATCATCGTTGGGCGAAGGCGCTACCTTCCATATCGTGCTACCCGTCGACTAGCGCAGCAGCTCCACTACCGGCCATTCCATCGAATACCGCAGCAAAAAAGAATCGCCCGGCGCTAATTTTTCAGCGATATCGAGCGGTAATTTGAGTTGATGTATTTTCTGATTGATGAGCGCTTCGACGAACGCGTATTCATTTTCAATCCGGCAGGAAAGTACTTCACCGTAGAGCGCGGGACCGTCCGTCGCGTGGTCGGTGGCCGCAAATACTTGCTGCGGTGTTCCCTGTCGCGCGATTTTTCCTGCTTCCATTTCCAGTACGTAATCCGCCAGCCGGAAAATCTCACCCAAATCGTGCGTTACCAGCAGGATCGTAAGTTGGTGTTTTCGGTGAATTGTCAACAAATAGTTCTGCAACCGCTGCCGCATGGCGCGGTCGAGGGCCGAGAGCGGCTCGTCCAGCAACAGCAACTGCGGCTGCGGCACCAAAGCCCGCGCCAGGGCGACACGCTGCTGC
>JBBSSJ010000300.1:0-5558 GCA_038242095.1 Cytophagales bacterium
CAAAAGCAGCCCACCGCCCACCTCTTTGCCAAACAAAACCGCCACCTCGCCGGGCGTCACCTCGCCCACGCCCATCGTGGCGACTTCCAGGATCGTCAGGAATATAACGACACCCACGCCATCGTTGAAAAGCGACTCACCCGTAATGACAATCTCAAGATTCTTGGGAATCTTCGCTTTTTTCAAAATGCCCAATACGGCAATCGGGTCGGTAGGCGAAATCAGTGCGCCCAGCAGCAGGCAGTTGATGAAAGGAATGGCGAAGCCGATCAGTGGCAAAACGTAATAGAAAATTCCCCCGATCAGGAATGTCGAAATCAATACGCCCAAAGTTGCGAAGCTGAGGATGCTCCATTTTTGCTCCCGCATCAGGTCCATATCGGTGTGCAAAGCGCCCGCGAAGAGCAGGAAACTGAGCATGACTTCCAGCAGCACCTCCGGGAAGTCGATATTGGCGATCGTTTTTTCGACGGCTGCCAATACGGCGGGGCTAAACTGCCCGATGATCAGAATCGCGATAGAACTCAGCAGTGCGATGAGCATCAGCCCGATGGTGGCGGGAAGTTTGAGATAACGGAAATTGACGTAGGCAAAGAGGGCACAAATAGTAGTCAGAAGGGCAATTAGGGGAAACAGATCCATCGAAGTTCGAGGTTAGATTTTGGGGGGTGGCTACCTTTATAGGGTATCAAATTTATGTATTTATCTTTGGGCCCGGCATTTTTTTTCCATTCCCTACCTTATGAATGAACCAAGGCAGCCCTTTCGCACCTCCGTTTTCCTTCGCTACGTGCAGGGGTATCTGTCGCATCTTTTCAATTTGCAGGAGGGCAAAGCCGATGACGACGAAGTGATCGAGGACATCAGGCGCGGCGTGGCGTTTCGGGGCACCAACCTCTGGATCCTGATCTCCGCGATTTTTATTTGCTCGATTGGCCTCAACGTCAACTCGACCGCCGTCGTGATCGGCGCCATGTTGATTTCACCGCTTATGGGGCCCATCATCGGCGTGGGTCTGGGCGTGGGAATCCTGGACCTGGACCTGATCCGGCGCGCGCTCAAAAATCTGGCGATTGCGGCGTTCATCAGCGTGCTGACTTCCACCATTTATTTCTTGATTACCCCACTCAGCGATGCCCAAACCGAAATTTTAGCCCGCACGACGCCCACGCTCTGGGATGTTATGATTGCGTTGTTTGGCGGCTTTGCGGGAATTATTGCCAGCACCCGGCAAGACAAAAGCAACGCCATTCCGGGCGTCGCCATTGCTACGGCGCTCATGCCACCGCTCTGTACGGCGGGTTATGGTATTGCCACGGGGCAATGGCCATTTTTCATTGGCGCATTCTACCTTTTTTCGATCAACTGCGTTTTCATTACGCTATCCACCTTTTTGATTGTCAAGTTCCTGCGATTCAAAACCCGGCACTACGTCGACGATGCCACCGATCGACGTGTGAAGTTGTGGGTCGGCGTATTCGTATTGGCGACGGCTATTCCCAGCGTTTTCCTGGCGGCTAACGTGGTGAAAAAAAGTTTGTTCGAGCGGGAGGCGCGGACATTTTTGGCCGCTGAAGTAAATCCTCAAAATACCCAGATCATCGACCAGCAATTGATCTACGGTCGCGATTCTTCCCGAATCATTATCACTTGCATGGGGCAGACGCTGGATAGTAGCCAAATCAGAAGAATAAGCCAGCAAATGCCCAAGTATGGTCTGAACAATGCCCAACTGGTCGTGCGGCAAAACTACAACGAGGTCGATGCCCACATGCTGGACCAATTCAACACCAACCTGCGCACGGGAATCCTGGAAGATTTGTACCGAAAGAATGAGGAACTGGTTCAAAATAAGGACGCGCGCATCAATATGCTCGAAAATGAAATTGCCCGCTACCGCGTCGTCAATTCTCAGTCGGGCGATATCGGCAAGGAAATAAAGGTGCAGTATCCGCGTATCGATGAGTTTTCGCTTACCATGACGCCGATCTACGACCTCAAAACGGCTAAGTCCGACACGGCCTACCTTGCCTACGCCAAGTTCAGCAAACGCCCCACCTGGCGCGAAACCAAACGCATGGAGGACTGGCTGAAAGTGAGGGTCAAGTCCAAGGGTTTGCGATTGGTGGTGCAGTAGGGATGCTACGCCAACAGCCCTAAAATATCCTCCCGCGACAGCGACTTCAAGAAACCTTCCTCGCTGGAAATAAGATCGTTGGCGAGTTGTCGTTTTCGATGCTGCAAGTCCAGGATTTTCTCTTCCACGGTATTGCTGCTGATAAATTTGTAGGTGAAAACCGTTTTGTCCTGCCCGATGCGGTGGGCGCGGTCGATGGCCTGCGCTTCGATGGCCGGATTCCACCACGGATCGAGGATAAAAACATAATCGGCGGCGGTGAGGTTGAGCCCGACGCCACCCGCTTTGAGCGAAATTAGGAAAATTTTGAGCGTTAGGTCATTCTGGAAATTCTCGACCTGCCGCTGCCGGTCCTGCGTGGAACCGTCGAGGTAAGCGTAGCGGGTTTTCTTTTGGTCAAGATACTGTCGGAAAAGCGTCAAATGCTTAACAAACTGGCTGAAAACCAGAATTTTGTGTCCTTCGGCCAGCGCGGTTTCCAGCTTGTGCAACACGTCCTCAAATTTTCCCGAATCGCCTTCGTAGCCTTCATCGACCATCGCGGGGTGGTTGGCAAGCTGCCGGAGCTTCGTCAGGCCCTGCAACACCACCATGTTGGTGCGGCCATTGGCGGGCTCGTCCAACTGCTGTAAAATCAGGTTGCGGTAGTACGACTTCGCCTCTTCGTAGCGCGCTTCCTGCTCTTCACTCAGCGCGCAATATTGCACGCTCTCGACTTTTTCGGGCAAGTCGGTAGCAACCTGCGACTTATGGCGGCGCAGCATAAACGGCTTGATGTGCTCATAGAGTCGGGCGGTTTTATCGGCGTCGCCTTTTTTCTCGATCGGAATCAGGTACTCCTTCTTAAAAAAAGTCTGATTGCCCAGCAGCCCGGGATTGGCAAAAGACATCTGCGACCATAAATCCATCGTGCTGTTTTCGAGCGGCGTGCCCGTCAGGATCAGGCGGTGCGCTGCCTGCAACTTCATGACAGCCTTGGTGATGCCCGATTTTGGATTCTTGATCGCCTGCGATTCGTCCAGAATCAAGTAGTGAAAGCGGTAGGTTTTGAGCAAATCCACGTCGAGCCGGGCGATACCGTAGGAGGTCAGAATAAGGTCGTACCCAGCAAACTGCGCCGTATTTTTCTCACGATAGGCACCCTTATACTCAAATATTTTCAGGTCGGGCGTGAAACGCTGGGCTTCCAGCACCCAGTTGTATAGTAGCGAAGTGGGCAGCACGAGTAGCGATGGCGTATCGATGCCGGCCTCCTTTTCGCTTTGCAATAGGGCCAAGGTTTGTACGGTTTTGCCCAGGCCCATGTCGTCGGCCAGGCAGCCGCCAAAGCAGTACTGGTTGAGGAACCGCAGCCAGTCGTAGCCCGCCTTCTGGTAACGTCGCAACGTACCATTGAAGTTTTGGGGCGGGTCATAGCTTTCTATTTCCTTAAAATCGCGCAGATTTTCCAATCGCCGACTCAGCACTGTCGTTGCCAGGCTGTCCCGTTGCAAATCCTGCACGAGCATCAGATGTTGTTTTTTTAGCGTCAGCCCTTCGTTTTTTTCGCCGGATTCAACGAAAGTGAAAAGTTCCGAATAGCGCGTGAACCACCAGGCGGGGATGAGGGCAATCTCGCCGTTGGGCAACGGAAACTCCGTTTGGTTGGATAAGATATACCGTCGCAGCTTGATGAACGGAATCTCGAATTCACCAAAGCGCACCTTGGCCCGAATGTCGAACCAATCGCGGCCCTCCTCGATCGACAGATCGAACGACGAGTAGCCGAGGTAGTACTTTCGCGAGTTTTCGGTGTTTTGCCGAATTTCGATACCCAGTTCCTGCAACTTGGGCAGATTTTCCTGCAACCAGGCAAATGCCTCGGCTTTGGGCCACACGACTTTGCTCTTGCGGAGGTCCAGGCCGAGGTCGTTCAACTGGTTGACGCGCTGTTTCTCGAAGGCCAGGCTTCGCTTCACTTTGTGAAAAATATAATCTTCGCCATTCTTCTCAAGGCTCACGTGGGCCTGACGCGCGAAGCTGTCGAAGGCAAAGGAAAAATCGCCGTACCGGAAAGTCAGCGCAAAAATCAATTCGCCCACTTCCCAGGCTACTTCCTTCCTGGCCTCGCCGTTGGGATTGAAAAACGTGATGGCGCTGCTGGTTTCGGCCGCGCCCTCCGTAATGGTGACGACGGGCCGCGCCGACAGCGATTCCTGCCGGATTTCGAGACCCTTCGACACCACATCAAAAGACGCGATGAGCGGCGCCACGAAGCGACGGAAGTAAACATCCTCGATGTTGCGCGGAATGGCAATGAATTTTTTGTCCAAAAAGGGTCGGATTTTCTTGCCGTCTACCTCGTCAGCAAAGTGGTAAATCCGATCGTCGAGCAACAGGAAAGCGGGGTCGTCGCAGAGCACGATGCCCTCGCGGTACTGAAAGTCCAGCTTTTTTCCGGCGTGCAGCAGGGTCGGGAAGTAATGTGTGTTCTCCTCGTTGCGCATGAAATAAAAACGCACTTTGGTCTGCTCGGTCGTATACTCGACCTGCTTCCAGGCCGGATCGCCATCGTTGCTCATGATGTAGATCTGCCGTCCCGCCAACTTACTTAAAACCTGGCCTTTGTACTGATCGAGGTACCCGGCGATCGCGCCCTGAATTCCCTTGTCTCCCTTCTCGGCGTCGTAGACACGCAGAAAGAAATCGATCGGTCCCATTTTGCGGGTATTGAACTTCCGGTAAATGACATCGGGCTGCATGTCCTCGATCAGCCGGACCAGCGCGTAATCGGTCGCATCCAGTCCGGCGGCAAACTCGCCCACATTCTTGTCTGAGATATTTTGGTGCAGGAAACTCAGCGCACCGCGTTCGTCGAGCTGTACCACGAACGATTCGAACAGGACGCCCAGATACTGGTGCTGCAAAATGGAATAGATGATTTGGAAGGGCTCGGTAGTCGAAACTTTCATGCGGGTGGGATCGGGGGACGCTTTACGATTGGCTCAACCCCAAATATACGTTTCACCCTGCAAATCCCAACAAAAAAAGACCTTCGGTGGGAAGGTCTTTTTGTACCGGGGACGGGAATCGAACCCGTACGAGCGTTGCGGCTCACAGGATTTTAAGTCCTGCGTGTCTACCTATTCCACCACCCCGGCATTGTGGTACGGACGGTTCGGCGTACCGACGCATCGCCCGTCTTAACAAGCACACCTACAAACAAGAAAAGCACCTTAGCAGGTGCTTGACTCGATTGGAGCAGAAGACGAGGTTCGAACTCGCGACCTCAACCTTGGCAAGGTTGCGCTCTACCAGCTGAGCTACTTCTGCGTGACCTCTGTCTGAACAGGTGATGCAAAAGTAGACTTTTGGGCCATTGTACGCAAGCGTTCTGGCGAAATTTTTTATTTAAAAATAATTACCGGAAAATAACAAATTG
>JBBSSJ010000301.1:0-5548 GCA_038242095.1 Cytophagales bacterium
TCCAGGCCGGTGCCCGTCAGCAGGTCGCCAATTTCTTCCGGACTTTCCGGCAGGTCCAGCAGCGTTTTCAGCCAGTTGTGCGAGATCTTCATTTACAATTATTGGGTACAGAGTACTTGGTACTAAGTACTTGATTTTAATTCGTACAAAGTAGTGGGGTACGCATCGGGCAATAGTTTTGTAGCTCGTACTTTGTACTTTAATCCTCAAAACTAATGCTTTTCCGCGTCAAATTTCTCTCCGGCTTCCAGAGCGGCCGTTAGCGTATTCTCAGCCGGCGGCACCGGGCAGGCGTAATTGGGGGCGTAGGCGCAGTAGGGATTGTAGGCCTCGTTGAAGTCGATAATCAGCAAATCCTCCCGCACTTTTTCGGCTGGAATGTCAATGTATCGCCCACCACCGTACGTTGCTTTTCCCGAAGTAGCGTCGCGAAACAGTACGGATATGACCCCCTCGTTTTTGAGCAGCAACAGCCTTTGCGGTACGTCCTTGATCTCAAAATCGGCGTACGCATACCGCTCATAGGTTGCCTCGGTACCGTCGGTGTAGGGTATTTTAAGTTCTTTTTCGGGACCGTTATAGGGCGTGAGCCTGGCTAACACGCGGTAGTCCTGATTGGGAAGGAAGTAGTCGAGGCCTACAAACGTTTTCTTATCCTCAATCGGCGATTCCTCAGAATCTCGAAAAAAGCTTTCTTTTTCTTTCCTTTGCGCCTCGATTTCGGTAGCATAGGTGGTCTCGTCCATGCGGGCGATCGCCCCTGCTACCGAAACTTCCTCGGGTTTGCGGTCGTTTCCGAAGAAAGAATACGCGATGATGGCCAAAAGCATGGCAATGGTACTGTATCGGATGATTTTGTTTTTAAACACGTTTGTTTAATTGAAAATGGAAAATTGATAGTTGAAAATGCTTCAACTATTTACGTTCCGTGTTTGTATTAATTTTGAACAATAGCCAGCGTTGTGCCTTCCACAAAACTCCGACGTTAGGTATTGAATTACAAGCATTACATTCAAAAATAAGAAACTAAGGCCATTTTCAATTTTCAACTGTCAATTTTTAATTCAACACAATTCACTTGTTTACAGGCATAATAGAATCCGTTGGCCAAGTCGTTGGCCTTGATAAAGAAGGTACCAACATTACTTTCAAAATAGCCTCGCCCCTCGCCGCCGAACTGAAAATAGATCAGAGCCTGAGCCATAACGGCGTGTGCCTGACGGTGGTAGTGGTTGGGAAGGACAGCTATTCAGTGACAGCGGTGGAGGAAACTTTACTCAAAACAAATTTGGGCGCATTGCAAACGGGCAGCGAAATCAATCTCGAACGCTGTATGCTTGCCAATGGTCGCTTCGACGGGCACATTGTACAGGGCCACGTGGACCAAACGGGCCGCTGCACGCAGGTGCAGGAGCGCGACGGTAGCTGGCTTTACGATTTTTCGTTCGATCCCGCAGTCGGGAATATTCTGGTGGAGAAGGGCTCGGTGTGCATCAATGGCGTGAGCCTGACGGTTTTTGACGTGACCGATGCTTCGTTTCGCGTCACGATTATTCCCTATACCTACGAAATCACCAATTTCCGTAGCCTGCAAGCGGGCGATAGCGTCAACCTGGAATTCGATATTTTGGGCAAATACGTGCAGCGCATTCTTGGTGGACGAGGCTTCGACTCCGCTCAGCCTGACAGGCTCGGATGGGCTTAGCCTGACAAGTTTATTGGCTGGATGGGAATTTAATTTTACTTTTACCGT
Source organism: Cytophagales bacterium (assembly GCA_038242095.1). Taxonomy (GTDB): domain Bacteria; phylum Bacteroidota; class Bacteroidia; order Cytophagales; family Spirosomataceae; genus Persicitalea. The sequence goes on from JBBSSJ010000301.1 coordinate 1,754, forward strand.
TCAAAAAACGAAATTCTCCCGCAAGTTCATGGCTAAAATAAGTACGAGCACCCGAACCGATCTGCTCATTCATATCGGCATCATTCTTTCCCTCGTCGCGGTCCTGTTTCTCGCCTTTTTCTTTGTTTATCTTCCCATGCGCACCAACCACGGCGAGTCCGTTACGGTACCCGATTTGCGCAACATGAACGCTGAAGAACTGGAAAGTTTTCTCGACGAGCGCGATCTGCGCTACGAAGTGAGCGATTGTACATTTGTGCCCAAAGTAGCACCCCTGACCGTTATTTCGCAATATCCGCAGCCGGGTGCCAAGGTAAAGGAAGGCCGTAAGATATACGTGATGGTCGTGTACCGCACCGCGCCGCTCGTCAAGATGCCCAAGCTCACCGACATGACTCAACGGAGTGCACAAATGCTACTCAAGTACTCGGGTCTGGAACTGGGCAACCTGCGCTACGTACCCGATATCGCCGAAGGTTCGGTGCTCAAGCAAATCTACAATGGTGAAGAGATCCTGACGGGGCAAGCCATTGCCAAAGGTTCCAGGATCGACCTGGAAGTGGGCGAAGGGCTGGGCCGGGTACCGTTCAACACGCCCGATATGCTGGGCATGACGCTCGAAGAGGCTAAATTTCAGGTTATTGGCGCCGGATTGAAAGTTGGCCAGATTATGGAGGTGGAAAAAGAAGGCGCCGAGCCGGGTACGGTCGTGCGGCAAAACCCCGAAACGGGCAATAATATCAGGCTCGGGGACGTAATTGACCTATGGGTAACGCGCCCGCTCGAAGAAACGAATGAAACACCACAAGCCAATTTATAGGTACCGCCATTTTCTGAGCCGGGCGTTTTTCGTCGGATTGTGCCTTGCGTTGAGCTTTCCCGCCGCCGCCCAGCTCCAACTGGTACCGAGCAGAGGAGCGGAGTCCCCTGCTCATTCGCAAACGGCCAAATCGGCCCGCGTCAGTGCCCTCGCATTACCATTCTTTGACGATTTCTCGACCACCGCCACCTCCCGGCCTGACAGCAGTCTGTGGCTGCCTGGCAGCGGGGTGTATGTCAATAACACGCTCACCGTCAATCAACCTTCGATCAATGTTGCGACGTTCGACGGACTTAAAGCCAATGGCGTCCCTTATGATTTTGTGAGCGAGCAGGCGCAGGGCGACTCCGACACGCTTACTTCCCAGCCCATCAACCTGGGCGGCCTGGTACCACGCGATTCTGTTTATCTCAGTTTTTACACCGAGCCGAAGGGCCTGGGCGAATTGCCTGACCGGGTCGATACGCTTCGGCTGGAATTTTTGAATAAAGCCGGTACTTGGGTAACAGTCTGGATGCGAGGCGGCGGCGACACGGATTCCACTTTTCGGCGCTCGTTTGTTCCCATCGCCGACCCAAGCTTGCTGCACGCCGCCTTTCAGTTTCGGTTTCGGGCGTTCGGCCGCTCCTCGGGGGCCTTCGACACCTGGCACCTTGATTATCTTTATTTGAATAAAAACCGCTCGGTCACCGACCGTTTCATCAAAGACATCGCCGTCAGAAAGCCTTTAACGCCGCTTTTCAAGCACTACACCGCCATCCCCTTCACCCATTACTTCGCCGATCCGGCCGCCGCCACGGCCGATTCCGTGCGGACGGATATCGTAAACCTCTTCAATAATTTTAACTTCACCTCTTTTACTTTTACCATTTTCGATGAAATAGGCAAGAAAGAAGTACTGCGCTATCAGGAAACGGTTTCGAAGATCATCGCCGCCGACCAGACCCAGCCCAAGAGTGTCCCGATCTGGCCCTTTGCCAAGCCTGCAATCGGGGAGCGGATGCGGCTCCGCTACAAGTTCGACCTGCTCACGACCGACGACCAGAACCCGACCATCCCGACGGTCAACCTCCGCCGCAACGATACGATCAGCGCCGTGGCCGAACTGGCTGACTACTACGCCTACGACGACGGCAGTGCCGAATTCGGCGTCAGAATGAACCAACGTTTGGGCCGCACGGCGGTGCGATTCGTGACCAAAACGCCCGACACGCTGGGCGGCGTTCGCATGGCGATGCTACCTTTTCGCAAAGACGTCAGCGGGCAGGGATTTACGATTCAGGTTTATAGTAACAGCAACGGCAAGCCCGATCAGGTGATGTACCAAAAATCGTTTCCGGTGCGCTACGGCAATACACGCAATGCCTTGACGACCTACGAATTCAGCGAAGGCGTAGCCGTCATGGACACGTTTTATGTGGGATGGCTGCAAATCAGCGAGGAAGCGCTGGCCGTGGGTTTCGACCGCAATTCGCAATTAGGGAGCTCGCAACTTTTCACCAGCCTTTCGACCGATTGGTCGGCCAATACTACTCTAAAAGGAAGCGTGATGATTCGGCCTTTTTTTGGCGGCAAAGCGTCGGGACTTGTCACCGCCGTCGAGCCCACGCCGGTTTTGAGCGTGAAAATATTTCCTAATCCTACGGGTGGCGCTATCCGATGGGACAATGAGGCCGTTCGCCGCATAGAAGTATTTTCCACCCAGGGCGTTAAAGTCAAGACCATTCAGCCCACCGACGGTCAGCGCGAGGACACATTGCAAGAATTGCCCGACGGACTTTATATCCTCCGCCTTTCGGGTGGCCTGCGCGTAATGAGTCAGAAAATTTTATTGAAGAAATAGTTAAAGAAATCTATTCAGTTGCTTATTAGGTAAAATTCCCCGCTAACACCCCTTACAATTATCATGGACATTACAGTACAAGAACTGAAAGAACGCCTCGACAACGGCGAAGACATTAATTTCTACGACGTGCGCGAAGAACACGAGTATGAGGAAGACAACCTTGGCGCGACGCTTATTCCACTGGGAAGCTTGCCCGACGAACTGGAAGATTTAAAAGCAAAGAAAAACGAGGAAATTATCGTCCACTGCCGCTCCGGCGCCCGCAGCGGCAATGCCCAAAAGTACCTGGAAGCCAACGGTTTTTCTAACGTTCGTAACGTGACGGGTGGTATTTTAGCGTACCGGCGCATGGAAGCGGAGGAGAATTAAGGTTTATCTGTTTAGAGGTTTAGTTGCCTGGTTGTAAATTTGAGCAGCTAATTCAGTAGCTGTATTTTCTCTCAAAAACTAAACGACTAGACAAAACACAGTTACCCAATTACACGATTCGCCAACTCAACGACTCCCGCATAATCCTCCGCGCCAAACCAACGATAATTTCCCTGGTGCCTGAACCAGGTAAGCTGGCGTTTGGCGTAGCGGCGGGTGTTTTGTTTTAGGAGTCGAATCATTTCCTGCTCGTCGTACTTACCGTCCAGAAATCCGTACACTTCCTTATAGCCCACCGTTTTGAGCGCGTGGTGGTCTCGGTAGGCTATCACGCTTTTTGCTTCTTCGACTAGGCCGTCGGCCAACATTTGGTCTACTCTTTTTTCGATGCGCTTGTAAAGTTCTTCCCTTTCACGTTCGAGGGCAATGGGAATAATGTTGAAGGGGCGCTCAATGGGTTTCTCTTTTTGAAAAGACGAAATGGGCCTGCCTGAACTATAAAAAACTTCCAAGGCCCGCACCACACGTTGTGGGTTATGGAACTCGGCCGTGACCGAAAACACCGGATCGACACGCAGCGCGTCGGCTTGCAAATACTCCAAACCGTCTTCCCGTAATTGCCGCATTAATTCTTCGCGCAGGCCGGGCGTGGGCCGAGGCAGGTCGTCCAGACCTTGGCATACCGCTTTGATATACAGTCCTGAACCGCCCGTCATGATGACGCAGTCTTTTTCCTCAAATAGTTTATCTAGCAAAGCCA
>JBBSSJ010000302.1:0-5544 GCA_038242095.1 Cytophagales bacterium
GCGGTACCGGCATTGAGCAGCGGCTCGGGCTTTTCGGGTAAAAAAGGTTGCCAGGATTTGCTCTTGGTGACGTACTTCACCACCTTACCATTGGGCGCATCCTCGTTGGTCTCAATTAGGAAACCGCCATCGACGTTTTCAATAATACCGTAGGAGAAGTTAGTGATTTCTTCCTTAATTGGCATAAACTCACTTTCGCCTTTTTTCATCACCCAGAGTGCATTGCCATCCTTACCCTGGCCGCGGTCACTGACCGAAAGAATGGCGTATTGCTCATCTTCGGTGGTGCCTACCGTGTGAAAGCGCTGCGCGTTGGCGGGATCTTCAAAAATCAGTTTGTCGGTATTTTGGTCTGTGCCAATTTTGTGATAGAACACCTGATGGTTTTCATTCTTGGCGGCCAAAGCGCTGCCTTCGGGCTTGGGGTAGCGGCTGTAATAGAAGCCGTCACCCTGCCAGGATGCGCCCGATACTTTCACCCATTCGACCTTGTCGGCCATCATTTTTAGCGTTTTCGTGTCCATTACCTGGTATTCCTGCCAGTCGGAACCGCCTTGTGAGAAGCCGCAGACCGCGTAGTTACCATTTTTGGAAAGGTTGAAAACCGTGAGCCGCGTAGTGCCTTCGGCGGAGAGTTTGTTGGGGTCCAGTACTACCTCGGGCGCACCGTTCGGCCCTTTCTGCCTGTACAGCACCGACTGGTTTTGGAGGCCGTCGTTTTTGTAAAAATAAAAGTAGTCACCCTTCTTGCGCGGAGCTGAGTACTTGGGGTAGTTGTAGGCTTTTTCCAAGTCGTCAAAAATCTTCTGCTTAAAAGGAATTTTTCCCAAATAATCGAACGTGACTTCATTCTCCGCCTTGACCCAAGCCGCCGTTTCGTCGGAGCGATCGTCTTCCAGCCAGCGGTAAGGGTCGGTGACTTTGGTGCCGTGGTAGTCATCGACGTGGTCGATTTTCTTCGTGGTAGGGTAGGTTATAATCTGCGCCTCTCCGTCGGGATGGAGTAGCGTAGCGGTCAGTAGCGTCATGAAAAGCAGTTTGTAGTTCATTTTAGGCAGGATTAGGTTGTTAGTAAGGAGGTGGACAAATATAGCATTGGTTTGTAAGACAACCAACGGTCAGTCAATTCTGGTGACGGAGCGTTTTTTTGTTGATTTTTGAGGCTTTTTCTGTTAAATAATTTTTTTCAAACCTAATATAAATTTCTAGCCTTTCGGTACATTCGGGGGACTTTGGCTGCACTCCTCTTAACCACCTCAACATGAAAACTCCACTGCTTTTTGTGCTGCTTTTGGCTGGCGCAGTCACCACAACCGCACAGGCTCAGATTTTCGAAAATGCCGACACGACGTCTTTCAAGCCCGTGAACGCGACGGTTTTTTTGAAAGACGGCACCCAACTGCGCGGTACGTTGCTTTCCGAATCGCTGGTCGGTGTCACCATCAAGACCGACAATCTGGGCGAAATCATGGTGACTCGCGACAAAATCGAGCGTGTTGATAAGCTGGGCGACGGCTTTTACCGCAACGGCAACTACTGGTTCGCCAATCCTAACAGTACGCGCTATTTCTTCGCTCCTTCGGCGCTGCCGCTCAAAAAAGGCGAGGGATACTACCAGAACGCTTATTTGCTAATCAACTCCGCTTCGGTGGGCGTAACCGACCAATTTACGATGGGCGGCGGCTTCGTGCTCAACCCGCTCTTTCGGGGTTGGGGCGCTGGTTTTCTCACACCCAAGTATAGCTTTCCTTCCCAGTCCAACGTCACGTTGGGTGTCGGGGCCATCCTGGTGGGAGCCTATTTCCGAAATTCCGGCATTTTTGGGGGCAATAAAGAGACAAACACGTTTTTGGGCGGTATCGGTTATGGCACCGTGACTTTCGGTGATAAAGAGCGAAACGGTACCATTGGGCTGGGCTGGGGCTTCGGCAATGGAAGTGTCAGTTCTACCCCGACTATTAATATCAGCTACATGACGCGCGTGGGCCGCCGGGTGGGACTCGTGACCGAAAACTGGATCATTATCCCGCCCCAAGGCGATCCGGGCGCCATCTTGTCCGGTGGCATACGGTTTTTTGGAGAAAAGATGTCCGTGGATGTGGCCCTGTTATCGCCCGTTTCCAGGTCACTTGATATTTTTATCGCTTATCCCTACGTGGATTTTGTGGTGAAGTTCGGCCCCAAAAACAAAAGGATTCCCGGCGCGGATTAACCTGCGGCATTGCTTAACTTTGACCGGTTGATCACCGCCATCTCGACACATCACTATGAAGAATCGCCTCTTATTATTTTTTCTGCTGTTTGGGTCAGCGGCCGTAACTACGAAAGCACAGGATATCGATTCCACCGTCGCCTATCCCGTAAACGCCGTCATTTTTCTTAAAGACGGCACCCAGCTGCGCGGCGTGCTGCTTTCCGAGTCGCCCGTGGGGGCCAGGATAAAAACCGATAATTTGGGCGAGCTCATCGTCACGGCCGATAAAATAGCGCGCATTGAGAAGAACGAAACGGGATTTTACAACAAGGGCGTGTATTGGTTCGACAATCCGCACCGCACCCGATATTTCTTCGCGCCCTCGGCGCTGCCCCTTCGCAAGGGCGAGGGTTACTACCAGAATGCCATGCTTTTGCTTAACTCGGTCACGGTGGGCGTCACTGACCATTTTACGATGGGCGGCGGATTCGTGCTCAATCCCAGTTTCAAAGACTGGCAGGTTATTTTTCTCAATCCCAAATTCAGCTTTCCGTCCCAATCCAACGTAACTTTTGGTGTTGGCGGTCTGGGCGTCGGGGTCTTTAACCGGAAGTATGATTACGACATTCAGACGGGCGAAAGCCGTAAGGGCGGAATACAAACCAACATTGCTGGTGCAGCTTACGGCATCGTGACCGTCGGCGGGGCCGAGCGAAATGGTTCTATAGGGATCGGCTGGGGTTTTGCCCAGGGCGAAGCCACGGGCAGCCCAGTCATCAACGCCAGCTACATGGCACGGGTGGGCCGCCGGATTGGGTTAGTGACCGAAAACTGGATTTTCGTTCCTTTAAAAAATGATCCGGCCGTTGGCGTCGTGTCGGGCGGGGTGCGGTTCTTTGGCGAGCGCATGGCGGTGGACCTGGCACTATGGGTACCCGTTAGCGGTTATACGGGTATTTTTGCTATTCCTTACGTCGATTTTGTGGTAAAGTTTGGGAAGTGAAACGCCTGCTTACCCAATCGTCTCAAACCCACAATAACCCACCAAAACTTCCGGTAGCTTGATGCTACCGTCCGCTTGCTGATTGTTTTCCAACAGCGCCGCCAGAATACGCGGTAACGCGAGCGCTGAGCCGTTCAGGGTGTGCAGGAGTTGGTTTTTACCATCAGTTTTGTAGCGAAGTTTCAGCCGGTTGGCCTGGTAGGTTTCAAAATTTGATACTGAACTACATTCCAGCCAGCGCTCCTGAGCCGCCGACCACACCTCAAAATCGTAGGTCAGGGCCGACGTAAAGCCCATGTCGCCGCCGCAAAGGCGCAGGATGCGGTAGGGGAGCTCCAGCTTTTCCAGCAGCGTTTGCACGTGCGCCACCATTCCTTCCAACGCGGCGTAGGAATTTTTTGGCGCACAGATTTGGACGATTTCGACCTTGTCAAACTGGTGCAGGCGATTCAAGCCGCGTACGTGCGCGCCCCAACTCCCGGCCTCGCGGCGGAAGCATTGCGTGTGACCGACGTTCTTAACGGGCAACTCGCCTTCCTGCAAGATCACATCGCGGTACAGATTCGTGATGGGTACCTCGGCGGTCGGGATCAGGTACAGATCTTCGTTGGTGATGTGGTACATCTGTCCTTCCTTGTCGGGTAGCTGTCCGGTACCAAAACCCGAATCGGCATTCACAAGTAGCGGAACCTGCATTTCAAGATATCCGGCAGTGGCGGCTTCGTTGAGGAAAAACGAAATCATGGCGCGTTGCAGCCGCGCGCCTTTGCCTTTGTAGACCGGAAAGCCCGCACCCGTAATCTTGTTACCAAGATCAAAATCGACGATGTCCAGCTTTTTGATCAAATCCCAGTGCGGCAACGCGTTGGGTGGCAAGATAGGTTTGTCGGCCCATTCCAGCACCGTCACGTTGTCGTCGGCGGTGCGTCCCGTCGGTACGCTCTCGTGCGGTAGATTGGGTAGCTTCACCAACTCATCGTGCAGTTCGGACTCGGTTTTTTTGAGCTGCTCGTCCAGTTCTTTGGAGCGTTCTTTCAGCGTGGTGGTTTCGGCCTTGGCGGCTTCAGCCTCGGCCTTCTTGCCCTGCTTCATCAGCCCGCCGATTTCCTTGGCCTTGGCGTTGGATTCGGTAAGTACCTGATCCAGTTCCTGCTGCGTCTCGCGCCGCAGGCGGTCCAGTTTTATAATGAGCTCAACGGCCATCTCAGCGTCGGCGAAGTGTTTTTTCTGTAATCCGGCGATGGTCGTTTCCTTGTTATCGCGGATGTAAGTGGTTTGAAGCATAGGGTTATTAGGTCAGGGCGCGGTAAAAATATCCTTCAATGCATCTTCGTAATAAAACAACCGCTCGTTGAGCGCATTCAAAGCCTGGGCTTTCAGGCTGGAATGAATCAGAATTGAAAGGTTATGTTCCGAAGCACCGTAGGAAATCATCCGCAACGGAATGTGCTTCAGCGCTTCGAGCACTTTGATAGCAATGCCCTCTTTGTCAGCGCTGAAATTACCCACGATGCACACGATCGTTTGGTCGCGGTCGTGCTCTTCGAGGTCGGCGATTTCGCGCAGTTCGGCCGTGATGGCGTCGAGGTGCTCGTTGTTGTCGATCGTGACCGACACCGATACCTCGGAGGTCGTTACCATATCGACCGGGGTTTTGTATTTTTCAAAAATCTCGAACACCCGCCGCAAGAAACCGTAGGTATTCAGCATCCGCGTCGAGTGGACGTAGATGGCCGTGATATTGTCCTTGGCAGCAATGGCCTTGATCTCGCGATCTGTACTGCTGGTGGCGATGAGCGTTCCCGGCGCCTCGGGCTGTAGGGTGTTCTTAAGGCGGACGGGCACGCCGCGCAACTTGGCGGGCGTGATGGTACTGGGATGCAGGATCTTGGCCCCAAAATACGCCAACTCCGCCGCTTCCTCAAAAGTCAATTGCCGAATCGGGAAGGTCCGCTTCACGATGCGCGGGTCGTTATTGTGCATCCCGTCGATATCGGTCCAAATCTGGATTTCCTCGGCCCGAATCGCGCCGCCGATTAGTGAAGCGGTATAATCCGACCCGCCCCGCTTTAAATTATCGACCTCGCCGCGCGGGTTGCGGCAGATGAAGCCCTGCGTGACGATCAGTTGCTTATCGGGATGCTGATTTAGGATCGTCGTTAGCCGCTCTTCGATTAGTGCCAGTTCAGGTTCACCTTCCGCGTCGATCCGCATGAATTCCAGGGCGGGTAGCAGAATGCAATTTTCGCCCTGCTCTTCGAGGTACGCCTCAAACATTTGGGTACTCAGCAGTTCGCCCTCGGCCACCAGTTCTTTCTCGCGCTTGGCCGTGAAAGGCTTGATGCTA
>JBBSSJ010000303.1:0-5534 GCA_038242095.1 Cytophagales bacterium
ATATTCCTTTTGCAACAAGTCTATTCATTTGTAAACAAATCTTTCTTCGCTAAACCAAAATCTATACGATGGTCACAGTACTCGGCACATTCAAAGACGGTTATGTAAAGCTTGACAGGGAATACTCGTCGGATACTCCCGTAAAAGTTATCGTCACATTCTTGGAAGAAGTAAAAAGCTCTTCTTTAAGAAATCTATCTTTGTCCGATTTCTCTTTCGCTAAGAGCCAAAAAAATCTTGAAAATTATAAGGGGTCATTTAGTGAGGCAGTGGTGGAAGAACGAAGATCAGAATTATGAAAATATTCTTAGATACTTCGACTCTTTTAAAGCTGTACCATAAAGAATCTGATACGCAGGAGCTTGAACTAAGACTTTCTAAACTGGCAATTTCTGAAATATTTCTTTCAGAATTAACTAAAATAGAATTCTCTTCGGCTGTCTGGAAGAAGGTTCGTACCAAAGAGATTTCAAAAACCCAGGCAGAAACTACTTGGTTCTCTGACAAATTTTGTGGAAGATGACTATTCGGCTTGATTTTTGAAAATGACAAATTTAGTAAGTTCCTTAAAATTAGCAGGTTGAGTTAGTCCTTGCCAACATAAAAACGACAGAAGCAATCTGCTCCACAAGAATTGTCAGAGAACCAACTACTTTAAATCTATTTGAGGCAGACTTTGAAAAATATACGTTTATTACTATCGATAGTCTTCTAGTCGAAAAGGCCAGAATATTAATTGCAAAATATGGCATTGAAGGATTGAGAACTTTGGATAGCATTCAGCTTGCCTCAGCCGTTTCACTGGCGCAGGAGGTCGATATATTTCTCACTTCGGACAGGCTCCTCAATTCTTGTTTTACGGCAGAGGCGTTGCCAAGTTAATGGACGCTTATCCCCTACCCATAAACCCTTTCCAACAAACACTTATGGCTAAATACCAACCTTCAAAACGAGCGACGGCACTCCTCAGCTTCAAAAAGGTTAACTTCCTTTTATTCCTCTCCCTCTGCGCCCACACTCCCCTCTCCGCGCAAACCGACCTATGCCAGGGTGCCTACTTCACCGAAGCGCAAGGCGCGGCCTTTTTACAAGAATACGTCCCGGCTACCCGAGCCGAATGGGAAAAGCGGACGGTAATGATTCGGGCCAATATACTGGCAGGCATGGACTTGCTGCCGCTGCCGCCCAAACCTACCTCTAAACCTATTTTCCACAGCCGCCGGGAAATGAATGGCTATTCGGTCGAGAACGTGGCTTTTGAAAGTATGCCGGGCATTTTCGTGACGGGCAATCTCTATCGTCCGCTCAAAAAGCAGGATTCCTACGCGGCCATCCTTTGTCCACACGGTCATGGCCCTGATTTGCGTTTTGGCGAGGCGACCCAGATCCGCTCCGCTATGTTGGCGAGGATGGGAGCCGTCGTGCTGGCTTTAGATATGATCGGCTACGGGGATTCGCACCAGAGTGAACACAAAATTGGCAAAGCCCTCAAATTGCAGACGATCGACAACATCCGGGCGCTGGACTTCCTGCTGTCGCTGCCCGGCGTGGATTCTTCGCGGGTGGGCGTCACGGGCGAATCCGGCGGCGGGACGCAGACGTTCCTGCTGGCGGCACTCGACGAGCGGGTGAAGGTGTCGGTTCCCTGCGTGATGGTATCGGCGCATTTCTTTGGCGGCTGCGTTTGCGAGAGTGGGATGCCGATTCATAAAAAGGGTGATTTCCAAACCAACAACGTCGAAATTGCCGCGCTGGTCGCACCGCGCCCGATGCTACTCATTTCCGACGGCGGCGACTGGACCGCCAATGCCCCCGAGGTGGAATTCCCGCATATTCAAAAGATATACGCGCTGTACGACCGAAAAAACAAGGTGGAAAACGCGCACTTTGCCGACGAGAAGCACGATTACGGGCCGTCCAAGCGCAAGGCTATGTATCCCTTCATGGCCCGCTACCTCGGCTTGGACCTGAGCCAGGTTACCGATGCCTCGGGTACAATCGACGAAGGCCTGGTGAAGGTGCTGCCTCGCGCCGACCTGGAAGTGTTCACGAACGCCCACCCCCGGCCAGCCCGTGCGGTAGTCGGCGACGCACAAGTGATGAAACTTTTAGAATAGACGTCCTGCATATGGCCGAGCACAATTACCGGGCTTACTCGCTGAAAGACATGGTGAAGGTAAAGAAATACTTTTACGTCCTGCAGCCCATTCTGGCCTGCGACTGGATCAGCGAAACCGATACGATGGCTCCGACGGAATTCCGTACCTTGCTGGACAGTCAGATGCGTGACCCGGCCTTAAAAAGCGAGATCGAAAAGTTGCTCACCCGAAAAATGACGGGTCAGAAACTCGGCGAAGAGCCGCAAATTGAGATCATCAATCAGTTTTCGGAAGAAGCCTGGAACAATATTTTACCCTGACTTTGCACAAAATCATTCATCACTGGTGCGCCAGCCACCTCGGGGCACCCCGAGGTCATCATTAATCATTTATTAAATGGCCCACGACCACGACCACGACCACGATCACTCCCATTCCCACGACGATGTCGATATAATCGAACAAGGCGACACACCGGTAGCTGCTGCCCTCGCCCACGAAAAGAGCGCCGCGCCACCCTGGCGTGAATATCTGCCGGCGATCATCAGCCTGGTGCTTTTGCTGGTTGGCATCGCATTAGATCAGTTCGGCGCGGCCTGGTTTCTCGATCCGTGGCGGTTTTTACTTTACGTAGTGGCGTATTTGCCCGTGGGCTGGCCGGTGTTGCGTCGGGCGTGGAGCCGGATTCTGCACAAAGATGTCTTCACCGAATTTTTCCTGATGGGTGTGGCCACACTGGGCGCGTTCGCCATTCGCGAATACCCAGAGGGCGTGGCCGTGATGCTTTTCTACACCATCGGCGAGTTATTTCAGGAATCCGCCGTGCTGCGGGCGAGGCGTTCGATCAAAGCACTGCTTGACGTCCGGCCCGACGAAGTGACGGTTATGCGGGAAGGTAAGTACCAGCTGGTAAAGGCCGCTGCCGTACAAGTTGGTGAAACGGTGCAGATAAAACCGGGTGAGAAGGTGGGACTGGACGGTCTCATGCGCTCCTACAGCGGTTCCTTCGACACGGCGGCACTGACGGGCGAGAGCGTACCGCGTACCATCAAGCGTGGCGAGGCCGTCCTAGCTGGGATGATCAACCGGCAGTCGCTGGTCGAGATGGAAGTAACCACGCCTTTCCAGGATTCCAAGCTCTCGCGCATCCTAAAACTCGTGCAGCAGGCCACGGGCCGTAAGGCCCAAACGCAGGAATTCATCGCCCGCTTTGCCAGGATTTATACGCCCATCATCTGCGCTTTAGCAGTATTGGTTACGCTGCTCCCCTACTTTTTTGTGGATGATTATGTTTTCCGCGATTGGTTGTACCGTGGTCTGGTGTTTCTGGTCATTGGTTGTCCCTGTGCGCTGGTGATTTCAATTCCCCTGGGGTACTTCGGCGGAATTGGCGCGGCGTCGCGGCACGGTATTCTGGTAAAGGGATCCGTTTTTCTGGACTTATTGACCCAACTCAAAACCGTCGTCATGGACAAGACGGGGACGATGACTAAGGGCGTTTTTGCAGTGCAGGATGTGAAGACGGTCGGCATTGAGGAACATGAACTAGCGCAGTTTACCGCCGCTTTGGAAACTAAATCGACGCACCCCATTGCCACGGCCATTCTTGAGTACGCCGGGCGCGGCAAAGCGGCTGGGGAGGAAAAGCAAGAAAAAGCCTATGAAGCCTTTACCGTTGAAGATGTAGAAGAAATTCCCGGCCACGGGTTGAAAGGTACTGTACAAGGCCGCGCAATGCTGGTGGGGAATGTCAAGCTATTACGCAAATTCGGCGTCAAGTTCGATGAGGCTTTAACCAAAATCCCCTACACCATCGTAATGACCGCGTTGGACGGCAAGTTTTCCGGCTACTTCACCATTGCCGATGAAATCAAAGCCGATGCGGCAGAAGTCATCAAAAATCTGAAAAGTCAAGGCATTCGCACCGTCATGCTTTCGGGCGACAAGTCGGCGGTGGTGGAGGAAGTAGGCCGGGCGGTGGGCGTGGACGAATGGCACGGCGACTTGCTACCTGAGGACAAGGTGGCGCAGGTCGAGCGGTTGCAGAAGGCGATGGCCGCCGATCCCAAGGCCAAACTGGCCTTCGTCGGCGACGGTGTCAACGACGCCCCGGTGGTGGCGCTGGCCGACGTGGGTATGGCGATGGGTGGGCTGGGTTCCGACGCCACGATTGAAACCGCCGACGTGATTATCCAAAATGACGAACCCGCCAAAATCGCTACCGCCATTGCTATTGGCCGGGCTACGCGCCGCATCGTCTGGCAAAATATCGGTCTGGCGATGGGTGTAAAAGTCATCGTGCTTATTCTGGGCGCGGGCGGTCTGGCCACGATGTGGGAAGCCGTTTTTGCCGACGTGGGTGTGGCCCTGCTGGCCATTCTCAACGCCGTGCGGGTGCAGAATTTAAAATTTGACTAGTTTTGCGCGCACCATTACCCTATTCATGAAATTTATTTCTTTCCTTTTATTACTACAATTCTCTTCCGCCTACCAACAGGAATTCGCTCCTTCTGACGCTCTGACGCTCAGCCACCCATCAATATCGAGCAAGTGCAAGAACCTACCCTCGCCCAAAAGTTGGTAAAGTACGCCCGTACCCTTCGGGGCATTCCCTACAAGTATGCTACTTCCAACCCCGAAGTTGGGTTCGATTGTTCAGGCTTTGTGAATCATGTGTTTAGTCAATTTGGAATCGACGTGCCGCGTAGTTCGGTCAATTTCAAGAACGCCGGGTCGACCGTACCGGAATCGGAGGCCACGCCGGGCGACATCGTATTATTTACGGGCACCGACCCCAAAAGTCGCCGGATTGGTCATATAGGCATCATCGTTAGAAACGACGAAGATGGCATCAAATTCATCCATTCCACTTCGGGCAAGCCATATTCTGTGGTCATTACCCCACTCGCAGGCCATTACGAGCGGCGCTTTTTGAAAGTGATTCGGATACTTTGAGTACCAAGACTTCCTGCTCGCCCATTCCCAAGATTCTCGAAAGACTGGTCCCAATGGCCTTAGCGTTTGGCCTTTAAACTTTCAAGAAGTTGAAATGACCGTTTTTATTTAAATTCTTTCTAAAAAAATAATGTCTCTCCCTCTTTAGGGTAGAAGTTATCACGGCTACCCCTTCTTGTTAAAAAATCATTATCATTTCTCAAAAACCTCCCTTTTCTGCCCGCAAGCCTACACTTTTGCGCCAGTTATCTAGTCACCCTAAACGGTTGTTTCTATGAAACACTTTACTCATTTATCGTCTCCCGCGAAACGGCTGACGATCGTATTCCTCTTACTGCTTGGAAGCTTATTGCCTCGTGTCCAGGCACAAACCACCGTTACGGGCCGCGTGACCGATGCCAACACGCAGGATGCCCTCGTGGGCTGTAGCGTCCTGGTGAAGGGTACCCAACGCGGCACCAACACCGACGCCAATGGCAA
>JBBSSJ010000304.1:0-5527 GCA_038242095.1 Cytophagales bacterium
GTAAGCCCCCAACCGCATCGTGCCGCCTTTGTTTTCAATGTCTTTCTGGTCGGCCATCAGATTGATGACCGCATGGGGCGAATCGTTGTTCATCTCGAAGGAATGCGCGTCGGCTAGGCCCAGCACATTACGGGCGTACTCAATTACGGCCATTTGCATCCCCAGGCAAATTCCAAAGAAGGGGATACCGTTTTCCCGGACGTAGCGAATGGCCTCGATTTTGCCGTCGATGCCACGCTCACCAAAACCCGGCGCAACTAATACGCCATCCAGTCCCGAAAGTTTCTCGATTGCATTCTGTGGTGTGAGCGTTTCGGAATGAATCCACTCGATGTGGACCTTGCACTCGTTGACCGCTCCGGCGTGAATGAACGACTCGACGATCGACTTATAGGCATCGTGCAACTCGACATATTTGCCTACCAATCCGATGCGTACCGAATCGACGGGATTTTTGAGTTTGGAGAGAAACGCTTTCCAGGAATCAAGGTCGGCGTCCTGATCGTTGTAAATGTCGAGCATGTACAGCGCCCGTTGATCCAGCCGTTCCTTGCGCATCAGCAGCGGCACGTCGTAAATCGTTTCGGCGTCCATCGCCTCGATCACCGAATTGACTTGAACATTACAAAACAACGCGATTTTCTTGCGCAAATCATCGGGCAAGGGATGTTCGGTACGGCACACCAGAATATCGGGCTGAATCCCGGATTCCTGTAACATCCTGACGGAGTGTTGAGTAGGCTTAGTTTTGAGCTCACCCGCCGAAGTGAGGTAGGGGATCAGCGTCAGGTGGATGATGAGGGTGTCTTTTTCACCCAACTCAAACTTGATTTGGCGCACGGCTTCGATGAATGGCAGCGATTCGATGTCGCCCACGCAACCGCCGATTTCGGTGATGACCACGTCATATTCGCCACTCTGGCCGAGCGACAGCATTTTGTTCTTGATCTCGTCGGTAATGTGCGGGATAACTTGCACGGTTTTACCCAGAAAATCGCCGCGCCGCTCCCGCATGATCACGTTGTAGTAGATGCGCCCCGTCGTGACGTTGTTGGCCTGCGAAGTACGGACGTTGAGAAAACGCTCGTAGTGGCCCAGGTCAAGGTCGGTTTCGGCTCCGTCGTCCGTTACGTAACACTCGCCGTGTTCGTAGGGATTCAGTGTGCCGGGATCGACATTGATGTAGGGATCGAATTTTTGGATGGTGACCGATAAGCCCCGCGATTGCAGGAGTTTGGCCAGAGAAGAGGCAATGATTCCTTTGCCCAGTGATGATGTGACGCCGCCCGTAACGAAAATGTACTTCGCGGTCTTTTGTGCTTTAGCAGCCATAAGACGTTGCTTTTTTTCTTTGATTACGGGAATCAAAGGTACGGGAAAGGTCCGGTCTTTTGGCTATCGGCTGGGCTCTTTTGGCTTAATTTCTAAGACAGGTGATCCTTAAATGATTCGTAGCCAAAGCTTTTGACCAAACGGAAAGTATCGTTGGCTTGCCAGATACCGATGGAAGGTAAATTAACCCCGTTAAACGTGCTGGTTTTGACCATCGTGTAGTGGATCATATCCTCAAATACCAGACGGTCACCCACTTGAAGTGGTTTGTCGAATGAGTAGTCGCCCATAAAATCGCCGGCCAGGCAGGTCATGCCGCCCAGCCGGTAAGTGGGCTTGCCGGGCACGGGCTCGTAATGCGCGCCCTCGATGCGGGGCTTGTAAGGCATTTCGAGCGTGTCGGGCATATGGGCCGCAAAGGAAACGTCGAGCACGGCGACCTCGATACCCTGACTATCCATGATGTCCAGCACCGTGGAATAGAGCGTACCCGTTTGCCAGGCAATGGCCGAGCCGGGTTCAAGAATTACGTCCAAATCGTATTTTTCGCGAATTCCTTTGATCAACCGGATCAACCGATCGATGTCGTAGCCCTCGCGGGTCATCAGGTGACCGCCGCCCATGTTGAGCCATTTGGCCTGATGCAGCAGACCGCCAAATTTTTCTTCCAAGGCAGACAGGGTGCGCTCCAAAGTGTCGGAGCCGTTTTCGCACAGCGTATGAAAATGAATCCCCTCCACGCCTTCGGGCAGTTGGCTGCCGAACTTGTCGGACGTTTCACCCAGGCGCGAGCCCGGCACACAGGGGTTGTACATATCGGCCTCGACTTCGGAGTATTGGGGATTCACGCGTATCCCCACCGAAATCTTGCGGTCAGGATTTTGCGCATTGAAATCCCAAACCCGATTTTTGAAGCGATGGAATTGGCGCAGCGTATTGAAAGTCAAATGGCTGCTCCGCTCCAACACTTCCGCAAACTCCGCGTCGAGGTAAGCCGGAATATAAATATGTGCCTTTACGCCCAAGAAGTCATTGATGAGCTTCACTTCATTGAGCGAACTGGCCGTGGCGCCGCTGAGGTACTCGCCCACCATTGGAAACACGCTGTACATCGAAAAAGCTTTCAGCGCCAAAATAATCTTGCAGCCCGCCGCCCGCTGCACCGAATCAATCAGTTCCAGGTTGCGCCGAAGCAGTTTTTCTTCCAATACAAAACAAGGGGAGGGGATGTTGGTGTAGTTGATCAATTGAAGTAGGAATTATGAGCTATGAATTATGAGATTGCGTTTGAACTGGTATTAGAAGATTGATTCCTTGATTAACTATTTTGCGGCGAATTAGTAATTTTAGGAAGGCAGTGCACAAAAAATGCACGTTGCAAAACATAAACTGAGATCTCATAACTCATAACTCATATCTCATAATTCCCAAAAACATGGCTTTCTTAGTACTTGACATTGAAATGACCGGGCCGGAGCCGGGCTGGAACGAAATAATCCAACTCGGGGCCGAATTGTTTGACGATCGCTGGAATTCGCTGGGTACCTACCTGCAAAATGTATACCCCGAGAACGAGGAAGCATTCACGGCGGGCGCGGAAGAGGTACACGGCCTATCGTTGGCCGACCTGGAAGACGCACCGATGATCTACGATGTGATTCCGGAGTTTGAAAAATGGATCAAAGCCAAAAATGGGGGCGCACCGCTCTCAAAAGTAATTATTTGCGGACAGAGCGTGATCTATGACATTAATTTTCTTCGCTTTGCCTACCGAAACGAGAAAATGAACTGGCCTTACAACAACAAAATGCTGGACCTGCACACCGTTTCCTACCTGTACTTTATGATGCTGGAAAAGAACGGTCACACCGCGCCGGGCTCGTTGAGCCTAGGCATGGTTTCCAAGTTTTTTGGCTTCGACCGGGAAGAGGAAACCCACAATGCCTTAGAGGACGCTCAACTGACGGCGAAGTGTTTGAAGGCGATATTCGAAAAGTTGGGCGAAGTCAAAATTTGACAAGAGGGATTTAAGAAACAATCTTCATCACTCTTCTTTAAAAGTGCTTTCATAGTATTTTTGCAACACCAACTCAGCCTCTTTGTGTTGGGGCGAGAACGGGTCTCGGGGTTTGTCGGGACGGCGTAAGGTTGGGAACCACTTCCAAGCGAAGCCGCCCGCCATCCAGGGCTTCGGCCAGACCTCTTCAAACAGTGCCTCGTAGGTTCGGGCTTGCAGCGCCTCGTTAGCGGGGCGGTCCCGGTCGGTTTCCCAGGGACGGCGGGCGGCAAAATCGCTGCTCATGTAGCCGTATTCGGTGAACAGGATCGGTCTCTTGACTTTGGCCGAAAATCTTTCCATGGCTTTCAGATGCGGTTTCCAACCCGCTTTGAGTTCGGCCAACGTAGGGGAGGGGCCTTCGGCCAAAGGAAAGTACCCGTCGATGCCGACGTAATCCAGTTTATCCCAAAAGGGCACTTCCTGGTACACGTCCCAGTTCTCAGCGTAGGTGAGTTGGCCGTGGTAGATTTCTCTGATCTGACGAATGATCCCAAACCAGAATTCGGGGCGATTTTTCACAAACGTCTGCATTTCCGTGGCGATACAGTACAGTTCTACATCGTTTTCTTCGGCAATCCTGGCAAAATCGAGGAGATAAGCCCCGAAGCCCTTCTCGAACGTCTGCCAATCCGCCTCGCTACTGAGGTCGTAGTGCCCGGTGAAGGTACCTTTGCCCACCCACATATGGGGTTTGAGCATTACTTTTAACCCTTGCGCGTGCGCCATCCTGACGCAATGTGCCACCCCACGCGGCGATTCGCCCCACCAACGCCATTCGTTATCGCGACCGTAGATGAATTCGGGCTTCGTGCCTTCGGTGTACCCGTAGGGCATCAACGAAACCCAGTCCGCGTGGATATTTTTGACGGGCAAGTAAGTGGTATCCCCCAACGAATCACGGGGGGCCACAAACGACACCCCTTTTAACTTTTCACCTTGGTACTGGTAGACTTTTTCCGTTGACAGGGTAGAACAACCGGCAAATCCCAGTATTAGAAAGAGCGAGAGCGAAAAATGGGACATGAACGTGCTTTATTGCTAAAGGGTTTGAGCTGGAATTTATCTACCCCAAAAATTGATTTATATAATTCCGGCTTGTCAATATCGCCGACTTTACGTCGGTGATATTGGCCTCGTAGGCTTTATCTTCCACCTCGATTACTACCGGCCCGCGATAACGCACATCGGTCAGGGCGGCAAAGAAGCCGCGCCAGTTCACGTCCCCCAGGCCGGGTAATTTTGGAGCATGGTATTCGAGCGGGTTGGCCATAATTCCGACCTGATCGAGCTTGTCTTTATACACCCGTACGTCCTTCAAGTGAATATGGTGCAGCCGCTCCCTAAACTGATAGATGGGCTTAACCTCGTCCATCATCTGCCAGACCATGTGCGACGGATCGTAGTTGAGCCCAAGGGACCGGCTGGGGATAATCTCGAACATTCGGTTCCATACCGCCGGGCTCACAGCCAGATTCTTGCCACCCGGCCATTCGTCGTCGGTAAAGAACATCGGGCAGTTTTCGATGGCTAGTTTAATGTTGTTTTCCTCCGCCACCTTCACAATTCCGGGCCAGATGTCAGCGTAGGCTTTCAGGTTATCGGCCATACTTTTGGCCGGATTCCGACCGATAAAAGTGGTCACCACCGGTACGCCTATCTTCGCGGCGCCCCGGATAACCTCTTTCAGGTGTTCAATGAAGAAACCTGATTTTTCCTCATCGGGATCGAGCGGATTAGGGTAGTATCCCAGGGCTGAGATAAATACGTTGGCCGTCCGCAGACAATATTTAATGTCGCTGATTTTTTGTTCGTCCAGACTCGTGACATCGAGGTGCGAAACCCCGGCGTAGCGGCGCATATCGTCATTTTGGCGGGGCCAGCACATCACTTCTACGCAGGCAAAAGCGTGCTGAGCGGCAAAATTTATGGTGTGTTCAAAACTAAAATCAGCGAGGATCGCGCTATTAATACCTAGTTTCAGCATCTTGGATATAATTTTTAGAAATGATCAGTAGTCGGAGAATTCAAAAAAATAGCCCCTAAACGGTAATATCGGGATGAAAAATGATGAAAATTAGCAAAGAACGGTTCTTTTTCTTGCTCCTCCGCACATGCACTCAATCACAATTATTGACA
>JBBSSJ010000305.1:0-5522 GCA_038242095.1 Cytophagales bacterium
GGAGGATTGAAACGATACCGGATCATGTCTGATCGGCTCAGAATACGTGACTTTGCAAAGTACGATGACACCTTAGAAGTATGCGCTGGCCTTTGGAACTTTTACGTAAAAAACTGATTTATAGTGTCGCAACAAGTCTACTGAATAAAATTTAGTTAGTTGACGATTTTTTGTGTTTAACTAGAAAAATTTCTGATATTTTTTTTAAAAAAAGTCACTCACTTTGTGTTAATAATATTATGCTTCTATATTTGTCCAAAATTTTGTCAGCCCTATTGTTGTGTAGACAATAATTTTGACTACGCAAACGCCGATTAGCGGCTATTTTCTATTACCAATTTCAATTTTTACCAAACCAACCAACTAAAACATGAGAAGAATTTCTTTACTCTTTTTGTTTTTGGGTGCCATACTGACGGGAATGTCGGCCTTTGCTCAGGATAAAATGGTCACGGGAACCGTGACCGACGAAACCGGCAGCGGCCTGCCGGGTGTGAGCGTCGTGGTGAAAGGTACCACGCGTGGCACGACCACCGATGCCAACGGCAAGTACAGCATCGCGGCTGCGCGCAACGCCGTACTATCGTTCAGTTTTGTGGGCTTCGTTGCTCAGGAAGTTACTGTGGGCACTCAATCTACGATCAATTTATCGATGTTGCCCGATGTCGCGAACCTGCAGGAAGTAATCGTTACTGCCTTCGGCACCGCCAAGAAAGAATCGTTTACGGGTTCGGCGGGTGTAATCGATGCCGAGAGTATTGAAAAACGGCCCGTTACTTCGATTATAAGCGCGATTGCGGGTACCACTTCCGGCGTAACCACCACGGCGGGCAGCGGTCAGCCAGGTGCTTCACCCTCGATTCGTATTCGTGGTTTTGGCTCGATTTCCTCGGGTAGCGATCCGCTGTACGTAGTGGACGGAATTCCTTACTCGGGCAGCATCGCCAACCTGAATCCTAATGACATCGAGCAAATTACGATCCTGAAAGACGCTGCTTCTACGGCGCTGTACGGTTCACGCGCTGCCAACGGCGTAGTCATGGTGACGACCAAAAAGGGCGCAAAAGGTACCAACAGAATCGACGTAAAATTCACCAAGGGGATCAACTCCCGTGGTTTGCAGGAGTACAACCGCGTCGGCCCCGCCGACTACTACCCAATCATGTGGGAGTCGTACCGGAATAGCCTGGTTTACCGGACCAGTAAGCCCCTCAGCATGGAGGCTGCCAATGCCGACGCATCTT
Source organism: Cytophagales bacterium (assembly GCA_038242095.1). Classification (GTDB taxonomy): domain Bacteria; phylum Bacteroidota; class Bacteroidia; order Cytophagales; family Spirosomataceae; genus Persicitalea. The sequence continues at coordinate 1,245 of JBBSSJ010000305.1, forward strand.
CTGCCAATGGCGTAGTAAAAAACCTGGGTTATAATGTTTACGACGTACCTAATGACCAACTGGTCAGCACTGATGGTAAGCTCAATCCTAACGCTAAGTTGTTGTACGATCAAAATGATCTCGATTGGTTTTCGCCAATCGTGCGCCCCGGCAGTCGCGACGAGGTGAACGTGAGTTTCTCTGGCGCTCAGGAAAAGACGGATTATTTCATCTCGGCTTCTTATTTGCGCGATAAGGGCTACCTGATTCGCTCGGATTACGATCGTTTTACGGGCCGGATGAATGTCAACAGCCAGATGAAATCCTGGTTTAAAACGGGCGCAAACCTGTCGGCTACGATCACGAAATCGAACCAGGCGGATGCAGGATCAGACAACAATAGCTCATTTGTAAACCCCTTTCTTTTTTCCCGCTACATGGGCCCGATTTATCCGGTCTACGCTTTCGATCCTGCCAATCCCGGTCAGTTTCTGACACTGCCCAATGGCAATCGCCGTTACGACTACGGTAACCTGAACGCGCTGGGACTGCCCAATCGTCCACAATATGGTGGCCGCCACGTGATTGCCGAAACGGAAAAAAATCAGAACTTCCTCCGCCGAAATGTCCTCAGTGCACGGGGATACGGAGAAATTTCGTTCCTGAAAAACTTCAAGTTTACGGCCAACGTAGGTGCCGACATCACCAACAGCAATTCTGTGGAATACGGTAACCCCGAAATTGGCGATGGCGCTCCCGCCGGGCGGGCCACGCATGATTTTGTGAACATCACCAGCTACAATCTCAACCAACTGCTGACCTACGACCGTACTTTTGGCAGCCACACGATCGGTGTACTGGTAGGTCACGAGAATTATCAGGTGACGGACAACTATCTGACGGGTTCGCGCTCGCAGCAGATTCTGGATGGCAACGAGGAGTTAATTAACTTCACGACCACGACCAACCTCAACTCCGTGTATAATATGCGCCGGGTGGAAGGCTACCTGTCGCGGATCAACTACGATTACAACGAGAAGTACTTTTTCTCGGTCTCGGCGCGGCGCGACGGTTCCAGCAAATTCTTTCGCGATACGCGCTGGGGTACGTTCTACTCCGTGAGTGGAGCCTGGCGTTTGGATCAGGAAGCGTTTATCAAGTCGGTTCCCTTCATCAGCCAGCTGAAACTTCGAGGTTCTTACGGCCAAACGGGTAACGATGGTGGTGGTAACACGGCGGGTGGAGCGGATATCAGCTACTACGCCTGGCAGCCGCTTTACAATCTGAACTGGAATAACGCCAGCGAAGCGGGCATCTTGCAAAATAGCCTGGGCAACCGTAACCTCGAATGGGAATCGAGCAATGCGTTCGATGCGGCGCTGGAATTCGGCCTGTTCAATGGTCGCCTGTCGGGTACGGTCGAGTACTTCAACCGCCAGTCTTCCAACCTGATCTTCGATGTACCGCTACCGTTGTCAGTGGGTATCAAGACCGAAACCCGTAACATCGGTACGATGTACAATAAAGGAATCGAGGTTGAATTGAACGGGGATGTGATTCGCGCAGGTGGCTTCGTTTGGAACCTGGCCCTGAATGCCACCAATTTCAAAAATAAAATCACAAAGATGCCCGAGGAGAATCCTGAAATCATCGACGGCACCAAAAAGCTGAGAGAAGGCACTTCGATATACGATTACTGGCTGCGCGATTTTCAGGGCGTCAACGCCAATACCGGCGAAGTCGAGTACCGGGCCGAAACCTACGATGAGAAAAACTCACGCATTACCGCGAACAACGACACGTTGACTACCAATGTAAACAATGCCCGCTACCACTACAACGGCACGTCGATTCCTAAGATATCGGGTGGTATCACCAATACTTTCGAGTACAAAGGATTCCGTCTGTCAGCGATCGTTGTGTACCAAATTGGTGGCAAAGTGTACGATTCCGGCTATCAGGGCCTGATGAGTTCCGGTGGCTACGGTAGCGCCAAACACGTGGACATCCTGAATCGCTGGCAGAAGCCCGGCGACATCACCAACGTGCCCCGTATGGACAACGGCCGCACGAGCGATTTCGACGCTACTTCCGATCGCTGGTTGACCAGTGCCAACTTTCTGAATGTTCGTACCGTGACGCTTTCTTACGATTTTCCCAAAGCGCTGGCTACGAGAGCCTTCATGCAGAATGCCACGGTGTACGTAAGCGCGGAGAACTTCCTGATCAAGTCGGCCCGCCCGGGCATGAACGTTCAGCAAAATTTCAGCGGCGTTTCTAACAATGCATTCAGCCTGTCGAAGAGCATTGTATTGGGTATCTCGTTTTCGCTTTAAATCATTCTATCATTGACTTTCATGAAAAAGAAAATATTAATCCTTTCCGCCGCACTCCTTAGCCTGACTACGCTGTCTTGCAAGGAGGACTACCTCGACACGCTGCCCACGGCCAGTGTGGATGCCAATGCGGCTTTTGCCACGACTAAAAATGCCACGGCGGCCGTCAATGGCATCTACCGGGCCATGATGGTACGCTACCAGGGGTCGCAAGGCTACTTTGGCTACCCGGCCCTGATGCTTATCCAGGATATTCTGGGTGAAGATCTGGTGTTCAGCAACACTTCAAACAACTGGCACCTGGGTGAGGGCCGCTGGCTGGTGCACCGCAGCGAAACCGGCAACCTCTCGGAAATGCCCTACGAGATGTACTACCGTCTGATCGGTAATGCCAACCTGGCGATTGCCAACCTGCCCAACGCGGCCGGACCACAGGAAGACCGGGACCGCCTGATGGGCGAAGCACTCGGTATCCGCGGCTTTGCCTACTTCAATTTGGTGCAGCTCTACGGTATTCGTTACGATGCCGCCACCAAGCCCAATGCGCAACTGGGCGTGCCGCTGGTACTGGAACCTACCACGCAAGGCCTGCCCCGCAACACAGTGGAAGAGGTGTACACGCAAATTAATAAGGATCTGACCGAAGCGGCAGCGTTGTTATCTTCGGACCGGACTGCCAAATCGCATATCAACAAGGAAGTAGCCAATGGGCTGCTGGCCCGCGTGGCTCTGGTGCAGCAGCGCTGGGCCGATGCAGCCACCTACGCTATGGCGGCTCGCAAGGGTTTTGCGCTGATGTCGATTGCGCAGTATCAGGAAGGCTTTTCGGATGTCGGCAATCCTGAGTGGATGTGGGGCTTCGATCACATTGAAGACCAAACGGAATACTTCGGTGCTTTCCACTCCTATATTTCGGATAACTTCAACTCCTCGGTCAACCGAGCGAATCCCAAGGCCATCAACAGCCTGCTTTATAGCAAAATACCCGAAACCGACGTGCGGTCTAAGATGTGGGTCGAGAAACCGACAAAGGATAATTCCATCGCGCCTCCCGGCGGGGTGCGGGCCCCTTATATGGTGCAGAAGTTCCGTCTGCCAGGCACGCCCTCTACCAGCACGATGGGCGACGTGCCCTTCATGCGAGCCGGTGAGATGTATCTGATCGAGGCCGAAGCTTTGGCGAATCAGGGGCAAGAAACCGAAGCCACCAAAGTGCTTTTTGACTTTGTCACAACGCGCGACCCTGCTTACACGATGAGCGCCAATACGGGAGCTGATCTGCTGAATGAGATTTATTTTCAGCGCCGCATCGAGTTGTGGGGCGAAGGCCACCGCTTCCTGGACCTGAAACGCCTGAATATGCCCCTAGACCGCAACGGCGCCAACCACAACGCCGCCGCCGCTGTCCTATTCGACGTACCGGCCGGGGATGTCCGCTGGCAGTTTCTGATCCCCCGTCGCGAGCTCAATGCCAATAAGGCGATGGTTCAGAATCCACTGTAAGGGAGTTCATGAGCGGTCCGCCGCTGAAATTATGAGTTTTACGCCCGTCCTTGATTTTATCAGGGACGGGTGTTTTGTTTTACCTTTGCATAACTTTCCAACGTCCAACGTCCACTATCCATTGAACAAAGTCCTCTTCCTCACCCCGCCTTTCACGCAACTCAATACGCCCTATCCGGCGACGGCTTACCTAAAAGGTTTCCTGAATACGCTGGGTATGGCGTCACATCAGGCGGATTTAGGCATCGAGGTGATTCTGCGCTTGTTTTCGGCGGCGGGTTTGGGCAGGATGTTCGTTGAGCTGGAAGCGTCGGACGCGGCGCTTTCCGATAATGGCTATCGGATCTACGCCTTGCGGAATGAGTACCTGCGTACCATCGACCCGGTCATCGGATTTTTACAAAATAAAAATCCAACGCTCGCCCACAGCATTTGCGACCGCAGCTACCTGCCCGAAGCC
>JBBSSJ010000306.1:0-5361 GCA_038242095.1 Cytophagales bacterium
AAGCGGAAGCAGGCTGACCTGGATAAGCAACAGGGCAAGCGTAAGTCCAAAAATTAATTAATTATGTAATAATTACAGCAGAGGGTGGCGTTTTCCTTTGAGGACGTTGCCCTTTGTTCGTATAAGGATCAACAACGGCCTTTTTATTATGCGATACTTTAAAAGCTATTTGATCGTATTGACCCTGGTGCTTTCGATCCCGGGTTACGGTCAATTGTTTGATCAGCCGGAGCGGAAGTTTCAGGAGGGGCTGAGTTTTTACAAACTGGGCCGCTACGATATGGCGATTCAGAAATTCGGAGACATCACCTCAAACAACGCCAACGATACCTACGCACCGTTGGCGCATTATTACTACGCGCTGTCGGCGAACAAGATCAAGAAGTATAATGATAGTAATTTGATGTTAAGACAATTACTGTCGCGCTATGCTACCTGGCCCCAGCGCGATGAGGCTTATTATCTCATCGCCAACAACTACTTCGAATTGAAAGATCCGCGACGGGCATTCGATTTTCTGCGCCGTATTGGGGACGCACGAATCGGAAAAGATGTTCAAGGCATGAAGCAGCATTATCTTCAGGATGTGCAGGATGTCAATTTGCTGAAAACCCTGAATACCGAATACCCCAACGATCGCGTGGTGGCGACTAACCTGGTCAATTTGATTCAGAGCAAACCCAGCAACAAAGCTGATCTTGAACTCTCCGACCGATTGACTAATCAATACAATATTGGTCATAACGCCGGAACCAGCGCTTCCCAACCTGCCAAAAAATCACCCCAAAAAACAACTCCTGCCTACGAGAAACGCTGGACTAAGGGCTACTACAATGTAGCGGTACTTTTTCCCTACCGTCTATACGACTTCGACCTCAAGCAACGGACGACCTCTAATCAGTTCGCCTTTGATTATTTTGAAGGAATGCTTTTGGCCCGCCAGCAACTAAAAAGCGAAGGCGTTCAAATCAACCTGCAAGCCTACGATCTTAGCAATGAGGAGGACAAGGTGATGGAAATGGTCAATAATTCTTACTTCCAGCAATCTGACCTTATTTTTGGCCCGCTCTACGCGCGTCCCTTTGAGCTAGTGGTGGATTTTGCCAACGTCAATAACATTACGGTCGTGAATCCACTGGCGACCGACAGCCGTTTGCTTGAAAATGGTAAGCTTGTCTACCTGGCGCATCCTTCGATTCAGCGGCAGACCCAGGAAATCGTATCGCTCATAAAATCAAGGGGCGGTAATCCGGTGGCAGCGATTTACTACGGCGGCAATACCAAGGATTCGGTTATGGCGCTCACCTACCGGGAGGAGCTCCTCAAGGCTGGTGGCAAAGTACTTGAAATGAAAGCAATCCGCGGCGGAGCGGATGATATGAATAGCCAGATTTCGGGATTTACAGGTCAGAAACCCAATCACGTGGTGTTGTTTTCTACCGATAGCAAGTCAGGACCAGCCCTCATGAATGTCCTAGCCGGAAGAGACTTGCAAAGCATTCCGGTGGTTGCGATCGCAAACAGCTTCAACTTCAACCAGCGTCGGCCATCAGGCTACGGCGGAAACTTATATCTGCTGGACCACGATTACGTCGATCTCAATAAGGAATCCATCAAAAAGTTTCAGGTGGATTATTTTGAAAAAACCAATACCCTGCCTTCGGTTTACTCCTATCAGGGTTATGATCAGTTGTTGTTTTTTGGCCGTATGATCGGAAAACACAGTGAGCGCGTCAAGGACGGAATCGAGTTACGACGCTACAATGATGATTATTTGCTTTACGGGTTTGATTACACCAAATCCCGTGAAAACAGTGTTTCAAGTCTTCTGACTTATCGAGACGCTCGCTGGATTCCCTGGGAAGGCGATCGTTAAACTAAATTTTGTAAAAAAATGAACATATCCATAAGTCAGGCCTTGTTCGAAAAGGCCAATCAATACATTCCGGGTGGGGTCAACTCTCCCGTTAGAGCATTTAGGTCGGTAGGCGGCACGCCGCTATTTATTAAATCTGCCAAAGGCCCCTACATCTTCGACGAGGATGGCAACCGCTACCTCGAACTCATCAATTCCTGGGGCCCCATGATTCTGGGACACGCCAATGAGTTGGTCGAAAAGGCAGTCGCGGACGCTATTCAGGGTTCCTTTTCTTTTGGGGCGCCCACGCGCCGGGAAGTCGAAATGGCCGAGCGAATCGTGAGCATGGTACCTTCGGTTGAGAAGGTCAGGATGGTCAACTCGGGAACCGAAGCCACGATGTCAGCCATTCGGGTGGCACGAGGTTTCACGGGCCGCGACAAAATCATTAAGTTTCAGGGATGTTACCACGGCCACGCCGATAGCTTTTTAATTGCTGCCGGTAGCGGGGCCATTACCCACGGCACGCCCGACAGCCCCGGGGTTCCAGCGGGGGTAGCAAATGATACGCTCACGGCGCCTTTTAACGACTTACCCGCCCTGCAGATGCTGGTCGACGCCAATCCAGGTCAGATCGCAACGATTATCGTGGAGCCCGTGGTGGGCAACATGGGTTGCGTGCTGCCGGAGGAAGGCTTCCTTGAAGGATTGCGCAGCATTTGCGATAAACACGACATCATCTTAATTTTTGATGAGGTGATGACCGGTTTCCGGTTAGCCCGAGGCGGGGCGCAGGAGCGTTTCAGTGTGATGCCCGATATGACGACCCTCGGTAAGATCATTGGCGGTGGCATGCCGGTCGGGGCCTACGGCGGCCGTACGGATCTGATGAATTACGTCTCGCCAGTCGGTCCGGTGTATCAGGCCGGCACCCTCTCGGGCAATCCTATCGCTATGGCGGCCGGATTGGCCACACTCGAATATCTCGACAACAATCAGGACATTTACCTAACGCTGGACCAATCCGGTGTGAAATTGGCGCGGGGCTTTCGGGCGGGGTTTGAAAAGCTGGGGATGCATAACACGATCAACCAGATCGGCTCGATGTACACGCTGTTTTTCACCGACCGGCCCGTGCACAATTTCGAGGATGCGCGCAGCTGCAACATGGCGCTGTATGGCAAGTACTTCCACGCTATGCTTGACCGCGGCGTGTACCTGGGCGCTTCGCAATATGAAAGTATGTTTCTTTCGATCGCGTTGGAAGACAGCCACCTTGACACGATTATCAAAGCCAACGAGGAATCGCTGGCCGAAGTGATGGCGGATATGTAAGATGAGAAAGTACTCCGTCATTGTCCCTGTGTACAACCGACCCGACGAAATCGCCGAGTTGTTGGGCAGTCTGACGCAGCAATCGTATCAGAATTTCGAAGTAATTGTCGTGGAGGACGGCTCGACGGTACCTTCCTGGGAAAAGATCGAGCGGTACGCCGATCTATTGGATCTTCGCTACTTCAAAATTGACAATGTGGGTCAGGGCTTCGCACGCAACTACGGTTTCGCCCGGGCCTCCGGCGATTATTTTGTTGTTTTCGACTCCGATACCATCATCCCGCCGCATTATCTAGAGGCAGTCAATAAACAACTTAACCGTGACTTCGTTGATGCTTACGGTGGACCGGATCGGGCCAGTGAAAACTTTTCCGACTTGCAGAAGGCCATCAGCTATGCCATGACATCGTTCTTTACCACGGGCGGCATCAGGAGTAAAACAAATAACGCGGGGGGGGCTTTTCAGCCGAGAAGTTTCAACATGGGTATGTCGCGCCGGGTCTTCACCGAAACGGGCGGCTTTGCGAAGCGTGACCTGGGTGAAGATATCGAATTCGGCATCCGGTTGCGGGCCAAAAACTACCGCACCGCCCTCATACCCGAGGCCTACGTGTACCACAAGCGGCGGGGCAGTTCTGGGGATTTCTGGCGGCAGGTGCACGCTTTTGGCCGTACGAGATTTTTTCTGGACGAAATGCATCCCAATCAGGGACTCATCAAACCCGTCCACGCCTTTCCCGCCCTTTTTACGATTTTTTGCTTCCTGACCCCAGTTTGGGCCGGATTGTTTTACCCTTTTTTCGTCCTGTCTTTGTTGGCGTTGAGTTTTTTTATCGCCACCGTCTTTCTGGACGCTGCGCTGAAAAACAAAAGCCTGAAAATAGGTGCGCTCAGTGTCGTCGCGGCATTTGTGCAACTATTGGGTTACGGGACAGGATTTTTGCAGGAAGGGTTTCGGAGGCTTTTCAATAAAAATAAAACACAATAGCTACTTCCGGCAAAAATAAATCAACTCTCCCGCCGGAAGCGCATACCGGGCGACCTCTTCCTTGGTGAGTTCATCCATAACGAAGCGATCTTCCGTGACGATATAACCGCCTTTTTCTAACTCCTGGGCGTAGTCACGACCGAACAAGCGCATGTGATCATTCTGCCAAAAGTGTTTTTCACGTTCACGGGGATCGGTAATGGTGGCGTCTTCATAGGTAGTGGCGCGGGAAAAGTCCTGCGGCGACTGAATAATTCCCCAGCCACCCGGCTTGGTAACGCGGTGTAGTTCACTGGTGGCTCGAACGTAGTCATCGACGTGCTCCATGACGTGATTACAAATGACAACGTCGAACGTATTATCTTCAAAAGAAATATCGTGAATATCCATTTTGATCTTGGCAAGCGGAGATTCGATGTCGGCCGTAATGTAGTCGAGATTGGGCATGGATTCGAATCGGTCGATAAAACAATACTCCGGCGCCACGTGAAGCACCTTCAATTGATCGCGAAAGAAGTTGGTTTTTCGCTGCAGGTACAGATACATCAGTCGGTGCCGCTCCAAGGCCAGGCAGTTGGGACAAAGAGCATTGTCGCGCCCTTTGCGGCCGTAGGGCAAGAATTTGTCGTAATGATGATCACAAACCGGGCAGGTTACCTGATCACCACCTCGAAAAGTACCCAAAAATAGCGCTGCCCAATGACCCACACGTTGTAACATCGGCCGGGGTACGTACCGCAACACCAGACTAATGATCGACTTCATATTTTTTAATATAAAAGGAATTTACTTAAATTTGGTTAAAAGCGAATCCAAAACCAACTTATGCAAATAGATAAATCTAACGTCCGCCCGCCGGGCGAAAAACTCCTGGCCAATATGTCAGAGCGTACCAAATGGCTGATATTATCGCCGTTGAGTTTGTTGCTGATCGGTTACGGTCTATCAGTGTTCAGCGAAGCCGGCAACCTCAAGCACACCGGTAGCCCCACCGTAGAATGGGTGCTGTTGGGCACCTACAGCCTGATCCTGATCAACGGCGGATTATGCCTGCTCGGTCAGGCGGTTTACTACCGGGTCATCATAGACGTACGGCGCGAAACCCGAAGGAGCATTCGTAAGCTGGAAACTAAATTGTCCAGCCGCGAACGCAACAAAAGGGCGCGGGACCGCAAAGGAA
>JBBSSJ010000307.1:0-5314 GCA_038242095.1 Cytophagales bacterium
CACTGGCCAAACGGCCTAGCACCACATCCTTGGCGTCCACGACGATCCACTCTTTACTGACTGTGCTTTTGTTGGCCGAGCTGGTCTTATAGCTTAACGTATCCACGAATAACAAAAAGTTTTATTAATTGATTTTCAGTAATGTATGCATCTAAATGCAGTTCCCACCTGAAAATGGGAGTGCAAATATAGGGTTTGCCTTTTTGAATAGCAAGAGTGCGTCGGAAATTATTGTCTTTCAGCCGATAGTTTCTCAATAGCAGGAAACTAAGCGAAGCTAAACTACCTTTGTAAAACTTTATAATGAACTCCAAAAACCAACCTCATGGCTAACAAAAACCGTAGTGGTGTGGTCTATTCCACCAATCCCGATTTTGAATACCAGTCCAAAGGTGACGACGAACCCGAGACACTACCCGTCGCCGCGCAGGATCTTCGCGTGTGGCTCGACCGCAGGAGCGGTGGTAAGGTAGTCACGGTCGTAAAGGGGTTTGTGGGTACCCTAGCCGACACGACTGACCTCGGCAAGCAACTCAAGGCGGCTTGCGGCAGCGGTGGCACCGCCAAAGATTACGAAATCATGATTCAGGGCGACCACCGCGATAAAGTGATCGCCTGGCTTACTTCGAAAGGATACAAAGCAAAGAAAGCGGGAGGATGAGATTTCGGGGGAGACTGAGCGTAGTCAAAGTCCGTTTTGCCTTCCCCCCCATTTTACCTTTCTTCCTTTAAAGAATTGTCGTGCTATCCGCAGGTTGCGGTACAGGAATTGGGGCGGGTTGTGGCTGGTACATTGGACTTTGAGGCATTGCGGGCATAGGAAGGACCTCTACTGCCGTGACCAGGTTCTTAGTATCGCCTACCCAGGGCAGCTTAAAGAATTTCTCTTCGTAGGTAAGCGAGACCCGGCTGCCGGTCTTGATGGCTTCTTCTATTTTGGCGATGGCTTCCGCGTCACTATCGTTTATCGAGAAATCCCATTGGGTAGCATTGAGCGTACCGCCGCCTTCGTATAATCCACCAACGTTTAGCAACCCTTCGTGGGTCTTGAAGATGTAGCCCTTTTTACTCATTTTCACGACAAAGCCGCCGCGCTTGCCCTCGCTGTAATAGCCGAAGGTGAGGTAATAAAATATGGCAAAAATAATCAGAAAAAATACGCCGAGAAAGACCCATTTACGCATGTTCTTATTGTTTTTTTGAGAAGGTGAGTGCGCTGATTTTTATACTATAAAAATGAAAAATCTGCCGAATTTCGGCATTTGCCCCGAATTTTCCAATTATTCACTTGGCCCGAATCGCTTCCACCGGGTCGAGGCGAGCGGCCAGCATAGCCGGGACGATGCCCGACAACACGCCGATAACGCTTGATACACCTAGTCCCAAGATCACATTTTTGGGCAACAGTACTACGTCCAAGCTTCCCAGAGGCAGGAAAGAAATGAGAAACACCAGGAAAATACCGACCAGTCCGCCGACCAGGCTTAGCATCACGGCCTCGAACAGAAACTGGAACAGGATGAAGTAGTTCTTGGCCCCCAGCGATTTTTGAATACCAATCAAATTGGTGCGTTCCTTCACGGACACAAACATAATGTTAGCGATTCCGAACCCGCCGACTAAAATCGAAAAACTACCAATCACCCAGCCCGCCAGCGTCAACACGGTAAACAGGCCCGAGATGGCTTTAGCAGCAGCTTCTGGGCGATTGATCGAAAAATTATTTTCGTCGCGCGGCTTGATCCCCCGAAGCGTACGCATCAGGCCCACAGTTTCGGCCTCCACTTCCAGCATGCCTTCGTCGTCGGCTTTGCCCTTCACCACGATGTCGGGATTAGGACGACCCGATTGGAAGAGTTTGGCAAAGGCTCCGTAGGGAATGATCACCTTGGTGTCGGGGGCGCCGCCAAAGTCTACCAGGCTTTCACCTTTTTTGACCTGAACGCCTGCAACCGTGAAGCGGTTGCCCGCCAGCTTAAATTCCTTGCCAATGGGATCGCTGCCCGGAAAGAGTGTCTCGGCAATGTCGGCCCCGATGATGGCCACCTGACGCCCGGCGTCGGTTTCGATAGGAGAAAAGTACCGCCCCTCGGCAATAGGTACATCAGAAATAAGATTGTAATCGTAAGAGATTCCCTGTACCAGCGCGCTCATGCTGTTGGAACCGTTCTTGACCGTAGTATTGCCCCTGAAGTCCATTACCGCGACCGCGCTGGCGCTTTCCAGGTTGTCGTAGAGGTACTTGTACTCGCGGTAGCTGGGGTCGGGCCACTGAAAATACTTCCACCAGGTATACTCTCCTTCACCGAAACTCCACGGCCATTTTTGTACATAAATGACTTTATCACCAATGAAGCTCATGCTTTCCTTGATGTTGCGCTCGAGCGAATCGACGATGGTGAACACCGCGACAATGGCAAAAATACCTACCGTGACGCCCAGGAGCGACAGCGTAGTACGGGTGAGGTTGGAGCGCAACGCTTGCCAGGCAAAGCGGAAGCTTTCCAGAATCTGGCGGACTAGTTTCATGGATTTTGTTTTGGGCCAGCGGTTTTAAGATAAACCGCATTGTGGGGCAAAAGTTAAAAACCTTTGGCTAAGCCGCAAAACAAAAAGGATAAGTGGCAAGATGGACGGTTGTATCGCTATGAAGTCCTTCACCGGAAGGAGCCGACCGCCGTCGTCAGTGGCGGTGCTGTCTACAGCTATTTTTACCGCTGGTCAACTATTACGGGGCCGTTTGGGTTATTTCCTCCTAAATTTGCCAATTCATTCCACGCAACTCAGAAATTTACATGTCAAGCGAAGTAATATTTTTTGCCGGGTTTACCGTTTTCGTCATCCTGGTGATGATGCTCGATTTGGGCGCTTTTAATCGAAAATCGACCAGTCATATCGTCAGCTTTAAGGAAGCGGCCTCGTGGAGCGCCGTGTGGGTAGCGCTGGCACTGGGCTTTTACGTCTTTTTACGTTTTTACGGACATTGGGTACACGACATCAGCGACCCGTCCCACCTGGCTGCCGTTAGGAGTACGTATTATCCCAACCTTAAACTGCCTACGGATTTTAACGCTGCATTGACCGTTTTCCAAAACAATATGGCATTGGAATACCTGACGGGCTACTTGGTTGAGTACTCCCTTTCGGTGGATAATATTTTTGTGTTTATCCTAATCTTCAACTCCTTCGGGGTCCGGGAGATTTATTACAAGAAAGTATTGGTTTGGGGAATTCTGGGATCAATCGTCCTGCGCTTCATCTTTATCTTCCTCGGCTCGGCGCTTATTCAGGAATTTAGCTGGGTGCTGTACATCTTCGGTGCCTTCCTGGTCTATACGGGAATCAACATTCTCTTCTCCAAAGACAAAGAGGAGGGTATCGATGTGAAGAAGCATCCCGCCGTGCGGCTTTCGTCCCGCTATCTCAACGTGTACGAGCGCTACGTGGTCGATCACTTTTTTGTTCGCCGCAAGACAAACAATAAGGTGTACGTCACGCCGCTGTTTGTGGTCATGATCGTCATTGCCTTCACCGACGTGGTGTTTGCCGTGGATTCGATCCCGGCGATTTTCTCCATCACGAAGGACCCCTACATCGTGTTCTTCTCCAACGTATTTGCCATTATGGGACTGCGTTCGATGTTCTTCTTTTTAGTTAATATCATCGATATGTTCAGCTACTTCAAATATGGCTTGGGCGTGCTGCTGACGTTCATCGGCTTGAAGATGCTGTTCGAGCACCAATTGCACGAGTGGGGCTTCAATAACATGTACTCTTTGATCGTGATTGTGAGCATTTTGGCGATCAGCATCTTTGCTTCGCTGCTGTTCCCGCCGAAGGAGAATGCCGTAGTGGGGGAGTAAAGTGCGGGTGATCAATCAGTCGGTTAAGCGCTTGATTGGCGTCAGTAATACTTTGCGAAACTCGACTTCTGATCCTTCCGACTGCAAGGCAATGTGTCCTGTGCGGGCGGTAGCTTCGTAGCCGTAATTGACGTAGTCTCCGTTCATCCAGACCTTAATTGAATTCTCGAGGCACTCGATTGTGAGTTTGTTCCATTCGCCTACGGGCTTCTCGGAGCCGTCGGTCAGGTTGGGAATGCGGCGCAGTTTATCGCCGTTGACGCCCCATTTGGCTTTGGGACCGCGTCGCTTTTCCATGTCGGGTACCACGATATTTTCTTCAATACACCAAAAATCTCCCGCGTTGGTGTGCATCATCTGCACCTCGATCGATTTCGGGAACATACCATACAGCGCTCGTGGGGTAGACACAAATACCAGCGCGCCGCAGTTACCGGGCGTACCCGCAAAGCGGTATTCGATTTCGAGCCGGAAGTTTTGGTAGGTGCCATCAGTAATTAGATGTCCGCCGGGTGTACCGAGACTCACCAGCATTTTGTCACGTACTACGAATGGCATCCGGGCAGTGGCATTCGTATCCATTTCCGGGACATCAGTATGCCAGCCTTTCAAATCCTTGCCGTTGAACAGGCTACGGGTTTGGGCTTGCGCGGCTAGGGTGAACCAGCCGAGCGCGAGGCTAAGGGCGGTCATTACTATTTGATTTTTCATTGGTAGGCGGTTTTTGTTTAGCAAGAAGCGTAAGAACGCCTTTGCCTACTATAACCCTAAAACTTCTATCTCAGGCGATGGCAATTCAGCTCTACCGAAATTGTGAATAAAGGTTAACGTCTGGCTCAAATCCTGAATACAATTAAACAGTTTGGCACGATTCCCCTCTAACCCCCGAACCCACAAAAACGGGGTCTAGAATTTATTCAGTTTCCACCACCCGGTGTTTTAATCTTAAAAACAAGAGCGCTAAGCACGGGGACAAACTTGAATCACCATGAAAAATCTAATGGGAATAGCCGCTGTATCTGTCCTGATGTTTGCCTGTAATGAAGGTAGCAAACCCGCAGTTGAAGATACTACGAAAGCCGAGATGGCTACTGCACTTAGCGAAGCGCAACACGAAACCGAATTGTTGAAGCTTAATTACGAGCTTGAATTACTCAAAGCGCAGCAAGCAAATCCGGGTATCCGGACTGTAGTGGTCAAGACAGAGCTGCCTAAAATTGGGCGCCCTGATGGATATCTTGCCCAAGGTAACCTGCCAAGGGAAACAACTGGGCGTGACGATCGCCCAACCCAAACTGTGGATGACGAATGGACGGCACCGGAAGCCGATAAAAAGGAAGCCCCTGTGGTGGCAGCGAAGGAAGAAATTCCCGTTGAACAGCCCGCCGCGCCCGAAAAGGCACCCGTCGAAGTAGAGAAGAAGTCGGGGATGAGCAACGCCGCCAAAGGCG
>JBBSSJ010000308.1:0-5283 GCA_038242095.1 Cytophagales bacterium
CAAACGGGCCTCTACGTACGCGGCGGCGGACCCGACCAGAACCTCATCATTCTCGACGACGCCGTTGTCTATAACGCCAGCCACTTGTTTGGCTTTTTCTCAATCTTCAACAGCGACGCGTTGCGGAGCGTCGAGCTTACCAAAGGCGGTTTCCCGGCGCGTTACGGCGGGCGGCTGTCCTCGGTGCTGGACATGAATATGAAGGAAGGCAGCAAGGACAAGCTCCATGGCGAGGGAGGTATCGGCCTTATTTCCTCGCGGCTAACGCTGGAAGGACCGCTGGTCAAGGGGAAATCGTCTTTTTTGATTTCGGGCCGGCGTACCTACATCGACGTGCTGGCCGCGCCGCTCATCGCTTCCCAGCAGGCCAGCGAAAGTACCAAGGTTAAGCCTGGTTACTATTTCTACGATATGAATGCCAAGGTCAACTACGATTTTGGTCAAAAAGATAAAGTCTACCTCAGCGGCTATTTCGGTCGCGACCACTTCTACGCCAACGAGAAAGGCCCGTATTCCGATTCCCGCAATGGGCTCGATTGGGGCAACACCACGGCTACGTTGCGCTGGAATCACCTGTTTGGGCAAAAGCTGTTCGCTAACACCTCGCTGATTGCCAGCAACTTCAACTTTGGCGTTTCGGCTTACAATAAGGACATCAGTCGCAATGGCGGCAAAGACGACGAGTTTAGCCTGGAATACAACTCGCGCATCCGAGATTACGGCATCAAGACCGATTTTGACTACTACCCCAATACCCGCCACGCCATTCGTTTTGGCGGGCAGCTAACGCTGCACCGCTTCGTGCCCTCGGCGCTGGCGATCAAAGGGTCGTTTGCCATCGAAGCCATCGAGCGGTCGGTGAAGCCCGTCGACTCGCCCGAAGCCGGGATTTATATTCAGGACGTTTGGCAGCCTTTCGCTGCCCTCAAAATGAACGTGGGCGTTCGGCTGAGTGCTTTCCGCACCGAAACCCAAACCTACGTGCGGCCCGAACCGCGCTTTTCGGCGGCGCTGCGGCTGGCGCAGGACTTCTCGTTTAAAGCTTCTTACGCCCGGATGAATCAATACGTCCATCTGCTCTCTAACACCGGTTTGGGCTTGCCAACCGACTTGTGGGTACCCACCACCGACCGCGTGGCTCCGCAGCAGTCGGACCAGGTAGCGTTTGGCTTTGCCAAAGATCTCGACGAACCCGCTATTACCCTGACTTGGGAAGGATATTACAAAAATATGAATAAGATTTTGAGCTATAAGGAAGGAGCGTCTTTTCTCAGCTTATTGGGCGTCAACGCCAACGAGTTGAGCTGGGAAGAGAACGTGACGGCCGGGCGTGGCTGGTCGTACGGAACTGAATTTCTGGTGCAGAAAAAGACCGGGCGGCTGTCGGGTTGGGTGGGCTACACGCTTTCGTGGACCAAGTGGAAATTTCCCGAACTGAACTTCGGCGAAACCTTCTTTCCGCGCTACGACCGCCGCCACGATATTTCAGTAGTGGGGATTTACGAGCTGAGCAAGCGGGTCACGCTGTCGGCTACCTGGGTGTACGGCACGGGCAACGCCCTCACGATTCCCCGCGGGCGGTACACTGCTTATTCCGACGACGCGGTCATCACCTTCCAGTCATCGCAGTACAATAATTTTTCGTGGACGGGGCGGCAGGTGGACGAATACGGACCCAAGAATTCGTTTCGAGCCGAGCCCTACCACCGTCTTGATGTAGCGGTGCAGTTTCACAAGAAAAAGAAGCGGCACGAGCGTACCTGGGAGTTTGGAATTTATAATGCCTACAACCGCCGAAATCCTTTCTTTTATAACGTAGGCAGCGAGCAGGTGGTCGATCAAAATGGGACGACTGCTTCCAAAACGGTATTGCAAAGGGTATCGCTGTTTCCGTTTTTGCCCTCGTTCAGCTATAATTTCAAATTTTGATTTAACAATCGGCTAATCGCCTATGATCTTGCCATTGAAGATTATGAAACAAATTGCTTTTTTATTTTTATCAATTTTCGCCCTTGCTTCCTGCAAAACGTTGGTGAATACGATTCCGGCCGACAAACTGCCGCAGGGCGACCCTAAAATTACGATGTTCTGCTATATATCGCCGCAGGATACCGTGATTCGGGCCAAAGTGAGAATGTCGAGCCCGGCTTTTGAGGAAATCATCTCCAACGGCCAATCATTCTACATTCAAAACGGCGACACCATCCGCACCAACCAGCCACTCACAACGGCCACGGTGATCATCAGCGACGGGTCGTCCACCGCCCGGCTCAAATATCAGAATCAGACGCAAACCTTCGATATCCCGACCAGCGAATTTCCCATTCGGGCGGGAGGTACTTACCTTTTAACCGTCACCAATGGTGGTCAATCCGCCTGCGCTTCCTGCACGGTACCTGCCAATTCGGTTCCGGTCAAAGCTTATGTTTTAGACTCTGTAAAAGCGAATCAATTTGGTGATCGGGGGACAAAATTGACACTCAATTTTACGTGGGATGATCCGGCGGGCGTAGCAAACTTCTATCGGATGCGGGTCTACGAAGTCATCGATTCCCCGGCGTTCAGGACTAACGTGGCCGACAGTACGGTCACGGAATACCGGCAACGCTATTATAATTATTTTCGCATCGATCGTAACAACTTACGCCAGCCGTTGCAAAACGATAAAAGCCTGGATGGGACCACTTTTTCGTCACCGCAGTTTGAGAGTTATAGCCTCCTGAACACTTATGGCGGTGAGATTTTTGTTTTTGGTAAGCTTTATAAGGCCAAACGCGGCCCCGAGCGGATTGGGTTGTTTATCGAATTGATGAACGCCGACAAACCCTACTACGACTTTCACCGCTCGCTGGAAGAATGCAACGAGGATAATCCCTTCACGGAGCCCTCCTTACTCTATTCCAATGTACAGGGAGGTTTGGGCGTTTTTGCAAGTTTTAACAAAAAGCTGCAATCCATCAGACTATAAAACCAATATTTCAAGCGTATTTTTACGGTTAAAAAAATCGTTCATTTGCAAAAATTATGAAGAGATTACTGTTTGTAAGCTTATTAGCGGGCAGCCTATCCGCCTGCGGCAACGACTCCGCCACCCAACAGATCCGCGATAATGAGACGCCCGTGGTGGCCAAGGACCAAGTCGATGACCACATGGTGAAGCCCGACACGCTCATGGTGGATTCTACTAGAATACGTTAAAGGATAAACTGTAAACGAAAAAAAAGCGGGGCCGGGAAATCAATCCCGGCCCCGCTTTATGCGAAGTGATGCTTTAATGTACCCCTTCCTTATTTCATCATATTCTGAATTGCATCAATTTTCTGCTTGTGCATTTCCAGCGTGGGCAGCGTCTTGGCGGCGAAAGCTTTCAAGTCGGCATTTTTGCCTTCGTTGGCTTCTTCCCTAAAAGTATCGATGTCTTCGTTGTGGTCTTTGACCATCATGTCCACATAATCCTTATCGAACTCTTTGCCGGTCTTCTTGGACATCTCATCGTACTTTTCCTGCATGTCGTTGCCAAGCGTGGTGGGCAACATGATATTTTTCTGCATAGCGAGTGCTTTCAACTCTTCGTTGGCCTTGCTGTGGTCGTCGACCATCATCTTGCCAAAGTCCTTCACTTCCTGTGAGGAACCGTTCATCTGGGCGAGTTCGCCCATTTTTACTTCCATCATACCCCCGTTGGCTGCTTCGACGGCGAACTCCGCGTCATCTTCCATCGAATCGCTGAGTTTGTCCTCGTTCATCTCCTCGGCTTGCTCGGTGCTGTCGTTTTGTTTGTTGTTATCGCAGGCCGCAGTGGCGAACAGCGAGGCAGCGAATAGTACGTTAAATGCTAATTTTTTCATCTTGTTTGTTGTAGTTTTTTTGAAAAGAAAGTTGAATTGTACCTTTTACAAAATTTCCGTGCCAGGTAGCCTTCTCGCTTCTGCGACCAATTAACGTACCCCATCAAAAAAGCCTACATTGCCTTAATTATGTATATTTGGCTTTTGAGACAAACCTTCGCTATAGATTTCCAGGCAAGGTGTCGTAGTCTATTTTGCACAAGAGACATCAACGCTAGGCCCTTATTTTAAACGCTATTCATGGAAATATTAGGCATCGACATCGGCGGCTCGGGCATCAAAGGCGCCCCGGTGGATATTGAAAAAGGTGAACTCACCGCCGAGCGCTTCCGAATTCCGACGCCCTCGCCCTCCAAGCCTGATTTGGTGGCAGAGGCAATTAAAGAGATTGTCAACCATTTCAACTGGACCGGGCCGGTGGGCTGCGGCTTCCCGACCGTCATTGATAAAGGCATCGCCCGCGGCCACAGCAACATGGACCCTGAGTGGGTGGGTGTCCACATCGAAGAACTGTTCAGGAAAACTACCGGCTTGCCCTTCCGCGTCATTAACGATGCCGATGCTGCCGGACTGGCCGAAATGAGCTTCGGCGCGGGCGTTGGAAAGTCGGGGCTGGTGTTTGTGCTGACGCTGGGCACGGGCATTGGTTCAGGCGTGTTTCACGACGGCACCTTGCTGCCCAACTTCGAACTGGGGCGCTTGCTGTACACCAACGGCAAGCCTATCGAGTACTACGCTGCCGATTCGGCCCGCATCCGAAAGGGGCACAGCTACAAGAAGTGGGGTAAAAGACTCGACGTTTTTCTGCACCATATCGTCCGGCTCTTCTCACCCGACCTTATAATTCTAGGCGGCGGTGCCAGCAAGAAGTACCACAAATTTGCCGACAGCCTGACCATAGACGTGCCCATTCTCGTCGCCGAAAGCCGCAACGAGGCGGGGATTATCGGGGCGGCCATGGCAGCTAAGAAATTTGTGACGATGAATGAGGACCTTGCTAATGATCCACCGGGCTGGCGTACTACCGGGCTCGCGCAATAATGATGAATTTCATGCTTTTTGGTCCAATTACAGCGCTGACAGCGTTTTGAGCGCTGTCAGCGCTAATCATGGGTATATAAATTATGCCTCCCCTCGAAAAATAACCAAATACAAAAACAGCACGACCAGTAACACCGCCACGATTTGGATCCAACGATTTTGTTTGGGGAATTCGTAGGTACAAATAGGGCAGGTGGCGCTATTGGCGTCGATCACCATGGCGCAGGAAGGGCATTCCATTTTACTTTGACTCATCGTATCTCGGGTAGTAACAGGCTTTGGATTATGCGCCGACCTGCTTTTTGGACAAATGAAAAAGACTTTTTCACAAAGAATAATTCGGCCCGGCGGCTCAATTTTAAGAAGAAAGAGAAAATGAGCCAACCCGACCGTA
>JBBSSJ010000309.1:0-5274 GCA_038242095.1 Cytophagales bacterium
CCATGGCCACCG
Organism: Cytophagales bacterium; assembly: GCA_038242095.1. Classification (GTDB taxonomy): domain Bacteria; phylum Bacteroidota; class Bacteroidia; order Cytophagales; family Spirosomataceae; genus Persicitalea. The sequence goes on from JBBSSJ010000309.1 coordinate 13, forward strand.
AAAGACCGCCCCGAAGTCCCGCCCAGGTCAGGATCGAAAGGTTGGCCAGCGTAATTCGCCGCAGCATGACCACCGCGGGCAGTGACACGCTGACGACGCGGGCGATGAGCGTGATTACGATTGCGATGATGCCCATCAGCCAGTGTTCTTGCAAAAAGGGCAACGTAACCAGCTGCAGCCCGATCATGACAAACAGCACCGTGTTGAGTACTTCGTCGAGTAGCTGCCAGATTTTGCTCAGGAACATATCGGAAACCTGTTTTTCGTCCAACGTTTGGTTGCCGATGATGAGCCCGGCCGTGACCGCCGCCAGCGGAATGGAAGATTCGAGCTTGTTGGCGATGACCGAAATCCCCGCCACCAGCGCGATGGAAATAAGCAGGATGGTCTGGTAGTCGCGGATGGACCGGATGAGCCGATAGCCCAGGTATCCCATCACCGCGCCGATCACAACGCCGCCCACAACTTCCCTGGCAAACAGCAGTAGCGTGCCTTCAAGTGTCAGGCTGTCGGCATGGCGGGTGAGATTGAGCACGATCACGAAGAGCACTAGCCCAATGCCGTCGTTGAACATCGACTCCCCCGAAATGATGGTATTGAGCCGAGGCGGAATCTTGGAATTTTTCAGGATAGCGCCCACCGCAATCGGGTCGGTGGGCGAAATGAGCGTCCCGAACAGCAGGCAATAGATGAACGGCAGGTCTATATTCAAGAGACTGGTAGTCAGGTAAAGCAGACCGCTGAAAACTGCCGCCGAGAGAATTACCCCCAAAGTACTTAACAAAAATACGGGTTGCCGCGACGCTTTCAGTTCCTTATAATCGAAGTGTAAGGCACTGGCAAACATCAAAAAACCAAGCATTACGTTGAGCAGCGCTTCGGAAAAGTTGATGCTCTCGGCCAAAGTACCGATCGTGGTGGTGAGTCGGGAACTGGTTTTTCCGGCAATCAGGATCACCACCGATACCAGCACCGAAATCGTGACCACGCCAATCGTGCCGGGCAGCTTGATAAATCGCTCGTTGAAATAAGAAAAGGCCGCACTAATGATGATGAGGACAGTAATTATGGTTAGTAGATCCATCGTATATAAAAAGGGGAGAAAACAGAAGGATGATGGCAAGATGAGTCTGGTAATGCTATCCCAGCGTAGCTTCTGGCGGCTTTCCTGAGTAAAGGTGTGTTTTTTCGGTTAATTTTGCGCGCAAATTTAGCCAGATGAAAAAAGAAATTGTCGCCGGTAAAAAGGTCACCACCAAGTCGGGATTACAAACGCAATACGAAAAACTGCTCCAGTACATCGAGCAAAATAAAGCGGCCCAAAAGAATCTGGCAGAAGGCTTCCGGGCGATCGTTCCGCGCATCCACAAGGAAATTCAACCGCTGATCAGCAAACGCGACGCGCTCTTTCGGCAACGATTGCTCCGGCTGGACGAACTGGCCAATGAAATCAGTCTTGACAAGCACAACCGCGAATGTTTCGAGGCCTACATGACCGAGCAGGCGAGTCAGCTGCTCGACCGATCAGGATTCGGTGATCGGGATTTATTGGAATTGGCCAAAAAGTACGCGGGTGAGTCGGGGGTACGCAGCGAGGAGCAACTGACCCTGACGGCGCAACTACTCCAAGACGAGCTGGGTTTTGAGGTCGACGCGGAGAAACTGATGAACCAAGGAGTCGACAATTTCATGCGTGAACACGCCGACAAAATTCAGCAGAAAAGGTCGGAGCGGAGGGAAGCGGAGGAAGCCGAAGAAATGCGAAACTTCGATCCGTCGGTAAAGAAGAGGGTCAACAAGCAGGAGGAAGCGTTGAAACAAGACGCTAAAGCGATTTACCTGCGACTGGTCAAGAAGTGCCACCCCGACCGCGAACCCGACGAGGCCGAAAAAATCCGGAAAACCGAACTTATTCAGCGCGTGGCGCAGGCGTACCAGGAAAATGATTTTCTAATGCTTCTGAAATTACAAATCGAGTACCTCGAGGAAGAAGAAACTGACGCCAGTTTCCTAGCCGAAAATATGCTCACGCGCTACAACAAAATTCTGCAAAAACAACTTGACGAAATAAAAGCCGAGATCGACTCACTAAAACATAGCAGTATGGGTTTATTCGAAGATTTTTTCGATCAGCACAATAAATTCAGCGAGCGCAAATTCAGGAGCTTTAAGAAAAGCATTCGCGAGCAAGCCGAATTCTTTCAGTGGGATCTCAACGAATCCAAAAAGTACGAAGAAGGCTGGTTCAAGGACCGGATCAAGGAAATCAAAACCTACCAGCAATAAATGACGCAGCGTAGCCACCCATACTTTTCTGAGGACTGAACGCGTCTGCTATCCGGTCATTACGAGCCGATAGGGTATCTGCCTAACTAAACTTTTAACTAAGCCACGGAGTTAGTTGCGCACGTTCTCAATTATCCATTTTCAATTATCAATTAGCCGATGTGGATTGTCTTCGCCCTGCTGGCGGCATTGGCCGCCGGAGCCGCCGTGGTACTCACAAAAGCCGGACTCAAAGACCTGGATTCATCGCTGGCCTTCGCCGTGCAATCTGTCCTGATTTTGACTATTTCCTGGTCGGTGGTGCTGTGGCAAAAGCAGAGTGCGGGCTTGGCCAGTATCGACCGGCGTACCTGGTACTTTTTGATCGGGGCGGGAATCGCCACTACGCTCTCTTCACTCCTTTCTTTCAAAGCTCTCAAACTGGGAGAAGCCTCACTGGTCAGCTCGCTCGAAAGGCTTTCGCTGGTTTTTGCCGTAGTCTTCGCGGTGTTTTTCCTCAAAGAAAAGCTTACCTGGCAGGTCGTCGTGGGGGTGCTGCTCATGATCGGCGGTGCGGTGCTGGTCGGGCTATCGCAATCGTCGTCGGAATAAGCGCCTATTCGCTGAATTTTCTACTTTTTCTTGTCTGAAAACCGCTCGGGAGCCTTCCGGTGTTTCGTTCCTTGCTCATAGCTGTACGTGAGTTTGACCAATGTCGGCTCGTCGTACATGCGGCCCAGAAACTGTAATCCGGCGGGCAGGTTATCGTAGGTATAACCCATGGGCACCGTAAAAGCGGGCATCCCGGTATGCGGCGCGATTATCTGGCTGTTGTCGCCTTTATACCCTTTAAAATCTCCGACTTTGGCGGGCGGATTGTTCCAGGATGGATACACGACCGCATCCACGCGGTACTGGTCCATTGCCGCCACGACCGCCTCGCGAAAGGCGATGCGGCGCGCATCGTGGTAGGCATCGCCGCAGATTCTGGACTCCGGGTCGTAAGCCGCTTTGTTTTCCAACTGGTACTTCAAGTTATTCTCGATGTAAGGCGCGTATTTTCCCGAAGCTACAATCTCTGCTAGGTTTTTGACGGGTACTTTATCGCCCAGCGAACCCAAGTGCGCATTGATATCGTGTTGAAAGACCGAACACCACTGATTTTGCCGTAGGCTGTCGAATTCCGCTACCTCGAATGGGTCGACCAGTACCGCGCCCAGCCGTTGCAAATCGGCGAGCGACTGCTCGAATAGCGCCTTCACCTGCGGATTGGGATCCTTGTCGCTCAATGTTCTTAACACGCCGATTCGGGCGCCTTTCAATCCGTTTTTATCAAGAAACGGCAGGTAACTGGTCGGAATTTTGCCCTCGCTATGTCGGGTCAGCGGATCGGCCGGATCGTAGCCCGCGATTACTTCCAACAGCCGCGTAGCGTCCTCGGCGGTGCGGGCCATCGGGCCGCCCACGTCATTGCGCAGGTACAGCGGCGCGATGCCCTCGCGACTCGTCAGGCCCATCGTGCTGCGGAAACCCACCAGCGCGTTGTGCGACGAGGGCCCCCGGATGGAATTACCAGTATCGGTACCCAGCCCGACCGCGCCGAAATTAGCCGCTACGGCGGCGGCCGTTCCCCCGCTCGATCCGGCGGGTACGTGATCCAGGTTGTAGGGGTTGCGGGTTTCGCCCGCAATGGAGCTGATGCTCACCGCCGGACTGAAAGCCCATTCGGCCATGTTGGACTTCGCCAGTACAATGGCCCCGGCGGCTTTCAGTACCCGCACCTGATAGGCATCGGTTATGGGTTCAAAGCCTTTGAGGGCCAACGATCCGGCGGTTGTTTGCAAGCCCTGCGTATTATAGTTATCCTTAACAATCAGTGGAACGCAATGCAGTTTTCGGAGAACACCCGTTTTCTTGTACTCCGCATCCAGTTGCCGTGCGAGGGTCAGTGCTTCGGGGTTGGTCAGGATGATGGCGTTCAGTCCCGTAGGCTGATCGTAGGTTTCGATGCGTTGCAGGTAAGTACGCACCAACTGTTCGCAGGTACATGTTTTGGCTTTGAAAGCTTGGTGAATCGCCGCAATGGTAGTTTCCTCCACGTCGAAAGACTTGGCTTTGCGAGGCGACTGTACGCAACTTCCGATCAGGATTAGAAAAAGAAAACAAGTTGGATAGTTTATCAGTGTCCTGATTTTCAGCATTTTATTTATTTTTTAAATTTAATTGCCTAAACTAATAAAAAAGGCTACTTCATGCTTTCGCTTTTGATCGACGACTGATATTTTAAAACATAGTAACCTAATTCATACCTATCTTATAAACTACCAACTCCGTCGGCGCGGGTACGGGATCGGGGCGGGGGCGGTCCTGATTGATCGGGAGCGTCTGCCACCGCATGAGGTAGCGACCAGTGTTGTCCGTTTTGGTACGCGCTTCCAGGTCCTTATTCAGCGTGATGGCGGGCAAAGCTGCGGCAAGTGATTTTGTTTTTCCCGTGGTTTCTTTCTTCACTTTTATAGTATTCCCATCCAGTACCCAGGTCCCGCTGCCGTATTTTTCGTGTGTATAGTGTATGGTCAAATCGTCGGCGCCTAAGGGTTCGATCGGCGAAACAACGATAGAGTGTTTCAGCGATCCCGTGAGGTCGAGCGCCCAGGTGAAGTCGGGCCAATGGCTGATTTGCTGCGGACGCCAGCTGCTTTTTCCTGCGCTGTCGCGCTCCCAGCGGGCCACAAAAATCTGGCTAATTCCCTGCGGATCGTACAGGTGGTATACGATGCAGGGATTCTTTCCCCGATCCCACCCAATGTTGTAGGACATGTTGGTCAGTCCGTTCCACGGGCCGACGGGAACCGCGACGGGCTGGTTATTGCGCCACTGAATCGGCAACGCGACGGGTTGTCCGCTCATCGTTTCCCAGTGCAACATATCCTGGCTGCGGATGCAGGAAAGATTATGGCAGGTGTTGGCGACGGGCGTCAGCCGCCACGACCAAAC
>JBBSSJ010000310.1:0-5249 GCA_038242095.1 Cytophagales bacterium
ACAGTGGGCGGCCTGGGTGGCCATTTCAGCGATGTCGGTCGTGGCCTGCGACCGGACCCAGCATAGTAAAATCAAAGAGGCCAACGACTGGTACACCGAGTGCGTGGGCACGCCGCTCACCGCCGAAGAGGAGGTCAAAGTCAGGCAGAAAATTGACGCCGAGAATAAAGTGGCCGAAATTGCGGAGATTTTTCGCAAAAAACGCTCAGCGGGTTTCAATGGCAACGTGCTTATCGCGCAAAAGGGCGTGGTACTCTACGAAAAGTCATTCGGTTACGCCCACCTCAAAGAAAAGGACAGCCTCCGCGCCGACCACGCGTTCCAGCTCGCTTCTTTGTCCAAGCCCTTTACCGCCGTAGCGGTGCTGAAACTTTACGAGGCCGATAAGCTCGATCTACAGGATTCTATTCAGCACTTTTTTCCCGACTTTCCCTACCATAACATCACGATTCAGGAACTGCTAAGCCACCGCAGCGGGCTGCCCAACTACACCTACGCTTTCATGGACAGCGTGCGCCACGGACAAAAGTATCCGCACAACGCCACCGTAATGCATTGGTTTGCGGCCGTGAAGCCCACGCCGCAACGCAACGGCTATCCGGGACGCGCGTTTAGTTACAGCAACACCAACTACCTGGTGCTGGCGGCGATTGTCGAGCAAGTTTCGGGCATATCGTTCGAGCAGTATTTGCGCAGGCATATTTTCGAGCCACTGGGCATGAAGCATACCTTTTTCGTGACCGACGCTCCCGATTCTACGCGCAGCTACCGCACGGCGGGCCACGAAAAGGGTCGACTGGTACCCAAGGATTACTACGATGGCGTGGTGGGCGACAAAGGGATCTGCTCCACAACGGAAGATCTTTACCGGTTTTACAAAGGGCTGATGGCCAACTGTTTGTTGAGCAAGAAGACGATGAAGGCAATGCTTTCGCCGCGTAGCTTCGAGCGGGCGGGTCTCAAAAACTATGGCTACGGCTTCCGGCTGCACCTCGACGAAAAGGAAAAACCGCGCTACATTTACCACGGCGGCTGGTGGAAAGGCTACAATACCATGATGTGGATGAGCAAGGAAGATGACTTCGTGATTATCGTGCTCGGAAACTCCTACAACCCCTCGGTGTACCAAATAAAAGAACTGATCGCCATCCTGCACGGGCAGGTCCAATCCGACGACGTGGTGAAAGCCCTGTAAACCTAAATTTGAATTCGGGCCCGAATTGAGGATATTTGCCGAGCCAAATCCCCCAATTCCGGTTCATGTCCCCCAATCCGCTTTCCTTTTCCGCGCTTTATCTGCTGGCTTTGCCCTTGCTGGCGGCCATCGGCATCGGAATTGGCGGTAAAGGTTTTGGCGGCCGGCGCTCCGGTGGCGCGGCGGGTTGGGTAGCTTCGGCCATCACGCTGGCGGGGCTGCTGTACACCGCCTTCTTTTTATCTCCCGACCCGATCCAACTTTTCCGCTACGACTGGGCGACGCTCGGCGACTTCACATTGCAGCTTTCGTTTCGGCTTGATTACCTGAGCTGGCTCATGCTGTTGCTGGTGCATTTCGTGGCGTTGCTGGTGCAGCTTTATTCGATCGCCTACATGCAGCACGATCCGGCGCGGGTACGGTACTTTGCTTTCATTCAGGTATTTATATTTTCAATGTTGGGTATCGTGCTGGCGGGCAGTTTGCTGGTCATGTACATTTTTTGGGAATTGGTCGGGCTGTCGTCCTACCTGCTCATCGGTTTTTGGTACCACAAGCCCCGCGCCACCAGGGCCGCCAAAAAAGCCTTCGTCCTCAACCGCATCGGCGACGCCGCCTTCCTCTCCGGCATTCTGCTGCTGCTCTATACCACCGGCACCACCGATTTTGCCGAACTTCCTGCTGTGCTCCTGAGCATAGTCGAAGGAGCGAGCAGCCTCGCTCCTTCCTCCTTTCCCCGTAGCGACGTACCGCCCTTCCTCCTTTCCTCCATAGGCTTCCTCCTTTTCGGCGGTTGCGTCGGCAAATCGGCGCAGTTTCCGCTGTCGGCCTGGTTGCCCGATGCGATGGAAGGCCCCACGCCGGTCTCGGCGCTCATTCACGCGGCCACCATGGTCGCGGCGGGGATTTTTCTGCTGGCGCGCATCGCGTTCTTACTCACACCCACGGCGCAGTTGGTCATCGCCACCATCGGCACGATTACCATGCTGCACGGTGCCTGGCGGGCAATGAATGCCTGGGACATTAAGCGGTTGCTGGCCTACTCCACGATTTCGCAACTCGGCCTGATGGTGTTGGCCGTGGGCGTTGGAAGTTGGCAGGTCGCGATGTTTCATTTATTTACCCACGCTTTTTTCAAAGCGGGCCTGTTCCTGTCGGCGGGTTCGGTTATCCACGCGTTAGCGAGCCCCGACCCGGCTTTCGATCCGCAAAACATGCGCAACATGGGCGGTCTGCGAAAGGTCATGCCACGCACGTTCACGTGTTTTGTCGTGTGCGCGGCCGCACTGGCGGGACTGCCGCTATTCACAGGATTTTTGTCCAAAGACGCTATTTTCGTTACGGCTTTTGCCCGTGCCGCCGAGGTTGGGGGCGTATGGTACGTGTTTCCGGTGATGGCGATTTTGGCCGCCGGACTTACGGCCTACTACATGGTGCGGCAGGTGTGGCTGGTATTCATGGGCCAAAAGCGCTACGGCGCGGCCCAAGGCGTGCATCCGCACGAATCTCCCGCGTTGATGTGGGGGCCGATGGCCGCGCTGGCGGCTGGTTCGCTCTTCTTTTGGTTTTCGGTCAATCCGCTCGACGGCTTCGGCGGTTGGTTCCTGCGCGATCTCGATTTCGTGCCCGACGTCCATATATCGTGGGTGCCGCTGGTGTCGGTTATCGCGACGGGCATGGCGCTGGCGCTGGTATACCGGCAATTGCGGCGGGTCGAAGGCTTTTTTGAAAAAACAGTTTTTGAAAGATACGCCGAGCGTAATCCCGGCTTGCGGCGTAATTACAGTCGCTTCCGCCCGTTGGCCGCGCACGACGAAGCCACGCAGCAGACGACCTTCTTTCTGGTTTTATTCCAAAGAATAGCCAACGCTTGTGCCGCGCTGGAAAAAAGGATAGTTGACTTTTTGGTCGATTCCGTGGCCCGTACTACCGTGGTGGCGGCGCATGTAATCGGCTGGGCCGATCGCTATCTGGTCGATGGCGGCGTCAGGCTCGTGGCGGGCAGCGCGCGCGGGGCCGGGCAACTCGTAAGAAGTTTACAAAACGGAAAAACCCAATCCTATTTCCTGCTCACGTTCGTGGGCATGCTGTTACTGTTGGTGTGGATGCTGTTGATTAATTAAAAAAGCATGGGTGATTATTTACTCTCGATATTAATATTTTTACCGCTGGTAGGGGCGATGCTTTGTGCGCTATGGCCCGCCGGGCGAAGCGGCGACTTGCGGGTGCTGACCATCGCGATTTGTACGCTGGAAGTATTGGTGAGCGGCTGGTTGTACCTGAATTTTGACCCAACCTCGGGCGGTTATCAGTTTAACGAAACGATCGACTGGACTACGCTATCGCTGGGTTCGCTGGGTACCGTGTCGGTAGACTACGCCCTGGCGGTCGACGGCATCAGTCTGCCGCTGGTGCTGCTGGGTACCCTGATTATGCTGACCGGGGCGGTGAGTTCGTGGAATATCAAGGCGCGTCCCAAGGCTTACTTTTCCCTTTATCTGTTACTGAGCGGGATGGTGATTGGCTGTTTTCTGGCGCAGGATCTCTTCTTGTTTTACCTCTTCTTCGAATTCATGTTACTGCCGATGTACTTCCTCATCGGCTTGTGGGGCGGGCCACGCCGCGAGTACGCCGCGCTCAAATTCTTCATCTACACCTTCCTGGGCTCACTCCTAATTCTGATCGTCATGATCGGCCTGTACCTTTCGGCCATCGACCCCGTCGAAACCGCGCGGGCTGCGGGCCTGCTGGTGGCCGGAGACGTGGGCAGTAATGACCTTATTCCGCAGATTCAGCAGGCACTCACGCAGGGACTTATTGCCCCGGATCAATTGGTCCACACGTTCCGCTTTGCCTATCTGGCCGATGCCGCCAACTACCTGCCCGGCGCGTGGCTCAATCCCGATTCGGGCGTATTTCTGGGTGAAACGCCAATCCGGCTTTGGGCTTTCTGGCTGTTGTTTTTGGGCTTTGCGGTCAAATTGCCCGTAGTGCCGTTGCACACCTGGCTACCCGATGCCCACGTGGAGGCTCCCACGGCCATTTCGGTGGTACTGGCGGGGATTTTGCTGAAAATCGGCGGCTACGGTTTCATCCGTATCGTAGACGGTTTTTTTCCACAGGAAGCTTTGTACAGCGCCACGCCGCTGGCGGTACTGGCCATGGTCTCGATCGTGTACGGTGGTTTCAACGCCTTGGCGCAGAGCGATTTGAAAAAGATGATTGCCTATTCGTCGGTGTCCCACATGGGCTTCGTGCTGTTGGGTATCGCGGCTTTTACGGCGGAAGGAATCAACGGCGCAATCTACCAAATGGTAAGCCACGGCGTGTTGTCGGCGATGCTGTTCTTGCTGGCCGGTGTCCTGTCCGACCGCACCCACGACCGCCAAATCGAGCACTACCGCGGCCTCATCGGCCCGATGCCACGCTATGCCTTGCTCACGGGCCTGGCTTTTTTTGCTTCCCTGGGTTTACCGGGCTTTTCGGGTTTTGTGGGAGAACTGTTTACGCTGATGGGCGCATTCGGCGCCAAGGCCATTCCGGTCTGGATTCCGGTGCTGTCCACGCTGGGTATCGTGCTGGCGGCAGCGTATTTTTTGTGGACCTACCAGCGCATGTTTTTAGGCAGATTCTGGTATCGAAATTCGGCAGATGCAGCGCCCTTAACCGACCTGACCCGCCGCGAAGCTGCCTTATTGGTCACGCTGGCGGTGCTCACGCTGGTACTGGGGCTGTTTCCCAATCTCATTTTCTCTCTAACTGGCCCGGCGGTGGCGGGTTGGCTGGGCGGATTGTAAGGTTTTCTCATGCATGAAATTGTAAATCAGCCAATTAGGGGTTTGAGGCAATGGCCCTTCCGTGGATAGGGTTGGGTGTGATAAAGTCTATATTTAACTGTATCTTTGGTTTTTATGACCGCGCCAGCGGCCCCGCCCCACCATTATTCAAAGTTCGCACCGCACAGCGCCCCTTTTCAAAATTTACATGATTTTGGGGATTTTGAATAAAGTCTAACCAGCTTCAACCAAGATAATGGCTCTTCAACTGCTACTTG
>JBBSSJ010000311.1:0-5238 GCA_038242095.1 Cytophagales bacterium
CTGAGCGTTTGGCCCACATTGCGGTCGTAGCCCACTTTCAGGTCAGCACCACCCACCCAGACGGGTACTTTTAAAAAGACATCGCCTCGGTCGAAATAGTCTATACCCTTATAAACTTTCCGGTCGAACGACCCCTGAATAGTTGGGTCGAGCCCGCCCTTGGCGATCAATAACTCGCGCTGCGCCGACTCAGTAATAAGCTCGCTGAGCCCAATGACCGGGTGGTGTTCCAGAATCTGCGCGTAGTAGTCGCGGTAGGTATAAACCAGTGAGTCTTGCGCCGAAGCAACCTGGACCACCAACAGCAGCACCATTATTTTAAAAAAAATATTCATGTAATAAAATCTAACAATCATTTCTTGTCCCCGGCGGTCGACTTCGAGGTGATCTTGTCGATTTCACCCTGTTTGAGATCCGGTGGGAAACCGTTGAGCTGACGCCAGATTTCGTAGCCCACCGACACATTCGACAGCATCACCCAACCATACACCCCGGATCCCTGCCGGATCGCGGCGGGCCAGGGTTCACCCGCTTTGGGTTTTACCAACAATCTAAACTTGCCATTGGCGCTTCCCACGCGGTCGATCACGGCTACCGTGCCGCCAAAGGTACCGACCGATACCCCCGGCCAGCCGGAAAACTGTAGCGCGGGCCAGCCGTCGAACTCCAGCCGCACTTCCCGACCCGGCGTGATCAGTGGAACGTCCATCGGATTGACGTACAATTCCACCGCAATGCTGGGGTTCGCGGGCTGTAAGGTGGCAATCGTTTCACCATCCTTGATGTTTTCGCCGATGCCCGCCTTCATGGCCCGCACCACGTAGCCCGACTGCGGCGCCCGGATGATGTAGTTGCCCTGGCGGATTTCTACGCTGGCGGATTTGTTCTGTAATTTAGACAGCTCTGCTTCCGCTTCGGCCAGGCTCGATTGCGCCGAACTGCGGTCGGAGGTAGCCTTGGCGATTTTTTCCTGGTATTCGGCCCGCAGGGAATTGAGTTCGATACGCGTATTGATAAGCTCCTGGCGGGCGATGTTAAGTTTATTTTCCTGGGACACCACCTTGGCCGATTCTTCCTGAACTTTAAGTCGTCGTGATTCCAGATCGGTAAGCGAAAACAGTCCCGACTTGAAGCCTTCTTCGTAGCGTGCGAGTCGGTTTTTTGTGATCTCGTAGTTGGTGCGGACAGCGACAAAATCGGTGCTGTCACTGACCACTTTCAGCCTTGCCTGCGCGAACTTGTTTCTGGCTTTTTGTAAGCTAAAATCCAACCCTTCCCGCAGTGCAGCAAGCTGGTTGGCAAGCGCATTGATTTTTGCCTGATAGCCGTCTATTCCTTCGCGCTTGGCCTGAGTTTGTTCCTGAAGGCGCATCATGATTTGCGGGTCGATGTACTCGTCCTTGGCCTCCGACAAAACAGCCAGCGTATCACCTGCCTTCACAAAATCGCCTTCCTGGACGTACCATGCTTCAATTCTTCCACCGACGATGTTCTGGACAGTTTGCGGCCTGTCCTCCGGCGATAGGGCCGTGACACCACCCGTACCGGAGATATTTTGCTGCCAGGGCAAGAACATGATGATGAACAAGATCAGGATGATCGCCTGCATCCAACGGGCAAACCTTCTACCGGTTTGATGAGTCGACAAAGTACTCAACGCGTGCAGATTGTACCGGTCGAGTATTTCGTCGTTCACACGTTTTCGAGAAATATTAAGCATTAATTTGTTTCGATTACACGATTACACACAGGGTGGACATTTCCGTTACCCGACTACTGCAAATTCGGCCACAAACGCCTCGTGGTTCATTATTTCACTATATTTTCCCTCGCAGACTATTTTGCCCGCGTCCATCATCATCACCCGATCGCACTGCTGCATAATCATAGAATCGTTGGACAGGATGAGCAATGACCAGGGAGCGCTATCCTTAGTAAGTTCCTTCATCAGGCGGAGCCTTTCAATATCCGTCGAAGTGTGAAGTAGATAATTGACCATCAATATTTTGGGTCGGGTAACCAGACTCCTGGCCAGGCTGATCTTGGCGATGAAGCTATCGGCATAACTGCGACCGCCGGGCAGCATAATGCTACTTAAGCCATCGGGTAGTCTGCTGATGGGATCGGTGAGGTTGAGGAGGTGGAGCACCCAGTCCAGATCGGCTAAGCTGATGTGATCGCGTCCCATCGTAATGTTTTCCAAAATGGTGCCGGCAAAAATATCATCCACCGCGATATTTTGCTCGATGTAGGAGCGGAGGCTGCCCATATTCAAATCACGCATCGAAATACCGTTGAAAGTAATGCCTCCCTGATAATTCTCAAGCAGGCCGGAAAGTACATTCAACAGCGTCTTTTTTCCTGAACCATCGGTGCCCGTCACGCAAACCGACTCGCCGGGCCTCAGCGAAAAACTAAGCCCGTCGAGCGCGGCACTTTGCCGACCTTCGAAGGTATATTTTAAATCGGTGACTTTCAGCAATAGACCTTCTTGAGAATGTTGGGGCGTGAGCCGGAAGCCCTGCTCTCGCTCCAGGGGCAAGTCAGTTACGTTACCAAGCTTTTCTACTGCCGTGAGCACATCGAAAATAATATCGATGCCTTGAATAAGCTTCTCGACCGAATTGGTCAGCAGGATGATGATTATTTCGGTGGCTACGAACTGTCCCAAAGAAATCTGCCGTTCCACCACTAGGAAAGTGCCGAGCGCCAGCATGCCGCCGATAACTAACGTTTTGAAGATTACCGCGTTCCAGAAGAAAATTTTTAGGATTTTAAAATGCTTTTTGCGATAGACCAGGTAGCTGTTCACCAGCGCATCCATTTTCTTCATCGGTAAGTTGCCCGTCCCCGATAGTTTGAAAGTAGAGAGTGACCGGGCGATATCCTCCAGCCACTGCGCCACCCGGTATTTGTATTTAGATTCTACCAGACTGGTCTGTAATCCCTTCGAGCCATTGAAATAAATCATGAGAGCCACGATCATAATCGTCAGAAAGCCAAAAGCGATAAAGAAAGGATGATAGAACGATAGCAGCATGATCCCCAACAAAATCTGCAAAATGGCCCCGGTAATGTCGATCAGGATTTTGGGCAGTCCCTTCTGAATCGAGAGGACGTCGAAAAAGCGATTCATCAATTCGGGCGGGTAATAGCCCAGCAGCGATTCGGCTTTCACGCGCGGAATCCGGTAGGTAAATTCAAAGGCGGCCTTGGCAAAAATCCGCTGTTGCAAAGTCTCCACGAGCGTAAACTGAATGATTTGCATCACGCCCGAGATGAACACGCCGCCGATCACGACGGCCAGCAGCAGATAAACCGAGCTGAACACCATGCCCCCGGAAATAAGATTGATAATGGCTTGGATGCCCAAGGGCAGCGAGAGCGTTACCAGCCCGATCACGATGGCATACAGATAGATGTATCCGATATCCTTTTTCTCGTTGCCCAGCAACCGAAAAAAGCGGCGCACGGGCGTCAAAGGTTCGGAGGTGGTTGGTTCATTCTCACTCACCATCGATTGCATGGGGAAAGCAGTGAGATAGAGTGCCTGGCCGTTCATGGCGGGATCCGCCGTTCCCTGCCATAGATAAGGATTCTTTGGGGGAGCATGCGATGTTTCGAAGCTACCGTCGAGCATGAAGCGAACGTTCAGGGGCGTTCCGTCCTGTCGGCGCCCACCCAAAACTGGGACGGCCGTATTACCTTCCTTCTCAAAATACAAGATAGGGTACAGCGCATCCTGCAAAAGGGACGTAAGTTGCTGAGGCGCCGTGTGGCTGCTCATCATGGTAAGATCATACGCCTGGGCCTTGGCAATAAGATCACCAAGAAAAATGGGCAAATCTTTTTCAGAATAATCCGTGAGGTGCAGCGAGTCGTACACCTCGCGCTGGGGGATGTTTTTAGATTCAAAAGCCAGAGTAAGTTGCTGACAAATGGCTTGAATCAATCGGGAATTCATAAAGAATGGTGGAATTTGGTCATTTATACGAAGATAATGCTTTAGAACTGGTCAAATAACGAATCAACTATTATAAATGTTCTTATTGACTTACATAAAGTATTTTTATGAGATCAATTATGAATATTTATGAGAACCGTCGATTAAAGCCTTTCTTATTTTCTCCCTAATTTTGCCAGAAACATAGACGTGAGTGAAAATGCAAGTCGAATCGATCGAAGAATTTTTTAAAAGTTTACAAGACGACATCTGCCGGACGCTGGAAGTTGAGGATGGCAGGGCCGAATTTCAGGAGGATGTTTGGCAGCACCACTCCGGTGGCGGGGGCCGCACGCGTCTGATTCAGGATGGCAACGTCATTGAAAAAGGTGGCGTCAATTTTTCGAGCGTACGCGGCGAGGTGCATCCCCGACTGCGGGCTCAAATGGGTTTGGCCGCCGACGCCGACCACCATTTCACGGCCACGGGTGTCTCGATCGTGATGCATCCCTACTCACCGAAGGTGCCCGTCATTCATATGAATGTGCGGTACTTTGAACTCAGCGACGGTACCTGCTGGTTTGGCGGCGGCATCGACCTTACGCCGCATTACGTCGTAGCAGCGGACGCCCGACATTTCCACCAGAAACTCAAAGCCGTCTGTGACGTTCACCATTCCGGGTTCTACCCGGATTTCAAACAATGGGCAGACGACTATTTTTTTATCCCGCACCGCGACGAAACGCGCGGCATCGGCGGCATCTTTTTTGACTACCTCAAACCCGACGAACCGGGCCGGGGGCAAGGGCTTTCCAAGGAAGCGCTTTTTGAGTTTGTAAAAGATGTGGGTAAAAGTTTTGCGCCGCTCTACACGCATTTTATCCGGGAGCACCGCGACGTGCTCTATTCGGAAGAAGAAAAAAGGTGGCAGTACCTGCGGCGCGGTCGCTACGTGGAGTTTAACCTCGTGTGGGACCGGGGCACGAAGTTTGGGCTTGAAACCAATGGCCGCACCGAGTCGATTTTGATGAGTCTGCCGCCCCAGGCGCAATGGGCCTATGATTTCAGGCCAGAATCCGGTACGCCCGAAGCCGCCACCCAGGTGCTATTAAAAAAGGGAATCGACTGGATTTAGTCTAGATGATCAGCCAACCAGCATCCAGCGCGGTCGAATTTCAAATATTAAGTCCCCGCATACGCAGAAACCCAGTCAACCATCGAGCAAATTGCTAAATGATTGACTGGGTTTCTGCGAACCGATGTTAAACTTCAGAGGTGAAAACTAACTTCTGGAA
>JBBSSJ010000312.1:0-5224 GCA_038242095.1 Cytophagales bacterium
GGATTGAAACGATACCGGATCATGTCTGATCGGCTCAGAATACGTGACTTTGCAAAGTACGATGACACCTTAGAAGTATGCGCTGGCCTTTGGAACTTTTACGTAAAAAACTGATTTATAGTGTCGCAACAAGTCTAATAGTAGAAAATGGGAAATCTACCATATTTGCCTGAATTCAACCATCTATTTTAAAGCGATTGCCCTGGGATTAATACGAGTTAGATTTGAATAATGGTCTTATTCATTATCTTTGCCTAGTAGCGAATAAGGCTGGTGACGGGCCAAACCGAAAAACGGTCAACGCTTTTCTTTACAACTAATAGCTATCCAACTGATAGAGAGTTTTTTGCAAACAACCTCATCAGCTCATCCTGGCTTAAATCTAAGGCTACTAAACAACGTTGCACTTGCCGTAAACCTGCCTCCCTCGTTTTTTTAATCTTGTCTATGACCTGATCTTTTTTGTAAGGCTCCACTTTAGTAACTGATGTTACGTCAATCTCTATTACGCCCCGCAGGAGCGCAAGCTGTGTAGAATACCAGAAGGACCGCGTTTTTTCAAGCCCCGGAGGGGCATAATCTAAACTGAGTGCGTAACATCAGTCATTAACAACCCAATATGTAGAATCAATTCAACAAAACCAGTACCGTATGAATACGCTGATTATCAAAAGTATACGATTAACGCTCTGCCTATTACTGCTGAATACCCCCCTGGCCTATTCGCAGTCGGCTACCTACGCCATTATTCCTAAGCCAGCTAAACTTGTGGAGCAGAAAGGAGCCTTTGCGCTGATCAACGGCGTAAGTATCGTACTGGAAAAAGACAACGCCGATACGCGCCGGATTGCCACCCAGCTCGCCGACCGGATTGGTACGGCTACGGGAAATCGCCCGGCCATCCGGGTGGGGAAAGCAGGTAATCAGAGCATCTATTTCGCATCGGACAAAACCGGGAAGGCCGGTAAAGAGGGCTACAGCCTGACCGTTACACCCCGACAGATTACCATTATGGCCAGCCAGCCCAACGGCGCTTTCTACGGGATGCAGTCATTGCTGCAACTCATGCCGACGGAGATTTTCAGCCCCATGAAGGCAGCAAACGTAAGCTGGTCGGTACCCGCCTGTACGGTGGAGGACGAGCCACGTTTTGGCTACCGGGGACTGATGCTGGACGTAGCCCGCCATTTTATGCCGGTTTCGTTTGTCAAAAAGTACATTGACCTGCTGGCTTTGCACAAGCAGAACACGCTCCACTGGCACCTGACTGACGACCAGGGCTGGCGCATTGAGATCAAAAAATACCCCCTGCTTACCCAGGTTGGCTCCCAGCGTAAGCAGACGATGGCGGGCCGCTACGGCGACAATAAGTACGATGGTACCCCTTACGGCGGTTTTTACACGCAGGACGAGGTGCGTGAGGTGGTGAAATACGCGCAGGAACGGTTCGTTACGGTTATTCCCGAAATCGAGATGCCGGGTCATGCGCGAAGCATTCTGGCAGGGTATCCGCAGTTAGGTGCCAGCGCCGACAAAATTGTGCCGGTAGGCACCAAATGGGGCGTTTTTGACCAGGTGCTGTTCCCCCGCGAAGAAACCTTTACCTTTTTGCAGGATGTACTGACCGAAGTAATAGGCCTGTTCCCCAGTCAGTATATCCACGTGGGGGGCGATGAGTGTCCGAAAACGGAGTGGGAACACAGCCGTTTTTGTCAGGAGTTAATGAAGAAAGAGGGCCTGAAAGACGAACATGAGTTGCAGAGTTATTTTATCCAGCGGATGGACAAATTCATTACCAGCAAGGGCCGCAAGATGATTGGCTGGGACGAGATTCTGGAGGGTGGCCTGTCGCCGAACGCGACCGTGATGAGCTGGCGCGGTACGCAGGGCGGTATTGCCGCGGCCAAACAGGGGCACGATGCCATCATGTCGCCCAATGACTTCTGCTACCTGGACCATTACCAGTTCGATGCCAAAACGGTTCCGACCGTACCCATTGCCATTGGTGGGTACCTGCCGCTGGAGAAGGTGTACAGCTACGAACCGATACCCGACACGCTGAGCACCGACATTACCAAACACATCATTGGTGTACAGGGCAACCTCTGGACTGAATACGTTCGCTCGCCCGAGTATGCCGAGTACATGGTGTGGCCCCGCGCATCGGCCCTGGCCGAGATTGGCTGGTCGCCGAGGGGTAAAGATCTGGCCGATTTCAACAAGCGGCTGGACGTGCAGAAAAAGCGGCTGGACCAGATGAGTGTCAACTACTTCGGCGCGCCCATCAACGACAAGTTTCCGTACCAGATGCCGAAGGAAGCATCCGCCAAAAAGTAGCGTAAGGATTTTAAGAGTTCGTTATTTGTAGTTCGGACCGGTGAACGTGTAGGCGGGCAGGTCCCGACTACAAACAACGAACTGCTTTTCTGTTACCAATCCCTACTCCTTAAAATCATGCGTAAAAAACTCCTTCCGACTTCCCTGTCCCTGCTCGTTACGGGTACGTTGCTCCTGTTCTCGGCGGGGCTGACCCCGAAGATGCCGACGCAGGCCGCTCCTCAGCGGCCCAATATCATTTTCATTATCTCCGACGATCATACGCAGCAGGCCATTGGCGCCTACGGGAACACGCTGCCCAAAACGCCCAACATCGATCGGCTGGCGCGGGAAGGAGCCATTTTGTACAATAACGTCGTGGCCAACTCCATTTGCGGGCCAAGCCGGGCCACACTGATGACGGGAAAGTATAGCCACCAGAACGGGTATAAAACCAACGAAGGCGGGACCATCTTCAACGTCAACCAGCCCGTGTTTGCCGAAGACCTCCAGAAAAGTGGTTATCAGACGGCCTGGATTGGGAAAATGCACCTCGGTGCCTTGCCTAACGGGTTCGATTACCTGAACGTGCTGCCCGGTCAGGGAGATTATTACAACCCCGACTTCATCGATTCGCAGAACAAAACGACCCGCCACCCGGGCTACGTTACCGATGTGGTTACGCAGCTCTCGACCGACTGGCTGGCCCAGCGTGACCCAACGAAACCGTTTATGATGGTGGTGGGCCACAAAGCAACGCACCGGGTCTGGATGCCGGCCACTGAGGATTTAGGAGCCTACGACAACGTAACGTTTCCGGTGCCGCCTACCTTTTACGATGACTACGCGGGCCGCCCGGCGGCTAAAGATCAGGACATGACCATCGACAAAACGATGCGCCTGAAGGAAGATCTGAAAGTGCACATGAACTACGAGAGCATGAAGCGGCTTTCACCCGAGCAGAAAGCGGCCCTGCATGACTATTACGAGAAAAAGATCAGCCGGGAATTCGACGAGAAAAAGCTGAGCGGCAAGGCTTTGGTGGAGTGGAAGTACCAGCGCTATATGCGCGATTACTTGGCCACGGCCAACTCGATGGACCGCAACATTGGTAAACTGCTGGATTACTTGGACAAAACGGGGCTGGCCAAAAACACCGTGGTCATTTATGCCTCCGATCAGGGCTTTTACCTCGGCGAACACGGCTGGTTCGACAAGCGGTTCATTTACGAAGAGTCGCTGAAAACGCCGTTCGTTATCCGCTATCCGGGGGTAATCAAGCCCGGCACGAAAGTACAGGGGCTGGTCTCCAACGTAGACTGGGCACCAACGATCCTGAATCTGGCGGGTACAGCCACGCCGGAGTATATGGCGGGTCGGTCGTTTCTGCCACTGCTGACGGGAGAGAAAAAGGCCATTCGCGACGGGGCGTATTATCACTACTACGAGTACCCGATTGACCATCACGTATACCCGCACTTCGGGTTGCGTACGTCGCGCTATACGCTGGCCCGGTTCTACGGCCCCGCCAGTTTCTGGGAGCTATACGACATTCAGAAAGACCCGCACAACATGACGAATCTCTACGGCAAAAAAGGCTACGAGAAAATTACCGCCGACCTGAAAAAGCAGCTGAAAGGTGAGATTGAGCGGTATAAAGATGATGAAGCACTGGCCCTGTTTGCCGACGGTACCCGGTAGGGAGACTGCTCGCTAAACTGTGTCAAGACTAAGGGGGAATAGAAGGGAAAACGAAAATTACCCTTTAATTTCACTTTACTAGGACTGACTCATTCGAACGCTCCGGCGTCCCGGTACGAAGCCTTTAAACAGGCAGCGATCAAAGGTTATTCTTTTCCAAAAAGAAGCATATCAAATAAACTAAATAGAACAGTAAACCCAGTAAGCTCACTGACTTGGCCCAGTTTAGACCTTGCTCTCCTCGGAAGTACATTAGTAGACAGGCCGTACACAGGAAGAGCCACACCAAACTATGAAACCAACGAAGGACCACAAAGCGCCAGGTGGGTTGAGCAATCCAATCATAACCCTTGATAGGTTGAACGGAGTAGATGCCATACCCAATGGCCATCAATAGACAAATTAGGGCATATACATACCAAGGGACACCAAACCAACCAACTCGCATGGTTTTATAATCTGAATTATCTTGTGTAAGACAAATTTCGTAAAATGTCTTACAGGTTGTTGAGTATGTCTTACATGCCCAAAAATTTACTAATTATGTGTCTTACATCATGTAAGACACCCTATGAAAGCCCAATCCCAACCTTCAACCTCAGACTCAAAGCTAGACTCCATTCCCAAAAGCAGGAAGCCCGTTACCTGGTCAGTCCGAGGAGTTGAGCAAGACACGCGCCTGGTGATTGAGAAAGCCGCCGAGCGAGCCGGTAAGACCATCGGACAGTACATCAATGAGGATGTCCGCAGTTTCGCCCAAGGCCAACTCACCCAGACCCAACTACCGGCAGCTCCGGTGGACATACAAAACCAAATTGACCACCTGACAACGATCATTGAGGGCATTGCAAGCCGAATGCCGGAGCAAGGTAAAAAATCGTTCTGGAAGCGTCTATTCGACTAATCCAGCGAGAACAAAACAAGAAAAACCAGCCGCAAAGAGAGATGCCGCTGTTCTAAAATTACCAAAAAATAGAGAGTGGCCAACATTTGGTACAAAATCGATCAAGTGGGGCACAAAGCCAACTTTACATTTAATAAACGGTCGTTCATATAATGCTCACTACTTTGATTAAAACAATTGAGATTATGAATTACTGTTTCCTGGGTGTGGGAGGCCGCGGGCGCTCCATTTGCTAAGAGTAGATCTGGGTGGACTGTCCAGCAAGTGTGCCAAGTTGTGGGGAATGTAGGGCATTTCACGAAC
>JBBSSJ010000313.1:0-5212 GCA_038242095.1 Cytophagales bacterium
AAGATATTCCCTGGGCCAAGGCTGAACTGACCTCCTTCCAGCGCCCCAAAAGCGGACCACTTTTGGTAACAGTTTACGCATACCAGCGGGAATATTTTTTGGCATTTGAGAATCCTTTTCTCTCTTCTCCCATGAGTCATATCTACGATTGCTCAGGCAAGAATATTTCGGATAGAGGAATTCGTTACAATGACTTCACGGCCGAAGCCAAAAAATTGAAAGTACTTCTGGAAAGCAAGTACTGATTTTTGGTGTTATTAGTATTCACTTAAATTTTGTTAAAGGGTTGCAAAAATTTGCGTCTCAACCTATCTTTCACCCGTAAACTTAAAGCATCCAGGATGATGAAAAAACTATTTTTGCTGAGTGCGCTAATCAGCCTTTTTGGCTGGACCCAATTGCGCGCCCAGGCGCAACGGGGCACTACCTACTGGGGCGGGACGGTAAGTCTGAACGGTACATTGAGGTCTGGCAAAAATCTTGAGCCAGAACGCAAATACAGCAGTGCGCAACACTACATTATTCCAGAGATCCAGTGGGGAAAATTCGTAAACCCTACTACTATGATTGGATTGGGAGTGGCGTATGATTTGAGTTGGACTCGCAGCACGACGGATCCCACAGGGTCTGGCGTAAACACAAAAAATCGCACAATTTTACAATTAATCGATGTTTTACCTTTTGTTCGAAAATACAAATTCGTGAACGAGCGCTGGGCCGTGTTTCTGCACGGTGAGGTTGGCCCTACTTTTGGCCTAAGAAATTTTAAATCTGATGATGGTTCCATAGAAGCTTACAAAAATACCTTCGCGTTGTACGGGTTGGCGATTATACCGGGTTTAGCCTATTCCTTCCCCGGCAAGAAGCTATCAATTGAAGGTTACTTCAATATACTTTCATTGAGCGCACGATATTCACCATTCCGTGAGGAGGCGAACCAGTCAAAAAGTTTTTCATTCTCGACCGGTCTGTCGACCAGTTTTCCAAGTTCGTTCCAAATCCGGTTGGCCAAAAATATCAACGCTAAAACTACTCAGCCATGAAAAACGCTTACAACTTCTTAGTACTTACAGCGCTCTTAATACTTTCTGCGGATGTTAAAGCGCAGTTCGAAGCCGGGCAATCGTTCGTAAGCGGCGATTTCTCAACCAACATCAATCGTTTTCAGTATATTGATTCCCAACCTACGCAAGGCGTCTTCAATTATAATATTGGCGTATCCTGGGGGCAATTTACACAAGCCAATCGTTCCTCTGGCTGGGAGTTAAGCCATGCTTTGAGCACTCAAAAATCCACTTATCTGCCCCCAAACATCCCCTCGCTACAGCAAGTCAGCTTTGGCGGTAGCCGTTTCATCGAATTTTATAAACCACTCTCTGAGAAATTTGCGCTTTACCTCAGTCCTAGCATCGGCTTAACCTACATTCTACAAAACAATGTAAATCAGCAAAACACGGAGGGCAGTTATTACGTAAATCAGACAAATACCCTAATTCTGGGCGCGAGCCTTAGAGCGGGCATTGCGTGGCGTATCACGCCAAAGTGGGCTTTATACGGCAATTTTGCTTCCACTAATCCTATCAACATCTCAGGAGGCGTGAGTAACACAAAGCATTACAATGTAAACACCCCCGTAGGTGCTCCTGTGGAAAGTAAAGGAAGCGCTTTCGGTTATAACTTCACCCCAAATTTGAACACCGGTAGTATCGGCCTGGGTTTTCGCTATTTTTATACGAGAAATCAATCCAATCTATAACGTAAAAATAGCGCCTATGAAACGCTCCGCTAATTGTCTTATCTGGGCCGTGCTGCTGGCCTTTGTTGTGGGTTGCCAGCCCAAAACGCCCGATCCCGATGAAAATCTGCAAATTCTTTCTCTTTATTTCCGCGAGATTCCCGCGGAAGATGTGACTATCGACCAGGAGAAGAAGGTGATTACGTTGAAGGCTCCTGCCTACTTGCCCTCGGGCGAAATCATTCCTTACGTAGAATTGACCAGGCAAGCCGAGTTAAAATCCGCAAACTGGCGGGGTTTGTTTTATGAGAATTGCCCGGAGTGCAGGAAGCTGGAATTGTTCGATAAGAATAATCCATCCAACAGCCTATCTTCAGGCGGCATATCGCCCAGCATCTACACCGTAACCCTGCTTCCGGCCGGGCCGCTGACCGTCGATGCGGCCGCACTCGCCGCCGACTTTGATCCCCGTGATTACCAATTCGAATCGACCGAGTTCGGCCCCAATTTTTTCTTTTTGCCGTTCCGAAATCTTTACGGCAACGCGCTGCCGGTGCAGGCTAAATTTACTAATCTCGAAACCAGGGAAGTGTTCGCGGTAAACGACTCAGATATCCCCAATGGGTCAAATTCTCCCTTCTTTTTTCAGGGCATCTTTGCCCGAATCAATCAGTTGGGCATCGAAATCCAATCTTTGGAAGAAAAGTTGACGCCAGGCCGCTACCAAGTAGAGTTGACAATGAAAAATGGCGAGGTACTGACCACGCCAGTACCCGTGACACTCAGGCCAGGTCGGCTCCAGGTAAACAATTGGCAGCCGGATCATGAAGGATCCAGAGTCCGGCCGGGAGGGACTTTCCAGCTCACAGGGGGAAATCTGTACGCAGGTAATCTGAAAGTAGAATTGGTCGATACCCTTGGACAAGCGACAAAATTAACAGTAGCGGAAGCCAGCCAGTACGGCGAAAGTGCACTAATAAAACTACCAGCTTCCCTGGAATACGAGCATTACGTAATGCGCATCAGCGACGCCACTTCGCAGTTTGAGTTCTGCCATCAAGTCCACACCAGACCTGGCAAACTCGCTGCGAACGAAATCTACTACATGGGCGATTACCTGTCGTCGTGTTCCATCAAAGAGCCGCTCGTTTTTTTAAGAAATCAGAAAAATTACGTGAGCGTCAATAGCGTGGCGCCTAAAACACGTCTGAAACTAATTTCGATTCAGAATTCGACCGAAATCTATTTTGCCGAATCCGAACTTCGTTACGTGACGCAGCATGGGGGGTCGGCCTTCGTGCGCTTTCCGAGCGATATTCCCGCTGGCAAATACCGCGTATCGCTGCAAGTACTGGATGAATCCGGTAAAGTAACGCAGCAAGGGCCACCTTACTGGCGAATGATCGAACTCAAATAAAAAAAACGCCCTGACGTTGGTCGAGGGCGTTTTTTATGCAAGGATCGGTGTATTACATACCCGGCATCAACACAGCATTGATGCTGTGTACCACCCCGTTGGTAGCTTTGATGTCGGCCATTGTGACTGTGGCCGTGCCGCCTTTGGCATCTTCAATCATCACTTTACCGTCTTTCATGCGAACCGTCAGCGTACCGCCACCAACAGTTTCAATCTTTTGGCCGTCCTTCAACGAAGAAGACATTACAGAACCTTTTACTACGTGGTTCAGTAGAATACCCGACAGCATTTTCTTGTTCTCGGGCTTCAACAGCATATCCAAAGTACCGTCAGGCAGCGCCTCGAAGGCGCTGTTCTCGGGAGCGAAGATCGTGAAAGGGCCGGGCTGGGAAGCCTGATCGGCGAGTCCGGCAGCTTTCAACGCAGCAAGCAGCGTCGAGTAGTTGTCAGACAGACCAGCGCTTTCGGCCAAGTCTTTATTAGTCATTTTTTGGGCGTTGGCGTTGAATACAACGCCCAGGCCCATCACCAGCGCGAGGGCTAGGCTTTTCAGCATGGTTAGATTTTTCATGATCTTGGTTGGTTATAGGCAGGAATTCGTTTTCCTGCATTTTGTCAAGTCATCTAACTCACTCATCTATAATTTGTTTAATTTTTTATTTTAGTACGAAAACCAAACAAATACCTTAATCGAGTGGTTGCGAGGCGCATTTTAATCACAAGTAATGAGCTAGTAGCAACACCTTTGGCAAATAAGAAAAGGATTAGATCCATGAGGAAGCCTACTTTCTCATTTATGCCAACACCTTACCTTTTCTTTCCATGAAAACTACAATTACCCCGCCCGAAAACGCGCACAAAGATATTCCCGGCAATCCTTCCACGGCTAAGAGTAGCAAAGTAAAACTCAGTGATCGCTCCAACGGGCAACCGCTCCGGGTTTTGAGCGAGCAGGATTGGACTTTTTGGATTGAAAATGGCTTCGTGGTGGTCAAGAGCGCCGTCCCGCGCGAGCAGGCCCAACATACGGCGGAATTTCTGTGGGAATTTGAGGATAAAGCAGGCGACGATCCTGCCACCTGGTACACCGCGCCCCGCGCCGAAATGCAGATGAAGGAGTTGGCCGGCACGGGCATGGTGGAGGTCTATAATAATCAGGCGCTCTGGGATAATCGCCAAATGCCACGCGTGCACGACGCCTTCGTGGACATCTGGGGTACCGAGAAACTGTGGGTGACCATAGACCGCGCCAATTTGAACTTCCCCATTCGGCCCGGCTTTGCGTATAAAGGTTTCATTCACTGGGACTACGATCCCGAAACCAAGCCTCAAAATGTCCAAGGCGGGCTGGCGCTGGCCGACCAAACCGACGAGAATATGGGCGGCTTTCAGTGTATTCCCGAGCTTTTCAGGACCTACGATACCTGGAAGCTTACGCAACCCGCCGACCGCAACCGCTTCCAGCCAGACATATCGGAATTTGAAAACCAGGTAGTGAAAGTAAAGCTGAATGCGGGCGATCTGTTGATTTTTCACAGCGCCCTGCCCCACCGAATCCGGCCCAATCGTTCCGAAGACAAAGTGCGCATTGCGCAATACATTTCAATGATGCCCGCGGAAGAAGACAACGAAGCGCTGCGGCAGTGGCGCGTCGATTCGTGGCGTGAGCGAATCGCCCCCGAGGGTTACGCCTTCCCCGGCGATCCGCGCGGCTGGGAGCAAAGCCGCTACGAAACGGCTGAGTTGAGCGATTTGGGCAAGAAACTGTTAGGAATAGAGCGCTGGTAAGGCCGTTTACTCAGGAAAAGCAAACAGCTGCGGATTCAATACCACGTTGGTCTCGATGGTTTTAAGGCGAAGGGCCTCACCGGGCTGACCGTTGTAGCTGGTGTCGACCGAAAAAGGAAACAGCAAGCCACTGACCAACCGATAATCACTGAAAAGGTTTTCCACTCCGGCGCCCTGCGTCTGCCCGGTTAACGAAAAATAGCGCGTAGCCACAGG
Organism: Cytophagales bacterium; assembly: GCA_038242095.1. Classification (GTDB taxonomy): domain Bacteria; phylum Bacteroidota; class Bacteroidia; order Cytophagales; family Spirosomataceae; genus Persicitalea. Next base: position 5,157 of record JBBSSJ010000313.1, read on the forward strand.
CAGGAAAGTCTTGGTATCAAAGAAATAGTAATCGACGTTCTCAACCTCCTCGCCGT
>JBBSSJ010000314.1:0-5209 GCA_038242095.1 Cytophagales bacterium
CGTCAATAAGAAGTCGCGAGAGCAATTCCAACTGTGCACGTACAAGCGCCTGGTGGATATTTTCTCTTCGAGCGCTAAAACCGTCGACGCCCTCATGAAGCTGGAATTGCCCAGCGGTGTAGACGTCGAGATTAAAGTATAGACTATGGTCCGGGTGAGAGGGAGAAGCCTTTCGCCAAACGGAAAACATACTGGTCGGGTGGAGGTCCGCATTGACGGAAACCGCATCTGAGTTCTTCTCGCTGAAAGGAAGCCATGCTTGGCTTTTGCGTAACGCACAGCGATGATTGAGGTCAGATGGCACAAGCATCTGACCTTTTTTGTTTATAATCAAGAAAATATACGGCGCTGGGTTAGATATTGTAAAACCTTTTCCTAACTTTGCAGTCCGTTTTAAAAATAGGTTTTATCCTGCTATTTAAAAAAACAAATAATGTCTGGTTTAATAGGAAAAAAGATCGGAATGACTAGTTTGTACGATGCTGACGGGCAGGCTCTGGCATGTACAGTAATTCAAGCTGGTCCCTGTGTTGTTACACAGGTACGCACCGAGGAAAAAGATGGCTACAAAGCTCTGCAACTGGCTTTTGGCGAAAAGAAAGAGAAGAACACTACCAAGCCGATGCTCGGCCACTTCAAAGCAGCCGGCACTACGCCCAAGCAGAAGGTCGTCGAGTTCAAGTACTTCGCTAAGGAGCACGAATTAGGCGCTTCGCTTTCCGTAAGTGACATTTTCGCCGAAGGTGAATTTGTGGACGTGGTAGGCAAAGTAAAAGGCCGCGGATTTCAGGGCGTTGTAAAGCGTCACGGATTTAGCGGGGTAGGTGGTACGACCCACGGTCAGCACAACCGCGCCCGTCACCCGGGTTCGATCGGTGCCTGTTCTTTCCCTTCGCGGGTTTTCAAAGGACTCCGCATGGGTGGCCGCATGGGCGGTAACCGCGTCACGATTCAAAACCTTAAGGTTTTGAAAGTTATGCCTGAGCAAAACCTGATCGTTATCAGCGGTTCGGTTCCCGGCGCCAAAAATTCATTCGTAATCATTGAGAAATAGTATCGATGGAACTGTCAGTATTTAACATAAAAGGAGAAGAGACCGGGAGCAAGATAACGCTGTCGGAAGAAATCTTCGGCATCCAGCCCAACGAGCACGCGGTTTATCTTGACGTGAAGCAGTACCTGGCCAATCAGCGGCAAGGAACGCACAAGGCCAAGGAGCGTGGCGAGGTCAATTACACGACCAAGAAAATGAAGAAGCAAAAAGGAACGGGCGGTGCACGTTCTGGTAGCCGTCGCAACCCCATTTTGGTGGGTGGCGGTCGCATCTTCGGTCCCCGGCCCCGTGACTACAGCTTTAAGCTCAACAAGAAAGTGAAAGTGCTGGCGCGTAAGTCAGCCTTAGCTGTCAAGGCGCAGGAAAATGCGGTTTCCATTCTGGAAGCTTTCACTTTTGATGCTCCCAAAACCAAATCTTACCTCAACCTTTTGAGCGCGCTTTCGCTTTCGGGCAAGAAAACACTTTTGATCTTGGGTGACGCCGACAAGAATGTGTACCTGTCGGGACGTAATATCCCCAAGACCAAAATCATGTCGGCCAGCGATGTAAATACCTATGAGTTGCTGCACGCTGACCGCCTGCTGATTTGTCAGCCCGCGCTGGAAGTTTTGGATAACCTTTTGAACAGAAAATAAAATGAGCGTACTCAAGCGTCCGATCATCACCGAAAAGGTGACCGCCCAGGGGGCCATGCGGAAATATGCTTTTGAGGTGGAGAAAACCGCCAATAAGATCGAGATCATGAAGGCCGTCGAGAAGATGTTCGGCGTGACGGTGGAAAAAGTCAACACGATGCGTTGCATCGGCAAGACCAAGACCCGCGTTTCTTCCGGCAAATTTATCTCCGGCAAAACCTCGACTTACAAAAAAGCGATCGTAACCGTAGCCGAAGGCGATTTCATTGATCTCTACGGAGAAGCCTAGGACACAGTTCACCGATTTATAATCATTGACTAAATACAGCAATGGCAGTTAAGAAATTATCACCAACTACCCCAGGACAACGCACCCGGATAGCCCCTTCGTTTTCGGAGATCACGGCTTCCAAACCCGAGCGCAGCCTGACCGAACCACTCAAAAAGTCGGGTGGTCGTAATAACAAGGGTCGCATGACGGTACGAAACGTCGGCGGCGGTCATAAGCGTAAGTATCGGGTCATCGACTTCAAGCGCAATCGTTTTGACGACGAAGCCGAAGTAATGACCATCGAATACGACCCTAACCGTTCGGCCCGCATCGCGCTGGTTCAATACGGTGACGGTGAAAAGCGTTACGTTTTGGCCCCTAATGGCCTTACCGTTGGCAAAAAGATTATTTCAGGTGTTTCGGTAGCACCGGAAGTAGGCAATGCACTTCCTTTAAGCGCCATGCCAATCGGTACGATCGTACATAATATTGAAATGACGCCCGGTAAAGGAGGTCAAATCGCCCGTTCCGCCGGAACCTATGCTCAACTCGTAGCCCGTGAAGGCAAATATGCCGTGCTGCGCTTGCCATCGAGCGAAATGCGCATGATCCTGTCGGCTTGTATCGCTACGGTAGGTACGATTGGTAACTCGACCCACATGAACATTAACTTGGGTAAAGCCGGTCGCAGGCGTTGGTTGGGTCGTCGTCCACGTGTTCGTGCTGTGGCAATGAACCCGGTCGATCACCCAATGGGCGGCGGAGAGGGACGTGCTTCCGGAGGTCAGCCCCGCTCGCGCAATGGTCAGTTCTCCAAAGGACTTAAGACCAGAAGCCGTAAGAAGCATTCTTCAAAACTGATTATTAGCAGACGTAAAAAGTAAGATAGCTATATGGCACGTTCATTAAAAAAAGGTCCTTATATAGATTATCGCCTGGATAATAAGATTCAGGTGATGAACAACGCAGCCCGCAAATCGGTCATTAAGACCTGGTCGCGTCGTTCGATGATTTCTCCTGACTTCATCGGCCACACGTTCGCTGTTCACAACGGAAATAAATTCATTCCCGTGTACGTGACTGAGAACATGGTGGGCCATAAGTTGGGTGAGTTTTCACCAACGCGCAACTTCCGCGGCCACACGGCTAAGAAGGATAAAGGAAAACGATAAACTTTGTTGATTGCCCCGCCTGAAATACTGGCGACGGCTAAACCGAAAGAACATGGAAGCAAGAGCAATAAACAGGAACGTACCTACCTCGCCGCGTAAAATGCGGTTGGTAGCCGACATGATTCGCGGCCAAAAGGTCAGCAAAGCTTTGGCATTACTCAAATTTCAGCCCAATGCAGGTGCACCTATTTTGCGCAAAGTGTTGTTGTCAGCCATTGCTAATTGGCAACAGGCAAACGAGGATGCTGAGATTGGCGACGCTGATCTGTACGTAAAGACGGTGTTTGTCGATGGCGGCCGGATGTTAAAGCGGTTGCGCCCCGCTCCTCAGGGACGTGCGCACCGGATTCGCAAGCGCTCTAATCATATTACGCTTGTGGTTGACGAGACAATGGCGATGTCAGATTTCGTTCAGGCCGAAGAAGCAGATACTACCACCGAATCATAAAAGATCTTAAATAATATGGGACAAAAGGTAAACCCGATAGGTTTCAGACTAGGTATTGTCAGAGGCTGGGACTCAAGCTGGTACGGCGGAAAAGATTTCTCCGAAAAACTGGTGGAAGACGAAAAAATCCGTAAATACATCCAGGCTCGTATCCCGAAGGGTTCGATTTCCAAGGTCGTAATTGAGCGGACTTTGAAGCGGATCACTTTGACGATCCACACGGCTCGTCCGGGTATTGTGATCGGTAAAGGTGGCAGCGAAGTCGATCGGATCAAAGAAGAATTGAAGAGCATTACGGGTAAAGATGTTCAGATTAACATCTACGAAATCAAACGCCCGGAAGTAGACGCTAAGTTGGTAGGAGAAGCCATTGCCCAGCAATTGCAGGCACGCATCTCATATCGTCGCGCCATGAAGCAAGCCATTTCATCGGCCATGCGCGTCGGTTCACAAGGCATTAAAATACGTTTGGCCGGTCGTCTTGGTGGTGCCGAGATTGCCCGTACCGAGGAATATAAAGAAGGACGCATTCCCTTGCATACCCTGCGGGCCGACATCGACTTTGCTATTTCAGAAGCCCAGACGGTCTACGGAAAGATCGGAATCAAGGTTTGGATCTTCAAAGGTGAATTGTACGGTAAGCGTGATCTGACGCCAGCTGCTGCAACGGCTCAGGCAGATCGTAACGATCGCCAAGAGCGTGGTGGTCGCGGTGAGCGCGGCGGACGCCGGGGTGAGAACGAGCGTGGTGGTGATCGTGGAGATCGTCGCAAACGTAGCGGTGGACCCGGTGGCGCAGGCGGTGGTGCCGGAGGCGGTCGTGGTGGTAATGCTGGGGGCGGTCGCGGTGGTAACGCTGGCGGCGGTGGCGGAAGAAGATAAATAATCGAGAACGATAATTGACGCCAGTCGTCAATCCAAATAGATAAGTATCATGTTACAGCCGAAAAGAACCAGATTTCGCAAGCAGCAAAAGCAAAAGGGAGGATCGAATGGTATCGCCTCGCGCGGTCATCAGATTGCCTTCGGATCGTTCGCTATCAAGTCCCTGGAACCGGGATGGTTGACTGCCCGCCAAATCGAAGCCGCGCGTATTTCTGTAACCCGCGCTATGAAACGGGAAGGCCAGGTGTGGATCCGGGTTTTTCCCGATAAGCCCATCACCAAGAAGCCCGCCGAAGTACGGATGGGTAAAGGTAAAGGTGCTCCCGAATACTGGGTAGCCGTTGTCAAGCCCGGTACGATCATTTTTGAAGCTGGTGGCGTCGATTTAGCTACGGCTAACGAAGCACTTCGTCTGGCAGCACAGAAATTGCCTTTGAAGACCAAGTTCATCGTTCGTCGTGATTATCAGGCATAAGGCGCAACGCGTTTTTCTGGACCCCACAAATTGATAAAGTAATGAATAACCAAGAAATAACGGCCCTTTCGGCCGATCAGCTTAAAGAAGAGATCGCTAATGAGCGCGAGCGTCTGTTGCGCCTGCGGTTTGCACACGCGGTTTCTCCCATTGAGAATCCGCTCCGTATTCGGGCGGCTCGCAAGCAAATTGCCCGGCTTTTGACCGAGCTTACGGTAAAAACTTCCCAACAGGCATAATCAGCGCGACTAAGAAATCATGGAAGA
>JBBSSJ010000315.1:0-5205 GCA_038242095.1 Cytophagales bacterium
GCCACTCCGCCCGTACCTGCTACACCTTCCTGCGGTTCCAGCCCCAGCTCCTTCAACCGGTCCGCCACAAAGCGGGCCGTTTTATATTCATGAAATGATAATTCAGGGTGCTGGTGCAAATGTCGCCGCGTCGCCACCGCATCGGCGGCATATTCCTGGCTGAGGGATTTTATTTTTTGAATCATTTGAAATTAGATCAAACGGTTAAGGGTTAAAAGGTCAATGGGGCGAAATTTAAATGGCAGCACCTGGCCAAAGCAAAAATCGCCTTTTGACGGCACAGGCCGCCCCGCTTTTACCCAAAAGAGAAACGCCGCCTTTAACAGCAAAATCATTCTTTGATTTGCAAAACCACCTTCCCTGCGCTCAAATTCGCCTCCATGTAGCGGTGGGCTTTGGCGACATCGTGCCAGGAGAATACTTCGTCTACAATGGGGTGAATGGCGCGGCTTTCGAGCAATTCGTGGGCAAAATCCTGGAATGCCTGCGTAAGGTCGACTTGGTAGGCACGGCTTCGGGAGCGCAAGGTAGTCCCCAGAATTTGCAGCCGCTTGAAAACTATGGGGCCGATGTTGGCTGTTGTCTGCCCACCCGCCATCACGGCCAGCATTACCAGCCGCCCGTCGGGTCGCAGCGCCTGAATATTCTGATCAAAATAATCGCCACCCACCGGATCCACGATCAGGTCGACGCCCTGGCCGTTGGTGAGCTCCATCAATTCTTTCAGAAAAGGTCCTTTCCGGTAGTCGATGGCATGTTTGGCCCCCAATTCCAGGCAAAGCGCGTGCTTGCCCGAAGAGGCCGTCACAATGACGTCCGCCCTCATTTGTCGGGCGAGTTGAATAGCAGCCGTACCCACGCCACTCGCCCCGGCGTGAAACAGCAGGGTTTCGCCCTGTTCGAGCTTCCCCACCCAGCGCAACGCCTGAAATGCCGTCAAAAATACCTCAGGCACGGCAGCGGCCTCCGTATATTCCCAACCGTCGGGGATTGGCATCGCCATATCCTGGTGCATGACCGCAAACTCTGCGTAGCCACCGCCCGGCAAAAGGCCAAATACTTTATCGCCAATTCGCCAGCGTGTTACGCCCTCTCCTACTGACTCGACTTCGCCCGCCACTTCCAGGCCCATAATCAGGCTCGCGCCTTCGGGCGGCGGGTACTTTCCCTCGCGCTGCATAATATCGGCGCGGTTAAGGGCTGTGGCGTGCACGCGGACGCGGATTTCGTCCGCTGCGGGCGTAGGCATGGGAAAGGGCGCAATGAATAGTTGTTCGGCGGAGCCTGGTTCTTTTATCTGGACTGCAAGCATTTTATATTAGTTAAAAATGGAAACGGGGTCGCCCGTACGGTTGACAATTTAAAACGGCTTTTTGATCTGATTATAGAACAAACAACCGTTAAAAAACCATTCCCAACTTATGTCCTTCCTACCCCGAAGTCAGAAAGATTGTTCCGGCCAACCAATCAATTCAGTTTGAATTCCACCCCCGCCGTAAGACTTCCGAACGGGCGGCGGTTATTCTTGTTGAACCGCATTCTGATGGCAAAAGCCGCGTAACTGTCGCGTCTTTGCTGGAAACGCAAGTCGACCTGAATAGGAATGGCGTAAAGGCGGTATATTTTATACTCAAGGTCACGCCCACTGTTTCCCGTGCGGTAGTACGGCTCCTCGATTCGCAGAAAATCGATTCCGATCGAAGGCAAAACCGAAAAGCCGTTGTCAGGTGGCGCGAAGCTTCGGCCAAACCGCATCCCGTACATCTGATGCCGGTAGCGTGGGTAAGTAGGAATAAGTGATCTTTTTCTAGCGGGAAATTTCGGGCTTCGAAAAGCACCCCCGTACACTTCGGGGATGATGAACCAGTTATGCCGAAACCGCAAAGGCAACGTTGCTTGCTCCATCAATGGCGCCCCCGAAAGCACCGAGGGTTGCCCCGAAAGGCCCATGCCTATTGAACCCGTCATGTACACGGTGACGAATGGATCGCGGAAGTAGGGTTGATTCTCTGTTTCTATATCCTGCGATTGGCAGAAGGTGGCCAGGCTCATCAATAGTAAGAGGAAAATTATCTTCATGGCGGTCGGGCTTATTTGCAAACTAAAAATAGCTAAAACTCGTCGACTCGGCGAACACTACTAAGTATAAGGTAAAGCACTCAGAGGATTTTTGTAATTTAGGGCAAGGAAAATCACGCATGACTATGGAAAAGCCCACCAAACGCATTAGCGGCATCGAGTTTGTCCGCCACTTGATGAAAGTTAAGGAGCAAGCCCAACGCGACGCGGAAGAGAATTACCGCAATAACCCGGAGACCCTAGCTCCTTACGAGCGCCTGAGCAAAAAAATAAGCAAAGCCAACAATGCGGATGAGGAAAGAGGAGAAGTAGGGAAGATAGCTGCAAATTCAATCTGAGCAGTTCTTTCTTATTTCAAAATATACGTAGCTCCTTTCACGGTTTTAAATTCAATTACCCCGTCGTCGTCAGAAACGAATGCAACTTTCTTTCCGCCGAGACTCGGTCTTAGCGGCGCCCCTGTTTTGATTCGGCACAAAGACGCGGCTTTTGATTTCACGGTGACGGCCACCACCTTCCCCTTTTCCCACGCATAGGCAAGTTCAAAACCGCCTCTGACGCAAACGCCATTAAACGAGCCCGTTTCCCATTCGGCTGGTAGGGCCGGAAGTAACGCAATTTCGTCTTCGTGGGATTGGACGAGCATTTCGGTAATCGCAGCCATCATGCCAAGTGACCCGTCGACCTGAAGGGGTGTATAACATTTGGCAAAAAGCGACATATAACATTGCTCTTTCAAATAGCCTTTATAGATCGAGTGTGCCCGTTCGCCATCCGCTAACCTTGCCCACAATGCCGTCTTCCATGCCCTTGACCAACCAGTTCCGCCATCCCCTCTTTGCTCCAAAACCGACTTGATACCCTCAACCAACTCTGGTGTGTATTTCGCAGATAAAACATTTCCAGGATACAAGCCATACATGTGGGAAAAGTGCCGGTGCTTGTCCTCCATTTGCTCCAAATCGTCCGCCCATTCCTGAAGGTTTCCATTTTTTCCTATTTGTGAAGGAACCAGCCTGCTTCTGGTCCTAGTTACTTTGGCTGCGTAGTCCTTGTCCCTATTGAGAAGGTCGGCCGCGGTGGCATAATAGCTGAACAAATCTTTAAGAATCTGCATATCCATCGTGGCACCAGCCGTGATGGTCGTAAAATAATACGAACCCGTAACTTCGTCGTAGAAGTACTCGTATCCGGGACCTTTGGGTGGGTTTTCGGGAGAATTTGAAGGGTTAGTCACCAACCATTTTCCATTAGGATGCTCGACTAAAAAGTCCATAAAAAAATCTACCGATCCTTTGAGTACCGGATACATTTCTTTTAAGAACTCTGTGTCTTTTGTGTACAAGTAATGCTCCCACATGTGCGTCACCAACCACGCACCTCCCACCGTAAACGTCCCCCAGGTTGGTCCGTCCATGGGTGCCGCCACTCGCCATAAATCGGTGTTCTGATGAAGCACCCAACCTGATGCCCCGTAATGCTCTTTGGCGACCTGACTTCCCTGGTCCGTCAACTCCTTGATCATCGTAAAAAGCGGCTCCGACAATTCAGAAAGGTTGGCGGATTCTACGCCCCAATAATTCATTTCTGCGTTGATATTGGTCGTGTATTTAGAATCCCAACTGGGGTTCATGTCCTTATTCCAGATCCCTTGCAAGTTGGTGGGTTGCGTCCCGACCCGACTGGAAGAAATAAGCAAATATCGGCCAAATTGATAGGTCAAGGCTGCCAATTGTGGATCCGACGATGTTTCTATCTTTTTCAATCTTTCATCCGTCGGCAAATAGGAATTTTCTGTAATGGGTAGATTTAATTTCACTCTATCGAAAAACTGCCGATAGTCATGTACGGCCTCTTTTTTAATGCTTTCGTAGTTCTTGCGGTTGAGAAGATCAAGGCTATTTCCGACTCTTTGTTTCTCGTCACCACTTACATCCTTGTAGTTCACAAAGTTGGTGGCCGCCACAAAATAGAGGGTTACCGAGTTAGCGTCCTTTACTTTGATTCTGGTTCCCTTGATTGTCGTACTGCCGCCTTCGGACTTGACCTTTAATTTTGCCTCAAATCGTAGCTTGCCTTCTATTCCAAGATAGTCAGCCGACTTGCCTCTTAAAATCAATTCGTCATTCCCTTCCGCATCCATTCTGAAATAGTCGGTCCCGTAGTTAGAATGTGCGTCGTTTCGAACCCCCCTTAATTCAGTCTCAAAATTGATCTTGCCTTTCTCGCTGGCGGTTAGCCGGATTGCGATGGTTTGATCGACCGCGGACGCAAACACTTCCCGCGTAAACTGAACCCCATCAATCTCGTATTGAACACCGGAAATTCCGCTGCCCAAGTCTAACCATCGCTTGTAATTCTTAGCCTCCTCTTTGTTTTCGTAGAACAAATGCAGGTTGGCCAGCGACTGATACTTTTGCTGTTCTACCGGATACCCCATCAGCTTCCGACCAAAGAGTTTGTGGGCTTCAAGGGGTTTTCCTTCAAAAATAAGTTTCTGGATTTCGGGCAGTGCTTTGTATCCCCCCTTCACGACTGTGCTGTAAGGGCCACCCGTCCAATACGTTTCCTCATTAAGCTGAATCCGCTCTTCCTTCACCCCGCCGAAAACCATCGCCCCTAACCGCCCATTCCCCACCGGCAAAGCGTCTTCCCAAACAGCCGCAGGTTTGGTATACCACAGCACGTTTGCCGGCTCAAAGGATTTGCTTTCAATCGCTTCGGCAGTGACTGCCTTTACCGGCTGAGTTTGATCTTGAGCATCCGAGCAAATTACGGTAAACGAAAGGAGGAAGATAAAAATCGGGATTCTCATGGAGGGAATAAGTTTTTCTATTTCAAACCGTGTTGGTATATATTACTAACCGCATCAGCTATCCTCATTTAGCATCCGCTCAAAATTTTCCTGTGTGTAGCCCTACTCCTCCACAACCCGTTCTACTTCCGCTCGTAGCAATTAGGAATATTGCTTTACCAGCGCCCTCCTCGAAGTCAAAATTTCTTCTTCTGACATATAGCGGTCAAACAGGCGCAATAGGCTTTCCTGGATGGGGTTGAGTCTTGAACTTGTTACCATGTCGGGCGTTCTTTTTAGTTTTTAGCAAGAGTAAGAAAAAGCTCGATCCC
>JBBSSJ010000316.1:0-5190 GCA_038242095.1 Cytophagales bacterium
CTTCTTTTTAATCTTGCACTCGGCTATCTGCGCCGGGGCATAGTCGGCCACAGCGGCCGCAAAAATGACCAGGTCGCTGGCATCGAAGTGTTCCTGCGTCGCCACCAACATTTCCGCTGCCGATTTTACTCTTACCATCCGAATTGATTCATCGGCCGCTATCGCCACCGGACCGCTCACCAGGGTAACGTCGGCCCCCGCATATGCGAAGGCTCTGGCGATGGCGTAGCCCATTTTCCCCGAAGAGTGGTTGCTGACATACCTTACCGGATCGAGCGCCTCCTGCGTGGGCCCGGCCGTAATCAATACCCGCTTTCCTACCGCCGCCGATTTCCGGGCGAAGTGTCTTTCCAGATTCCTGATGATGTGTTCCGGCTCCATCAGTCGCCCCTCGCCCACTAAACCGCTGGCAAGTTCGCCGTGCATCGTCGCCAGTACGCTGTTGCCGTACGATTGCAGACGCGCGATATTCTGCTGTGTGGAGCCATGGTGGTACATGTCAAGATCCATCGCGGGCGCAAAGAACACCGGGCATCGGGCCGACAAGTACACCGCTGTGAGTAAATCGTCGCACACTCCGTTGGCACATTTGGCAAGCGTATGCGCAGTGGCGGGCGCGATTACGATGGCGTCGGCCCACAAGCCCCATTCGACATGGTTGTTCCATTCGCCCGTTTCGTTGCGCACAAATTTGGCAAGTACCGGGCGCTGCGACAGCGTAGCGAGCGTAAGCGGCGTAATGAATTCCATAGCCGCCTTCGTCATTAACACCTGTACTTTGGCTCCGGCTTTCACCAAAAGCCTAACCAACAATGCCGACTTATAGGCCGCAATGCTTCCGCTAACGCCAACAATAACGCATTTCCCTTGGAGCGACAAAAGATCCTTTTTTGACAATGTGACAACAACAATATAGCCATGCGGACAAGCTGGGTCCACATGGCTACGATATTTTCAAAACACGATAGCTTAGTTGTTCTCTTCCGACTGACGGTAGGCGTGGTAGGTCTTGTCGTCCATAAATTCGTCAATCGACGTGCTGCCTGCTTTAGGCATCCGCTCGTAGAACTTGGAGATTTCTATCTGCTCGCGGTTCTCGAAAACCTCTTCCAGGTTATCGACGCCCGAGGCAAATTCAGCCAGTTTGTTGTTGAGTTCTTCCTTCATCTTGCTCGACAACTGACGTGCCCGCTTGGAAATGACGGAAACGGATTCGTAGAGATTACCGGTTACGGCGGCAATTTTATCGGTATCGCGGGTGATGATGGATGGATTTGTCGTTTTCATAGTACTTTATCTGATTACTGGTAAATGCTCATTTATTTTTGACCACCGGGGCCGTCGATACCTTTGCGGCGGCGGGCGTGGTATTCTTTTCGGCACCCTGCAGCTTTTCTTTTTCCACCACCGCGATTCGCTCCAATTCCTCCTCGCTGTTGGCGTAGAGTTTCTCAGCGTCTTTCAGGAAGCTACTTTGCGGATATTTGTCTACAAATTCCATGTAATATTTCACCGCGTCCTGATAGCGCTCCTTTTGCTTGATGGCAAAGCTACTTTTAGCTAGTGTGTACTGGGCGTCCACTTTCAGGTAGGAAAGCTCTTCGTTAAATTTTGAATCAGGAAAATCCTTTCTGAAATTATCGATCGATATGACGGCCGATTTCAGCGAAGCCAAATTGAAGTCGCTGATCTTGTAATACAGCTTGGCCTTTTCGTAAGCTTTCAATTCCAGTTTGCGGCGCAGTTCCAAAATGTAGTTGGTACACTCGTTACGGAAAGCGCTCTCGGGATAGGCGTTTATAAAATCCTGCAAAGCTGAGATCGCTGTCAGCGTGCTGGTTTGATCAAGCGTGTGCGGGGCCGAATCTTTGTAGAGCGAATACGCGTGCATATACAGTGCTTCCTGGGCGTAATCACTGCGGGCGTAGGTATCGTAAAATTTCTTAAACAGAAACTGCGCCATGTTGTACTGCTCCTGCTGGTACTGCGTGTAGGCGTAGTAGAATTGCGCCATTTCCGACTCGGTGCCCCCCTTTAAGAGGGGAATAAGTTCCTCGAAAAGTAACCCGGCCCGGTAAGCATCGCCCTTGTTGTAGTAATCGAGGGCTGCCGCGTACTTTTCCTTATCGGTTCCCTTCTTTTGCAACTTGGCAAACTTGCTGCAAGAGGTTGTCAGGAAAATGGCGAGAAGTAAAGGAAGGTAACGGGTGATGAGTGTTTTCCGCATGTGGCGACAAAAGTAATAAAAAAAAGCTACGCAATTCTTAACGAACGGGTAGCTTTGAAAGTATGGAAATCCAGCTTACTGCTGATGGCGTACGAGCAATTTCTTGGTAGCAACTGGCTTTCCGTCCAGAATAAGGCTATAAAAATAAATATTGGTCGGCACCTCGCGGGTATTGACCCGCAACTTGTGGCTGTTACGATCGAGTACGAACTCAGCAATAGGCGATGATAGAATATTGAGGATCACAATCTTGGCATCCTTGGTGGTACTCTGAATGGAGTAATCAAATTCAGCGTAGTCGCTGGCGGGATTGGGATATACATTAGATACCGTGATCCAATCATTTGCAAACAACTGATCCTCAGCTGCCTTAACTTTTTCCTCCGGGTTGATCACCCGCCGCTCCGGCTTTTCCACCAACGCAAGATAGGCGGCGGTACCTTCGGATGCATCACTAACTGGCGAATTGTTGTTGAAAAGCAGCGCGCGATAATAGTTGTTAAGCGCCTGGGGCTTTTGAAGCGCGAGCGGCTTATACGAAAGCACCGTAGGCTTCGGTACCAGTGCCTGCCGAGCCATCCCAATAGCCGGACGAGCACTTGGGATACCCAGTCGGCTGCCGTTGGCGGGCACCTGGGCTCTCACCAAAAGACCGCACAGCAGGATGAGAGAAATAACAGAAAGTATAGTTCTTTTCATGGACTTGTTTTAGAATTTGGAACTGGAGTAAGCCGCTTGTTTCGTAGCTATTCCAATGATTGACAAAAATATACATTTAAAATCGTACTATCAAAAATTATTGTGCAACCAGGCAGCTTTTTTTGATGAACGGCAAAAATTAGATTGAAATCACTTTTATAAGTGATACAATTATCGTGCTAACTCCCTCTCACTATTTTGGTTTTTCAGAATTTTTGACCGTATGGGGCGGCATTGACTTTGGAACGGTAGGGAGCGGACTTTTTACTTCGTTCGCCCAGGTCGTTTGGCTGAGCGTTGGCTTTTCCCCGATACGCCAATTGAAACCTTCCAATTGCCGCTGCGGCGCTTTGATGTTTTGGGGTGGAATCAGGCTCCCCACCGGGCTCCCGATAAAAGCGATGCGCTTGACCCGGTTGTCGACAAACTGCAAATTCATGTTACCGCATTCCACCCGGTTGAGGCCTATCAGTTTCATGTCGTCGTCAAGGGCATAATAGGCACTTTGGCCATTGCCATCGACCAGAACTTTTTGCAACTGACTGGCACTATCGAAACGCGCCACGATTGTACGGCCCTTCACCTGATTGAATTGCGCCACGAGCGTGTCCTCCGAAATAACAAAGGCATCCTTGCGAAGCAGCATCCGGTTAATCTTATTATTGACGATGAAGGCACTGATCGAATCTGCTTCCATCTGATAGTTACTGCCCCACAGAATCGGCTCCCTAAAAAATAGAATCGAGGAATCAGCGGTATCATACCGCACTGAATCGCAACGCCCCTGGAAATCTGATTTGAAAATATAGACGTTACGATCGCCAATCAGTTTACGCGTACTGTCGCTTTTATTTTCGATAGAATAGAGCGTGTCGGCCCGGATGTACAGCGTGTCCTGCGACACAATGCTTTTTACCAGAGCGTGCCCGAATACTTTGGAGAAACCCTCCTCCCCCCGATAAATCCCTTCGTCGCCTGTTAGCAAAGTATTGTCTTCTTTGGCAAAAATCTCCACGTTTCCTTTGGCGAAACCCAGCATCTTCTGGCTATCGTAGAAAAGCGAATCGCCCGTAAGCGTATAACTATTGTTCACTACCTTAGTGCGGGTACTGAAGCTCGACTCACCTGTTTCGGTGTTGTATTGACCGCGCTTGGCTAACAAAGTACCATCCTTATTGACAATCTTCGTCGGACCGTTGAAGTACGACCATTTGGTGATCGAGTTGTAGATCAGCGTATCGGTGCTTAACGTGTAATCTTTGTTGACCAGCTTTACATCGCGGTAGTAATCAAACACTTTGGACCGGGTATTATAAATACCTTCTTTGCTCGTAAGCACATTGGCCGAGTCTACCGTGCGGCCCGGCACACGGTAATAAGCCAGGCCGTTCGCCATGTCGTATTCCAGTTTGCGCGAGGTAAGCGTTCTTTTTTTATCCGTCAGCACCGCCTTCCGACCACTCACTACGGCCAGGCGGGTGTCCCCATAGTAAAGCAACGTGTCACCGGTGACGGTAATGGTGTCGCCCTGCACCACTTTTACGTGCCCATAGGCCTGAATTACGTTACTGGCCACGTTCTGAATCGCCAAGTCGCAATAAAGGATCGAGCCTTTGTGCCGGAACCTGACGTTGTTGATGACGCGTCGGATATCCTGGCCATTTTCTATCATGATTACGAGGCTGTCAGCTCCCGGCAGCAATTCAACTTTGTCATCGTTAATACCGCCAACCCCCATACCTGTACTTACGGGCGGACGGACCTGTCCTAGCGCACAGGTGGTAATGGTCAGCAATAGCAGGGCAAAGATATTTTTCATGGCTTCTGTGATGGCAAGGACCCATTTACGTTTAAAATGGTTGCAGGGGTTCAACAAATAATTCCTAAAATTCATGCGCCGGGTGTTTCTGCCTAAATTTGCCCGGAGGTCGCATCGGTAAAATTACGTGCTGCCCTTCGTTCGTCCTCATGCTGAAAGCTTTTTTAACTTTTCTTAACGAGTATTCGCTCCAATTGGACCAGCGGCAGACGCTCCTGGCGGTAAGCGGTGGCGTGGATTCGATGGTGTTGGCCACACTTTTCCACTATAAAAAATTCCCTTTTGCCATTGCGCACGCCAATTTCAATCTGCGCGGTGAGGAATCGGGGGAAGACGAAAAATTCGTAATTGCCTGGGCCAAAGCGCGCGAAATTACCGTTCACGTCCGGCAGTTCGATACGCTGACGACCAAGAAAGTCCAGGGGATCTCTACGCAAATGGCGGC
>JBBSSJ010000317.1:0-5171 GCA_038242095.1 Cytophagales bacterium
AAGTGGATCGCCGACGCTTCGATGCTGGTCGATCAGTGGCACGATCCGACGCTAACGCTGATTTATCTGCCTCACCTGGATTATGCTTTGCAAAAATTTGGGCCGGATTTTGGTAAAATTTCGGCTGAACTCGGAGAAATCGACGCGCTGGTAAAATCACTCGTTGATTATTACGAAGGGAAAAACGCCAAGATTATTCTTATTTCGGAGTACGGCATCAATCCAGTTTCACGACCCGTGCACATCAACCGAATTTTACGGGAAGAAGGCTTAATCGCGGTGCGTACCGAACGCTGGTACGAGTTGCTGGACGCCGGGGCGTCGCAAGCCTTCGCCACCGCCGATCACCAAATCGCGCATGTTTATGTGAACGATCAATCCAAGCTTAGCGAAATTAAGCAACGGTTAGAAAAGACGCCGGGTATCGCTTTAGTGCTGGACGAAGTCGGCAAAAAGGCGCATCATCTCGACCACCCACGCTCGGGCGATCTCGTGGCGGTGGCCGAACCCGATAGCTGGTTTACTTACTACTACTGGCTCGACGACGCCAAAGCCCCCGACTACGCCAAACTGGTCGATATTCACCGTAAGCCTGGCTACGATCCGGTAGAAATGTTCATGGACCCCAAAAATCCGCTCATTAAATTGCGGGCGGGTTATAAGCTGGGGCGCAAGTTATTGGGAATGCGGTATTTGATGGATGTCATTCCGCTGGACGCCACGCTGGTTAAAGGTTCGCACGGGAGCAGTCTGGTTCCGGAGGAGTACTTTCCAATCTGCGTGACGGATAAACCTTTGGAAAAACCTTCGATGGAAGCGGTGGATGTGTACGACGTGATTTGGAATCACATATTTCCGTAAAGCCCGTAGCCTGCGTAAACAATCATCGCCAGACAAAGCAAAATTTGTACAAACACCCCGGAAAGAAAGCCCAAAAAAGAGCCCAAAGCCGCTCGCAACGCTGATTTTAATGTGGCTTTACCTAGAAGTTCACCGACCAGGGCACCCAGAAAAGTGCCGATAAAAATTCCGATGGCCGGGATAAAAAACAAACCGCCCAGTCCACCGGCGATGGCCCCGATGCTACCGTAGCGCGTACCGCCAAACCGCTTCACGCCCCAAATCGGAATGTAATAGTCCAAAAAAACCATGACGACCGTCAGCACGCCAAAGGTAACGAGGGCCGTTTGGCTGAAATTGGCATAATGACTAAAATGAATCAGCAGCAAACCGCCAAAGCTCAATCCGGGTCCCGGTAGAGGAAGTACCGCCCCCGCTAAGCCGGTCAACAGACAAATTATTCCAAGAATCAGTAAAATATATTCCATAGGTGCGGTTGTTTTGGGTTTAGTTCATTAAAAAGCATTGAGCCGGTTATCTTTGCCAAATACCGTATGAGGGCATTTCCAGTCAAATATGAGCAAAAAATTAAGCTCATTTCCGAAATCATACCCGTCAATTGTCCATTTTCAACTGTCAACTAAATAACAATGAACAAAGTACTCATCATCGGCGCGGGAGGCGTCGGTAGCGTCGTGGCCCACAAATGCGCCATGAACAGCGATATATTCGGCGAGATCATGCTCGCCAGCCGTACCAAAGCCAAATGTGATAAAATTGCCACCGAAATCAAGGAAATGCACGGCGTAGAAATAAAAACCGCTCAGGTCGATGCCGACATCGTGGCCGAAACGGTCATTCTCATTAAGCAGTTCCAGCCAAAGATGCTCATCAACGTGGCCCTGCCCTACCAGGATTTGACTTTGATGGAGGCGTGTTTGGCTACCGGAATCCACTACCTCGATACCGCCAACTACGAACCCAAAGATGTAGCGAAATTCGAGTATAGTTGGCAGTGGGCTTACCAGGAGCGCTTTAAACAAGCCGGACTAATGGCCCTGCTGGGCTGCGGCTTCGACCCCGGCGTGACGCAGGTGTTTACGGCCTACGCCAACAAGCACCATTTCGACGAGATGCACTACCTCGACATCATCGACTGCAATGCGGGTGACCACGGCAAGGCGTTCGCCACCAACTTCAACCCCGAAATCAACATCCGTGAAATCACCCAACCGGGGCGCTACTGGGAAAATGGCGAGTGGATCGAGATCGAGGCCATGAGCATTCAAAAACCCATTGACTACCCTAACATTGGCCCTAAGGAAAGCTACGTGCTCTACCACGAGGAACTGGAATCGCTGGTGAAGCATTTCCCGACGCTAAAACGTGCCCGCTTTTGGATGACATTCGGACAAGCCTACATTACGCACCTCAACGTGCTGGAAAACGTGGGCATGACCAGTATCGCGCCCATCAATTTTAAGGGTATCGACATCGTGCCGCTGGAATTCCTGAAAGCCGTGCTGCCCGCGCCCGAAAGTCTGGGTGAAAATTATTCGGGCCAAACCTCCATCGGCTGCCAAATCAAAGGCATTGAGAACGGTGAGGAAAAAACGTATTACGTATGGAATAACTGCGACCACGCCGAGACCTACCGCGAAGTAAAAGGGCAAGCCGTGAGCTATACCACGGGCGTTCCGGCCATGATTGGGGCCATGTTGATGTTAACAAATGCCGAATGGATGCAGGCGGGCGTGTGGAATATGGAGCAATTAAATCCTGACCCATTTATGGAGAAGCTAAATGAACATGGCTTGCCGTGGCATGAAAAGGTGAATGCAGCGTTGCCGCATGAATACCCTTCTTGAGTTATGAAATATGAGATATGAGATTGTCACTGGAAGGCTTCGCACTGCGCGGAGCCTTTTTTATTTTCAGGTAAAAGCTTGACTTAAATAGCTTTATCCACTGTCCAACGTCCAGCGTCCAGTATCCAATCCTTACCAATTCCGCAAAACACCTATATTTACCCTTATTACACCCCAACAATTAAATTATCTTATTCCAAAACCTGTACAATACATGAGAAAATTGGTTTGGACGTGGCTGGCTGTGCTGGCTGTTTCGACAGCAAGCGTGGCCCAGCAAACGTTTCCCCGCAACGGCGCGTACGACGAACGCCCCGGACGCTACGCATTTACAAACGCCACCATCGTGGCTGATCCTCAAACGACCATCGCCAAAGGTACCCTGCTAATTGAAAACGGCAGGATTGTAGACATAGGCACCAACGTCAAAATACCCAAAGGTACGGTCGTGACTGACCTTTCCGGTAAGTACATTTACCCTTCCCTCATCGACCTCGATTCAGACTACGGCATGCCCGAGGTAAAACGCGCCACGGGCGGACGTCGTGGCGGTCAGCAACTCGAGTCGGACAAAAAAGGCGCTTATGGATGGAATCAAGCGGTTCAGCCCGAAATGCGGGCGTCGGAATTGTTCGTAGTCGACCCTAAAAAAGCGCCGGACTTTCGCAAATACGGCTGGGGTGCATTACTGGTGCATCCGCACGACGGCATTGTGCGCGGCACAGGCGCGTTAGTATCGCTCGATGACGAGTCAGCCAACAAAGCTTTGCTGCGCGATCAGGCTTCGGCGCATTTTTCGCTGGATAAGGGTAGTTCGTCGCAAAGCTATCCCAGCTCGCTTATGGGTAGCGTGGCGATCCTCCGCCAAACCTACTACGACGCTGATTGGTTTGGCAAAGGCGGCAACAAAGAGGAAACCAATCTTTCGCTGGCTTCTTTTAATCAAATCAAAAATCTGCCTTCCTTTTTTGAAACTTCCGACAAGCTGGGCATTCTGCGCGCCGATAATATCGGTGACGAATTTGGGGTTCAATATATTATCCGGAGCGGAGGCGACGAATACCAGCGCATTCCTGAGGTCAAAGCGACCGGTGCGTCTTTGCTCGTGCCGCTCACGTTCCCGGCCGCGCCCGACGTGGAAGATCCCTGGGACGTCGACGTGGTGACGCTGGCCGAGTTGAAAAACTGGGAAATGGCACCCTCCAATCCCGCTGAGCTTATCAAGGCTGGTATCCCGTTCGCGTTGACGGCCGATGGTCTTAAGAACAAAGGCGATTTCTGGACCAACATTCGTAAAGCCATCGAATTTGGCCTGACTAAGGAGCAAGCCCTGGAAGCTATTACGCTGGCACCCGCCCGACTGGCGAAGGCCGACGATATGCTGGGAAGCCTCAAAAAGGGCAAGCTGGCCAATTTTCTAGTTACCTCCGGCGATCTTTTTGACGAGGAAAACCTCATCCACGAAAACTGGATTCAGGGCAAGAAGTACATCATCAACGACCGCAATGCCGTCGACCTGCGCGGCGAGTATAAGCTAACCGTCGGCGGGAATTCTCCGATCAACCTCAAAGTGAGCGGCAAATCGGGCAAGCCCGAGTACCAGATTTCGGAAAGTGATTCAATTAAATACAGCCCCAAGGTTTCGCTCAATGGTAATCAAATCACGGTAACCTACCAGCCCGACAAGAAAAACCCGGGCACGGTGCGACTGACGGGTTATGTCAGCGGTCGTGATATTCAGGGACAGGGTACTTTGCCCGATGGTGCGCCCATAGAATGGACCGCGATCGTGCAGCCTGACGTGGCTACGGCAACCACCGCCCCCGGCGATACGGTCAAAGCCGGGAAACCAACGCCCAAGCAACCTACCTTCGCCGATATGGGCAAGCTGGTGTATCCCTTTGTGGGCTTCGGCAACGAAACGCTACCCAAATCGGAAACGACGCTCATCAAAAATGCCACCGTCTGGACCAACGAAGCCGACGGTATCATCGAGAATGCCGATGTTTTGGTACAAAATGGCAAAATCGCCCGGATTGGAAAAAACATTGCGGCGCCCAATAACGCTAAGGTCGTCGATGGAACCGGCAAACACCTCACCACCGGGATCATAGATGAGCACTCGCATATTGCGTTGTTTTCTATTAACGAAGGCGGCCAGTCCAGTTCGGCGGAAGTACGCCAGAGCGACGTCATCAATTCTGACGACATCAACATCTACCGTCAGTTGGCGGGCGGCGTGACGACCTCACAACTGCTGCACGGTTCGGCCAACTCGATCGGCGGCCAAAGTGCGGTCATTAAACTGAAATGGGGTGAGGCGCCGGCCGGATTGTGGCTTCCCGAAGCCAAGTACATTAAGTTTGCGCTGGGCGAAAATGTCAAGCAATCCAACTGGGGCGACGCCGCCCGCTCGCGCTTCCCGCAAACCCGCATGGGCGTCGAGCAGGTTTTTTACGACCA
>JBBSSJ010000318.1:0-5171 GCA_038242095.1 Cytophagales bacterium
TAACCGGCAAAGCGCCGCGCCCACACGATGGTCAGTACTTTGGGGTCGAAAAGCTTGCCGCATTGGTCGGCCACGGTTTTGAACAAGTCCTTTTTGAGTTCCTCCTTGCGGGCCATAATAGCCTCCGTGTCTTTGCCTATGCGGGCGACCTCCAGCGGTTTGTCCGTCCAGTACGCCTGGTTTTGGGCATTGGTGATGTGGTCGATTTCGCAAATATCGTCGTAACCGCCCCACATCTGCCGCGCCACGTCACCGTGTAGTTTGGACACGCCATTGGCCTTGCGGGCCAGGCGCAATGCCGCCAGCGTGTGGTTGAAGACGCTGTCTTGTTGTCCCGTAATCTTGCGCACCGTTTCCAGCTTCATCCCCGCGAAGAATCCCAGGTCTTTAAGGAAATTGATGTCGTGCTTCTCGTTGCCCGCCTCTTCGGGCGTATGCGTCGTAAACACGAACCGCTTTTTTAGCTGGGGCCGTGTTTTGAACTTTTGGTAGAGGTAAAATGCGCCCGACAGCGCGTGGGCTTCGTTAAAGTGGTAAACTTCCGGCTCGTATTGCAGCGCGTCGAGCATCTTGGTGCCGCCGATACCGAGCACCATGCACTGAGCAACCTTAGTTGATTCGCTGTCGGAATAAAGGTTGTAGCTGATCGACCGCGCCGCTATGTCATTACCGTCGGTGTCGGTCGTGAGCAGGAACATTGGGGCCGTGCCAAACACCTCCGGGGCCAGGTAGTAGGCATGTACCCACACTTCCTTACCCGCGATGTCGATTGAGACTTTGGTCTTGGTATCGACAAGATAGCTGTAAAACTTCTCGCGAAACTCGGCCTTCATGCTGTTGTCGGTGTTGCGCTCCTGATCGTAATAGCCGTGCTTCCACAGCATGCCTACGCCAATCAGATTTTGGTTAAGCCCATAGGCGCTGCGCATGTGCGAGCCCGCCAGGAAGCCCAGCCCGCCGGAATAGATTTTAAGGGCCTGATCCACGGCAAACTCCATGGAAAAATACGCGACCGACTTTTTGAATTTTTTGTCGGGTTTTAAAGGGTGGACGAAAGGTATGGCAAAAGAATTTTCAGGCTTCATCGGTAATTTTGGTTTGATTAAAGTACGAAAGTATAAAATTTCGTGCCGATAAGTTTGTCGAACATATTCTTGTCGCTCCTAATAACTTTTCCACCGCCCTACGCCAATTTCTCCCTAAAAAAATCAACCGTCCGTGTCCAGGCCAATTCAGCGGCAGCTTTATCGTAGCGGGGCGTGGTGTCGTTGTGGAATCCATGATTGGCACCGGCATACATGTAGGCGGTGTATTCCTTATTGTTTTTCTTCAAAGCTTCCTCGTAGGCGGGCCAGCCTTCGTTCACCCGGGTGTCCAGTTCGGCGTATTGCAGCGATAGGGGTGCCTGGATTTTGGGGACGTCTTCGAGGGGGGGCTGTCCGCCGTAGAAGGGTACCGAGGCCGCTAATCCCGGCAGGCGCACGGCCATGAGGTTGGCGATGCCGCCGCCGAAGCAGAAACCCACCACGCCGATTTTACCGTTGCAGTCTTTGCTATTTTTCAAGTAATGGTAGGCTGCAATGAAATCTTCCAGCATTTCGTCTTTATCGCGCTTGCTCTGCATGGTGCGACCTTCGTCGTCGTTGCCGGGATAGCCTCCCAATGGGGTCAGGGCGTCGGGGGCAATGGAAATGAATCCGGCCAGGGCGACCCGCCGGCCCACATCCTCGATGTAGGGATTCAAGCCCCGGTTTTCGTGGACGACCACCACGCCGCCGACCGGCTTGCTCATTCCCGCAGGTTTCGATAGCAATGCCTTGATAGTGCCGCCGCCTTTGGGCGATTGGTAGGTAATGTAGTCTGATTCGATATGGGCATCGTCCGGTTTTACCTGAATATTTCCCTTATAGTCAGGCATAAGGAAACTCATTAGCGAGGCTACCGTGATGCCGCCCACGGCGTAGGTCGATAGCTTCTGGGCAAATTCCCGCCGGTCGAGGCGGTCGTGGGCGTAGTCGTCGTACAGGTCAAATACTTCTTGTTTTACGTCTTCTTTTTTGATAGGGGTCATCGTGGTTGGGGTTTAGGCGTTGTAATTGTTGTTAGGCAATATAACTTAAATACTCAGGCATTCATCATCCGAGAACTACGACTTAGTCGCTTATCCTCCCACTTGGTACCGCTCCACAAACTCCTTGAAAGCCTTCTTGTACGTATCGCTCACGGGCAGGAATGCCTCGCCGATCTGGACTTTCTCGCGGTCGATGGCGTCGATGGCGTCGAAAGCCACGATGTACGAATTGTGAATGCGGATAAAGCGGTTTTCGGGAAGCTGCGTTTCCAGCGCTTTCAGGGTCTGTAGCGTCACGATCTTTTTGCGGTCGCGTTGGTAAATCCCTACATAATCTTTCAAGCCCTCGATGTACAAAATGTCGCCCAGTGCCACCTTGATGAGTTTGGTGCCATCCTTCACAAACAAAAACGGCGCGCTGCCTTCGCCTTCGGCGATTTTCTCCAACGGTGGTGCAGCGGGTTGTCGTTCGGCGATCAGCCGGGCCGTTACTTTTTGCACCGATTTCAGGAAGCGTTCGAGCGTGATGGGTTTGAGCAGGTAGTCGGCCACATCGAGTTCGTAGCCTTCGAGGGCATATTCCGAGTAGGCCGTCGTCAGGATAACCAAGGGCTTTTTCTTCAAGATTTTCAGGAGTGACAAACCTGTGATTTCCGGCATGTTGATGTCCAGAAACAAAATGTCAATGGTATTCTCCTGCAGTACCTCAATGGCCGCCAGCGGACTGGCGCACGACTGCACAAGTTGCAAATACGGTACCTTGAACACGTACTGCTCCATCAGTTTGCGGGCCATCGGCTCATCATCCACGATCAGGCAAGTGTAGTTCATGTGAGTTGCAGGGTTAGTTTCACGGCGTAGGCGCGGGGTTCGTCCCGGACGCTGAGTTCATGGCGGTTGGGGTAGCTTAGTTCGAGGCGGCGGCGGAGGTTTTGCAATCCGATCCCGGATTTCTCTCCCTGCACTACTTGCGCGGACAGCCGACTATTGGCTACCGAATAGACGCACTGATGCTCCGTCAACACGATTTCAGCCTTCACCCACGCGTTGGTAGCGTTGGTGCTGACGCCATGCTTGAAGGCATTTTCCAGAAAAGTAATAAAGAGAAACGGCTCGATCATGACTCCTTGCGGGTTCCCATGCACATCGAACGTGATCGGCACCTGGTCGTCGAGCCGGAGTTTTTCGAGGCTGATGTAGTTTTCCATGTATTCGATTTCCTTCGTGAGCGGCACCTTGGGATGGTTGGATTCATAAATCATGTAGCGCATCATCTGCGACAGCTTGTCGATCACTTCGGTCGTTTTGGGCGACTGCGTGAAGGCCAGATAGTACAGGTTATTGAGCGTATTGAACAGAAAATGCGGATTGATCTGAGCTTTCAGAAAGCGCAGCTCGGCGGTGAGTTTTTCGTTCTCGATTTCTTTTTTACGGGCCTCCAATTGAAACCAGTCCTCGGCGAAGCGCAGCATCCCGATAAAGACCACGATGGAAAGCACAC
This sequence comes from Cytophagales bacterium, assembly GCA_038242095.1. GTDB lineage: Bacteria > Bacteroidota > Bacteroidia > Cytophagales > Spirosomataceae > Persicitalea. The sequence continues at coordinate 3,573 of JBBSSJ010000318.1, forward strand.
TAAGCGAATGCTGGATCAGAAACTTGTCGGAATACAGGAAACCCGCCCGGCCAGTGTCAGGTCCGCCGTAGATGAGTCGCTTGACATAGATGTGAAAAGCGACGGTTGCCGCCAGCGGAATCAATATTTCAAAAAGGTAGCGGCCCAGTTGTTTGTGTTTCAGGAAACGGGGCAGCAGGTAGAAGTAATTGAGGTAGGCGATTCCGGCGATAATCAGCACGTGCGTCGTGGCGTCCAGCAGGCTGCGCCACAAAATAACTTCCTGACTCCGGCGGGCGTAGGTGATTTGATAAAAGAAAAAGAAAAAGTATACCGCCCAGAACGAGAGGTGCAGCAGCAGGATACGATTACGTTGATTGTGGTTTTGCATTCGTGTTTTTTTGATTGCTGTAAAGTACCGGGTTTTGGGAGGACTTTCCTGCCCAAAAGCGATAGTTTTCGACGGTCTGGGGTTTTGATCCGACAAATTGTTGCGTATGTTCTATGAGTGGGTTATCAGCCAGTCTGTCAGATTTTTAGGGCGATTGGTCGAGTAGTTTGGTAGATAGGTCTATTCCACGAAATAGTCTTGTGTATTAGGGTTTCATTTGTGCAGGAATCAGAATACAACCCCCGAACGCATTCACCTCAAATAATAAAGACCATGAAAAAGCTCCTATCCCTTATCTTCCTGCTCACATTAGGCGTCGCGGCCCAGGCCCAGACGGGTCCCGGCGGCGGCGGACGCCCCCAAGGCGACGGCAACGGCCGCCCACGTACTGAGGCCACGACCAGTTTCGAGATGCCCACCGCGAAGGGCAATTCCAAAATCAGCGGCTATGTCGTGGATTCCGCCCTGACCGGGGCCGTGGAATACGCCACGATCGCGCTGATCGACAAGACAACTCAAAAACCCGTGGATGGTACCGTCGCCGACGACAAAGGAAAATTCGAACTCACCAAAGTGGCCGAAGGCGAGTATTCGCTGCTGATTCGGTTTATTGGCTATGCCCCAAAAACGATCCCAGGAATCAAGGTAGTCAAAGGAAAAGACATTGAGGTGGGCGTGATTAAACTGTCTTCCAGTACCGTCATGCTTGACGCCGTCACGGTGACGGGCGAAAAATCGCTCATCGAGGAAAAAGTGGATCGCCTGGTCTATAATGCCGAGAAAGACCTCACGTCCAAAGGCGGCGATGCCGCCGACGTACTGCGTAAGGTACCCATGCTGTCGGTCGATTTCGATGGCAACGTGCAGCTGCGCGGTACCTCCAATATCCGGGTATTGATCAACAACAAGCCCTCGACGATTATCGCCAGCAACATCGCAGACGCCCTGAAAATGATTCCCGCTGATCTGATTCAATCGGTTGAAGTCATTACCTCGCCCTCGGCCAAGTACGACGCCGAAGGCTCGGGCGGGATTATCAATATCATTACTAAAAAATCCTCGATCAAAGGACTAACGCTGAGTTTGGATACCGGCGTCGGTTTGCGGGGTTCCAACCTGGGATTGAACGGTAGTCTGCGCACCGGCAAACTGGGCATCACGCTGGGCGGCCATGGCCGGGCTTTTTATAATAAAGCGCTGGTCACGATGGACCAAAATACGGTGCGTAA
>JBBSSJ010000319.1:0-5166 GCA_038242095.1 Cytophagales bacterium
AAAATGCCAAAGGACACCACGAAAATGGCAGAAATGGACCATTCGAAGATGGATCATGCCAAGATGGACCATGGGAATATGGACGGCATGAAGATGGGGGCGGACCAGAAGATGGATGATATGGCGATGGACAAAATGGCCGACATGCCAGGCATGGACATGTACGCCGAGTATAACTACGACTACCTCAAGTCCCCCAAAAAGACCACCATCCTGACTGATCCGGCTGGTAAGGAGCGGCCCGTACGGAACGTTTTACTCAACCTGACGGGCAATATGTGGCGCTACATCTGGAGCCTGAACGGGGTACCGCTCTCCGAAGCCGATAAAATCAAAATCGAGAAAGGTGAAGTGGTACGCATCACGCTCAATAACCTCACCATGATGCACCACCCCATGCACCTACACGGCCATTTCTTCCGGGTTTTGAATAAGAACGGCGACTACTCACCGCTTAAACATACGGTCAACGTCGCACCGATGGAGAAGTTGACCATCGAATTCGACGCCCGTGAGGATTCTGATTGGTTTTTCCATTGCCACGTGCTCTATCACATGATGAGCGGCATGGCGCGGATCTACAGCTACGATACGCTCCGCGACCCGCGCATGACGAAATATCCACTTAAAAAATTGCTCAACGAGGGCAATCACTTTTACAGTTGGGGCACGGCGGATATCGCTTCACACATGACGCACCTCAATTTGCGATCGTCCAATCTGCGCAATCAGTTCAACCTGAAGGCCGAGTACGGCTGGAACAAGCGTATGGAAGCCGAGGTCACCTACGAACGTTACCTCTACGATTATTTCCGCGTGTTTGGCGGGGTGAATGTCGAGAATGAGCGCGAAGCAGAGCCCTCCGAACTTACTACCACCGCCATTGGCGGTATTCGCTTCCTGACGCCCTATCTCGTCAATCTTGACCTGCGCCTGGACAGCAAACTACGTCCTCAGATCAGCCTAAGCCGTGAGATTATGATCTTCCCACGCACGATTCTTTTCGGCGAATACGAGTATCAGGCTGATTTCGGCTGGACCAAACGGCCGCCGCGCGAAAACGTGATCGATAATGGTGCGTACCGTCGCGAAGTTACCTGGTCGGTGGGGCTGGAATACTTCCTGTCGCGCAATTTTTCACTCATGGCCAGTTACGAAAATCGTTTCGGGGCCGGCGCGGGTTTGTCGATGCGCTTTTAAATATAACTGAACCTACTTCCTGTAAACTATGAAAATGAACAATAAGAATTACCAAAAATTTGGCTTAATGCTGGCCGTGTCGTTTTGCATCATGTACGCCGTGATGTTTCTGAATGTCAGCGAGCTGGATCACATTTACATAAGTACCACGCGGCTGTACATGACGCTGTTGATGGTATCACCCATGGCGCTGCTGATGTTGGCGATGATGGGCGGTATGTATCAGGACAAAAAACTGAACGCTATTATCATTGTCGTGAGCATTTCGGTCTTTATTTCAGCGTTCGCTTTTCTGCGCAACCAGACTTTTGTGGGCGATGTGCAGTACATGAAAGCCATGATTCCGCACCACTCTTCCGCGATCATGACCAGCGAAAACGCGGGTATTCAGGACCCCGAGTTGCGCCAATTGGCCGATGACATCATCGTCGCTCAGAAAAAAGAGATTGCCCAAATGAAGGCGATGCTCGATCGCCTGGAAAAGTAGAGGCCAAATTATTCTTAGGAAAAAATATCAATCGTAATATTACGATTGATATTTTTTTGTTTACCTTTGCTCATCGAATAAAGAACAAGCTATCCCGTGGGACTAACTAAAACCGCCGAATTTACCGAAGAAGAAAACCGTATCGCCGAGTTGGCCAAAGCATTCGCGCATCCGGCCCGGGTAGCTATTTTGCGGCTACTGGTGGAGAAGAAAACTTGTATTTGCGGGGATTTAGTGGACGAACTACCCCTCTCGCAAGCAACAGTGTCGCAGCACTTGAAAGAGCTCAAAAGAATCGGCCTCGTCCGGGGCGAAATCGACCCACCACGCGTCTGCTACTGCATCGACCCGAAAGCATGGAAGCAGGCACAGGAGACTTTCGCTCATCTATTTGGCGAATACAATGCTGTAACCTGCTGCTCAAAAAATTTAGTCTAATTCATCGTAATATTACAATAGAGGAAAGTTTGAAAAGGAAAGCGGAAGAATAAGCATCTCATATCTCATATCTAAATAACATGGACACGAACGAACAGGAATTGAAAGAAGTCGTACGCAAGAAGTACGCCGAAATCGCCAATCAGGACCCATCCTTAAATGCGGCATCCTGCTGCGGCTCGGGCCCGGCATCGCAGGAAGTATACAACATCATGACCGACGACTACACCACCGTATCAGGATATACGTCGGAAGCAGATTTAGGATTAGGTTGCGGCTTGCCCACGCAATTTGCCAAGATCAAGCAAGGTGATGTCGTGATCGACCTCGGTTCCGGCGCAGGTAACGATTGCTTCGTGGCCCGGCACGAGACTGGTCCCGAAGGCAAGGTGATCGGCATCGACTTCACCGAAGAAATGATCGCCCGTGCCCGCCACAATGCCGAAACGCGCGGTCTGAACAACGTCGAATTCCGACAGGGCGACATCGAGCACATGCCGGTCAGCGGTGGTGTGGCCGATGTGATCGTGAGCAACTGCGTATTGAATCTAGTACCAAACAAACGCGCCGTTTTTGCCGAGATGATAAGGACACTGAAGCCCGGCGGCCATTTCAGCATTTCGGACATCGTGCTCGAAGGTCAACTTCCTGCCAACCTACGTGGAGCCGCCGAAATGTACGCGGGTTGCGTGTCGGGCGCTATTCCTAAATCTGAGTACTTAGCACTCGCCGCCGAAGCAGGCTTTGAGAATCTGACGATACAGAAGCAAAAGTCGATTTTTATTCCCGACGATATTTTGAACAAGTTCCTTTCGGCCACCGAAATCGCGGACTTCCGCAACGGCACGGCCAACATCGAGAGCATCACGCTCTTCGCCAGTAAGCCAGGCGGTACGGCCAAGCCCAAACTGGAAATGTTGAGTCCGATTGCCGTTTCGGCCGAAGGGAGCTGCTGTGGACCGGAAGGTTGTTGCTAAAATCCAACTTCCCGAAAGTCTAGCGCTAGACGGCAATTCCATTGTGGCCAGTTTTTCGGGAAGTTGTTAACAAGGGTTGGTTATCTTTGTACGGGGAAGCCGGCCACTACTATGCTACATAAAACCAGAGGAATTGCTTTGAGCTACATTCGCTACCGCGAGTCGTCGATCATTGCCAAGGTATACACCGAGGCGTTTGGGATTCAGAGCTACATCGTCAACGGCGTGCGGAGCAGTCGGTCAAATACCAACCAGATCGCGCTTTTTCAACCGCTGACGCTGTTGGATTTGGTAGTGTACCACAAAAACAAAACCGACTCGCTGCACCGGATTTCCGAAATCAAGTGCCGGATTCCGTTCCACAGCTTACCCTTCGAGGTGGTGAAATCGAGCCTGGGATTATTCCTAACCGAAATTTTGACCAAATCTTTGCGGGAAGAGGAAGAGAACATCCCGCTGTTTGAGTTTTTGGAAGATGCCGTGCTGTACCTTGACAACGCCGAGAGCGGCTACGAGAATTTCCACATACATACCCTTACACAATTGGCTTTTTTCCTGGGTTTTGGCATGGAAACCGCCAATGATCTTGCCAACGAACTCCGCGACAACCACTATCCCGCCAGTCCCGACGCTGTGCAGCAGGCCGCTTTACAGAAATGGCTGTCGGCCCCGCTAGGTACCCACGTGCCGCTGGACAAAACCCGCCGCCTTTCGCTGCTGAATATGCTGGTGTTTTTGTACAAGATTCACCTAGATTCGCTCGGCGAGATCCGCTCGCTGGAAGTACTGCACGAGGTACTGAGCTAAAAGCTATTGGAATTTTAGCGCGCCGTGGCGGTCACGCTGCTCATGGCGATCTGGTGGCTCACCGAAGCGATTCAGATTTACGCTACGGCCTTCGTGCCGATGGCCCTTTTTCCCTTGCTGGGCGTGCTGGAAACCGACGATGTCGCTGAAGGCTACGGCCACAGCTATGTGATCATGCTACTATGCGGTTTTTTCATCGCCAAAGTAATCGAATCGCAGCAGCTGCACCGCCGCATCGCGCTTACGGTATTGAAACATCTAGGCAGCAATCAGCAGAAAATCATCCTGAGTTTCATGCTCGTACTAGCCGCCGTGGCCGTCGCAGCACGAATTAATCCGCTATTTCTCATGATTCCGGCAACTTTCGCCTGCTCGTTCGCCTTCATGATGCCTTCATGATGCCTTCGGGTACGGGCACCAACACCATCATTTTTGCCAGCGGTAAGGTCTCGATCCCTGAAATGGCCATGTGTGGGCTCTGGCTCAACTTTATTTCGGTGGTTCTGCTGACGGCCATGCTCTACTTAGTCGTCATTCCAATTTTGGGTTTGGAAATGACGTTGCCGGTGTGGATCGGCGGGAAGTGAATTGGGTGCTTTTGATCAGCTTTTGTATACTTTGGAATGATTATAAAAACAGCAATTCTACAACACAAATGATTAGTTTTGCTTTATCCCATAAATACACGAAAAAGCAGATAAGTATTTCTTCTGCTTATCGCTGATTTAGAGCCCACTTGATATGTCCATCCGCATTCCTTTTGTTGAAACTGAAATCATTGACCAATACCTGTACGACGAAAACCCTCGTCCGTGGATTATTGGATTTAGCGGCGGTAAGGACTCGACAATGCTGTTACAAATGGTTTGGAACGCCCTGAAGAAGATTCCCAGTGAGTTGCGTTCCCGCCCGATTTACGTGGTTTGCAACGATACGCTAGTGGAAAATCCGAAAATCGTGTCTTTCATCAACCGGACGCTGGAGAAAATTGGCAAGGAAGCACCAAAGCAGGGAATGCCCATCACGGTACACCGGACTACGCCCCGGCTGGAAGATACCTTTTGGCTTAATGTTCTGGGGCGCGGTTATCCCTCCCCTAATAATACTTTTCGCTGGTGTACCGAGCGGTTAAAAATCAACCCAACTACCCGGTTTATTCAGGAAAAAATTAGCGAAAAAGGGGAAGCTATCATCCTGCTGGGTACCCGCTCCGATGAGAGTCAGAGCCGGGCGCGTTCCATGAAAAAGCACTCGCTT
>JBBSSJ010000320.1:0-5150 GCA_038242095.1 Cytophagales bacterium
CGGCGGGACTGAGTTCGGTGCGGTACAGCGGAATGAGCACCGCCACCGAGGGTGCGGGAAATTGGTTCATGGCCGGGCGTGTGATATTAAGCCGCAAAGATAGTCCGACGGCCGGGCATTATTCAAAAATATCGCCCAGCGCGGGCAGCCACCAGTCGTTGCTGCTGAATTTGTATCGGCCCCGCGCGACCTCCGTCAGCACCGGCACGACGCGTAGCAGTCGTTTGTCTGCCAGCGACGCCCGCCACCGAAAGTGACGGTAGCGCTGGTGCAGTTTCACAAGTTTTTCCGGAGGCGCGTCCGGCATTTTGCGCAACAGATCCCAAATTTTCTTGGCATTATCCGCTTTATCCCGAATGGGGGAAAGCTTCTCGGAACGGTCGCGCCGCAGGCGGTCCTTCATTCGTACGGGTTCCACCTGCGCCCCGAAGCCGACTTGCTGACTGCTGTGCAATCGGTACGAAATCAGGGGCTCAGCGATGAAGCCAATCTTGTCTTCGACACTGAGCGCCAGCGCGATCCAGGCGTCATGAATGAGCTTGGGCACGTGGGTGGGGAAGGGCGTGAGCCGCGCCACGCAGGAGCGGCGCAGGGCAAGGGTGGCTCCCGTCACGACAAAGCCATTGAACAGAATTTCGTGCGCGCCGCCCGCCTGCCACTGAGTCTGTTGCTGGGGCGTAAACTCAATTTCCTGCCAAATCGTGGTACCCGTGGGCTGCGTATCGTCGTCGATCGTGGTGGCGTCGGAAAAGACTGCATCGACGGCAGGATGTTCACGAAAATAGGTCATTTGCTTCGCTACCTTGTCAGGATGCCAGAGGTCGTCTTGGTCGCAGCAGAAAATGATGTCGCCCTGACAAAGCAGGAGACACTTTTCAAAATTTTTGGTAGAGCCTAGGTTGGTTTCATTCTGAAAGATCCTGACCTCAAAGGGGGCCGTCTCGGCGAACCGACGCAGCAGTGGTAGCGTGTCGTCGCTTGAGCCGTCATCGCAGACCACCATTTCGTCGACCGCGACTGACTGCCGTACGATGCTTTCCAGTTGTTGGGGCAGGTATTTTTCTCCGTTGTAGGTACAGAGCGCTACTGAAATCATTTTAACCAAAAAACTAAATCAGAAATAAGGGTCTTTTAAGATGACCCCAGACAATATAACACGAAGTGTTGTTGAGAGTATTTGATCGGTAAAATTAATACGTTTTTGGTTAGCGCACGGTTTTCGGTAAGTTTGTTTCATATCAGGAACATAGGCTTACGTTTCCGGTTAGTATAGAAACGGAAGATGCGGAAGCCAGCGGTACAATTGATTCCAACAGTATCATCGATTATTTGATCAAATAAATAATACATGGCCTTATCTTCTCCGCTCAAAAAAGCCATTCTGGGAATGCCGGAAAAAGAAAAAGACAAACTGCTGCTCCGGCTGATAGGTAAAGATAAGGTACTGGTCGACCGGCTGCACTTCGAGCTCATCGAGGATGCCGCCACCTTGCCCGAGCGGCGGGCGGGCATCAGAAACGAGATTGCGCGCGTAGCCGCGATGAGCCAGCATTCGGCGGGCTGGATTATGATGGACATGCGCACGCTGAGCGGCGACATCACGCGGCACGTCAAGATCACGAAGGACAAATACGGCGAAATTGAACTGAATATGAGCCTGTTGAATTCTTTTTTAGAAAAACACCCTAAACAACTCCAGCACCATACTGGCCGCACAGACAAGTGCGCGCTCTACATCGCCAAGAAAACCCAGGCCACGCTCAAGCTGCTGGACAGACTCGATGAGGACTACTACGTGGATTTCGAGACGGAGGTCAACAAACTCCTGCACTTCGTGCATACCATGTGTCCCAAGCCCTACGCCCAGAAAATGAGTCTGCCAAAAGAATGGCCTTGACCTGCCTTTAAAATCATGAAAAATATACCGAGCATAACCCTGTTAATTATCGACGCGCAGTTCGACTTCTGCTCGCCCAACGGCACGTTATTCGTGCCGGGTGCGGTAGAGGACGTGGCCCGGCTCGTAGCGCTGATCGACCGTTCGGCCGACCATCTGAGCCGCATCATCGCCACGCTCGACACGCATCAGGTACTCGATATTGCCCATCCGGGTTTCTGGGCCAACGCTCAGGGACAACATCCTGCGCCTTTCACGGCCATTAGTTTTGCCGAGATGGAGGCGGGTACCTGGCGGCCCCTGTATGCGGCCGACTACGCCCGGAATTACGTACATGAGCTGGAAACGCAGGGCGAGTTTCAGCATTTCATCTGGCCCGAACATTGTCTGGCCGGAACGCGCGGCGCGGCGCTGGTCGATCCATTGGCGCGCAGCCTGGCGGCCTGGTCGCGGCGGACGGGCCGCAACTACGAAACCGTGCTGAAAGGCGAGCATCCGTTGGCCGAGCATTTCGGCGTTTTTCGCGCTCAGATACCCGTGCCGGGCGCCGCCAAAACGGCGCTTAACCAAGCGCTGCTCGATGAGCTGGCCGACGCCGACCAGATATGGCTGGCGGGCGAGGCGCGCTCGCACTGCGTAGCGACTAGCCTGCGCCAGATTTTGCGTTATGCCCCCGCGCTGGCCCCTAAGGTGTCGCTGCTCACCGACTGCACCTCCGATGTGACGGGTATGGGCCACCTGGCCGAACCGATCTACGCCGAAGCCCGCGTCGCCGGCGTGCGCTTTGTGACATCCGATGCCCTCGATTTATTCGAAAACAAAATAAAGATAGATGTATGAACCGATTTGAAGCGCAGGTAATCCTTATCACCGGCGCAGGCTCGGGCATTGGCCGGGGCGCGGCTGTGGCTTTTGCCGCCGAAGGGGCCCGTGTGGTCGTGTCCGATGTCGATGAGGCTAATGGCCGCGAAACCGTCGCGCTATTGCCAACGGATCGGGCTATTTTCGTGCATTGCGACGTGGCCGACGCGTCTCAGGTCGACAAACTCGTGCGCCAAATCATCGAACATTACGGACGGCTGGACGTCGCGATCAACAATGCGGGCGTCGGTGGCGAGATCGCCAAGCTCGCCGACGTTACGATGGAGGACTACCAAAAAGTAATGCGCATCAATCTGGACGGGGTATTTTTCGGGATGCAAGCGCAAATTCGGCAAATGCTTACCCAAGAAAAGGGCGGCTGTATCGTGAACGTGGCCTCGCTGGCGGGGCTGCGCGCCATGCCGGACAGCGCAGCCTACACCGCTACTAAGCACGCCGTGGTGGGCCTCACTAAAGTAGCCGCCCTGGAATACGCCCGCAAAAATATCCGCGTCAACGCGGTTTGCCCGGCTTTTACCCGCTCGGGTATGGTCGATCGCCTGTTCGACATCGTGCCCGAATACGAGGAAAAGCTGCTGAAAGGGATTCCAGTGGGCCGCTACGGCGAGCCGGAAGATATCGCGCTGGCGATGCTATGGCTCTGCGATCCCACCAATTCGTTCGTGACGGGCCTGGCCCTACCACTCGACGGGGGGATGATGGCTAACTGATAATAAGTTGATATTCAAAAAGATTTTGCTTACTTTCTGAAAATGTTCGACTTTTGTAAATATCTTTTGGGTAAAAAATATTTTCCCGCCTAACCTTGTAGCTTATGTGCTTGTCTACTTCCTGCCACAATATTTTCCGCACCACCAAAATTTTGTTGGCGATTCTATTTATCGCGCTGAGTGTCAATAGTTACGGACAGAAAACTTACCTCAAACAGGATTTTTCCGGACCCGGACCTTATATATCCAGCAGCCCGAACAATACTCAGTTCGATACGATTTACGTATCGAATGGCGCCATCTTACGGCTAAATCCGGCTCAGGGTTACGTAGAATTTGAGCGTGCCGGTGCCTCCGGGGCAGGAAGCGGTCGTTTGGTGCGCTCTACGGATTTCGCGCCAGTCCCAACTACCCTTCATTATCAGGTGCGAGTCAGCGTGCCCAAGACTAGTTCAACGACTACCAACGTGGCTACTTTCAACGTGGGTCAAAATTTATCTAAATCCAACAACGCCCTTCCGTCCGACCAGAATATTTTTGCCAAGTTCTCTATGGGCTTTCTTGGGGTAGGGAATCTGTTTAATTTCCGCCGCACCGGAACTACTGGAATCTCTAGTGGCTACTACTTCGATTCGGTGTTACTGACGTGGGTAATGAATAATCAGAGCACCCCGCTGCCGTATATTACGCCAATTGGCACAAGCGAGACGATCGCGCCTAAGTCTTTTGACCTATGGGTGGATGAAGTGCGCTTTTTGAAAAATTCACCAAGAGTTTCTAGCTCCGAGGTTGCGCTGAGCGACATATCTTTCCGGTTTCAGGATGGTGTAGGTATCATCCGGCTGACTGATTTTTTGATTCGGGAGGTGGACGGCGTTCTACCCGTCCACCTTACGTACTTCAACGCCCAGGCGATCGGCGATCGCGTGGATCTCAACTGGGAAACTGCCTGGGAGCGCAACAGCCGCGAGTTTGTGGTGGAGCGCAGTGGCGACCTGAAAGAATTCGGGACCATCGGCCGCGTGACGGCGGCGGGTGAAACCGAGGCGAAGCGCCAGTACAGTTTTACGGATGCCACGCCCATGCCCGGCACCAACTACTACCGCCTGCGGTCAGTGGACAAAGATGATACCTACGAATTCTCCAAAGTCCGTGACGTGGTCGTGCGACCCGACCAGCCCGTGCTACTCCTGGCGGGCAACCCCACCACCGGCGAGCGGATTCGCTTCCGCGCTTTGTCCATCGATTCGGATGCTCTGAAACTGACCACGGTTTCGGGCCAAAACATCAACTTTCGCCTCGACCAAACCCAAGACGGCTACACCGAAATGATTCCGCACTCGGCACTGGCCCCGGGAATGTATTTCCTCTCCGTCGATCAGGACGGCTTTCGGCAGCGTACCAAAGTGCTGGTGCAATAATTTGCCAGACCGCTGACTATTTCTAAACTCGTTGCGTTACTATTTTTTGAAATAATTTGCCCGATCGCTTCGACTTTGATCGATTAAAAGCAATCTTTGGCAATAGCAAAATTCAACGTGGTGAAGAGAGGACAGTGGGTCGCCTGGGTGGCCATTTTAGCGATGTCGGTCGTGGCTTGCGACCGTACCCAGCATAGCAAAATCAAAGAGGCCAACGCCTGGTACACCGAATGCGTGGGC
>JBBSSJ010000321.1:0-5120 GCA_038242095.1 Cytophagales bacterium
AACTAGCGGTGCAGTTGGACAGCGCACCGCTGGGGAAGTGCATCTGGTACATTGTCGTTTCGTCCACATCCTTATATATCTCAGGGCGATTGGTAAAGTGGTGCGCCGTAACCAGCATCGGCTCCTCGCCGGTAGCGTGGCGCGCGCCCTGAATAGAATACACGCCCATATCGCCCAATACACCGCCGCCCAATTCTTTTTTCTGCTTCCAGTGGGTAGTGCGGTTGTCGACGTAGCCCGCCGCGCAACTCACCAGGCGCGGCTTGCCCAGCGTCCCTTCCCGAGCGAGTTTCATCCAGGCCTGCATGTTAGGATCGTGCAGGTTACGGTAGCCAATCGCTAGTTTTTGCTGGTTCTTTTCGCAGGCATCGATCATTGCCTGGCAGTCGGCCACGGTGGGGGCCATCGGCTTCTCGCACCACACGTGCTTCCCGGCCTTAGCAGCCCGCACCACGTATTCGCGGTGCATCGAGGGCGGCAGCACCACGTACACTACATCGATGTCCGGGTTGTTAGCAATCTGATCAAAAGTCTGGTAGCTGTAAATATTTTTGTCAGGAATCTTGTACTTCTCCTTCCATTTCTCTGCCTTTTCAGGCGTTCCCGTCACGATGCCCGCGAGGTAGCAGTTTTTGGTGAGTTGCAGCGCGGGTGCCAGCAAGTCGGTGCTATAATAGCCCAGTCCTACCAGAGCCACACCGAGCTTTTCCTTGGCGCGGCTCTGGCCAATGACGTAAGGAGAAAACGCGGCGGTAGCGGCCAGACCCGCGCCGGTTGCTAAAAAAGTACGACGGGAAAAGGGACAAGAGGAAATTTTATCAGGCATGGTAGTTGAGTTTTGTGTTTGGGTTAAAAGTACGCCGCAACGCTGGTTTACCTGCGTGGTAGTGTAGTGAGGTCAACAAAAATATTGGGACAGATGAGCGAAGAATGTATCTTTGAAGTCTAGATGCTTACCCAACTGCGACGTTATGGCTAAGAGAATTCCAAAAAACCAGCTTCCGCTCGACTATACCGTCCACGCCGACCGCATCGTGCTGACCCTCGGCCAAGTCGAAAGCCAGCAAACGGCGGAAATCCTTTTTAATGATCTTATTGCCGGAAACTGGCTCATCGAGCCCGCCGGGGAGGTAGCTGACGTGTCATCGGCGGAAGAAATCATTCGACAAATCGGCTTGAAACTCCCCTATCCCGAAACGGTGAAAGTAGCGCAACTGCACCAGGCTGGGGAGGCTTTTATGGGTTTTGCGGCAGTATTTCACCAGAAAGGCTGGGTGTTTGTCAACGTCACGGCTCCGGCCAACGAGCGCTGCTACCAAACGTACCTACTGACGGCTGCTTTGGGATTGCACCCCTCCTACCCGGATGCAATTTCGCTGGCGCAACGGACCGAGCAAGTGGTGTTCGACACGCTGCTGCCACGCAAAGAAGTCGGTAGTTTTTTTCACGAAGGCATCACGCGCATTCCCGGCTATCTGGCCGCCGACATTGCCGATTTTTTCAAAGTACCCTTTCCGATGGTATTGAAGCGGGCTTTGCAGTTGGAAGTCATCACCGACGAGCAATTCCGTAACTACATGACCGTCAAGCCGCTTCAAGCCGACAAACCCCGCGAACTTTTTCTGGCTCCCGAAGGCAGCATAGACGATTTCGAGGCGCAGTTATTTGGGGAGGCCTAGAAGTTTTTAATCTACCCGCCCCACCACGATCCGGCTCAGCGCCTTGATGTATCGCCGCCCGGTTTTAAAATCGCTCGTCGTGACCAGCAGAATTTAGTCGTCCATCTCCCCGATCTTCTTTTCGGCCTTCTCCGTTACGAGGTACAGGTGATCTCCGGTGGGTGAGTTGAATATTTCATTCCACGAAAATACGGCTTTGTAGCCGTCCGAAGCCACGAAGGTCAGGTAAAACTCGCTTAACTGCCGGGGCGTTTCGTTTTTGAATTTCAGATCTTTCAAAACGGCTTTGACCAAAACCCCTTTCATGTCGCTGGCCGTGCCGCGCTTCTCCCCCGCGTGGTTCGAAATATCCAGGCTACCGATCTCCATTTCCGGCATTTTTTGCAGGTCAGTGAAGGAAAATTTTACTTCTTGCGCCACTTGCCCCGTGATGGTGAATTCGGTAGTGGGTTGGATGCAAGTTTGTGCCTGAGCATAAAAGGCTGAAAATAGAACCAAGGCCAGAACTACCCTTGCCTTCTGTAGATTCATAACTCCGTTTAAAAATTGAGTCGGTAAATAAAAATAAGAAAAGTCAGTGAGCTAGGGTTCCAGGATATGAGGACGAAAATCCAACTTATCATGCCAAACGAAAGTACCCATAAAAACGCGATTAGCGGGATGCTTATAATTTTTGCCCCAAATCCGGCCGTTTACCGAACCACGGTTCGGCGGTTTCCAGTTGGGCGGCCAGCCGGAAAAGCAGGTCTTCCTCTCCCATTCTTCCCGTAAACATCACGCCTACTGGCAGTCCAGTTTCAGTCCAGTGCAGTGGCACCGACATGGAGGGTTGCCCGGTCATGTTGGCGATGGCCGTGTAGGGAATGTAGCTGAACGTGCGTTCAACCAGTTCATCGATGATTTTGCCGCCTTTCAGGAAACGGTATCCACCCGTTTTTTGCAGGATTTTCAGGGAAAAGTTCTCCTGCGTGGTGTTCTGCATTTCCCCGATTTTGATGGGCGGACGCGATAGCGTCGGCGTCAGAAATACATCGTATTGTTCGTGCAGAGCGGCCATTTTTCGCGCTAACTGATTCCATTGGAACAGGGCGTGGGCATAGTCGGCTCCGGTGTACACGTCGCCCATTTTTGCCAGAACCCACGTATTGAGTTCCACGTCGTCGGCATTCACCTCCCGGCCCAGGTAGGTACCCAGGTTGCGCAGGGTAGCGGCAGTTTCACTCACCACCACTGGAAAAAACAAATCTTTGAACGCCTCGGGACCGTAGGGCAGGGGTACCTCCACCACCTCGTGGCCCAGCGATTGTAACAACCGGGCGGTTTTCTCAACAGCCCGCACACATTCCACATCCACCGATTGGCTAGGGTAGGGATGGTGGCTGCACAGCGCTACGCGGAGCTTTCCAGGATTACGGTCCACCTCCTCCGCGTAGGGGCGTTCGGGGCGCTGTACCTGAAACGGATCGCCCGGTGCGTAGCCCTGCAGGATGTCGAGCATCACGGCGCTGTCGCGCACGCTACGGGTCACCGAACCTTCTACTACGGCACCGCCCCACCCCTCTCCAAAAGCGGGCCCCAACGACACGCGCCCCCGCGAGGGCTTCAACCCGAATAGTCCACAGCAGGAAGCCGGGATGCGAATGGACCCGCCGCCGTCAGAAGCCGAGGCCGCCGGCACAATCCCCGCCGCGACGGCCGCCGCCGACCCACCGCTCGACCCTCCCGACGAATGCTCGGTGTTCCAGGGATTACGGGCCGGACCAAAAAGCGAAGGCTCCGTAAAGGGAGTCAGGCCAAACTCGGGCGTATTGGTTTTGCCGAAAGGTACCAAACCGGCTTTTAGACAACGGTCAATGTAGTAGCTATTCTGCGCCGACACGTACTGCATGTACCCCTTGCTGCCCGACCGCATGGGCGTACCCGCCCAGTCGATACTCAAATCCTTAACCAGAAAAGGTACCCCCCGCAGTGCGCCTTCCTTGGGTAGGTTTGCCGCTATTTTTCGGCCTTCCTCGTATAGTGGATGCACGATAGCATTCAGCGCCGGGTTCTTCTTTTCGGCCAGCAGCAGGGCGTTTTCCAGCAATTCGCCGGGACTTACTTCGCCATCTTTTACAAGTTGGGCCAAGCCCACGGCGTCATATTTTTGGTATTCTTCGGTGGTCATAGCAGGGCAGGGTTTAGCGTAGGGTGAAGTAGGAAATTCGGTGGTCAGAAAAGCTAATCACAGAGATAACGTGAAATCTATCCTGACTGGTTTCGATTTTCTACGCCATGATCTTACCCAGCGAATTATCGTACAAATCCTTCGCCTTCGCCGAAGCAAGTACCTCTTTGCTATTGACCACAAAATTCTGTGCGGTGACGGTACCTAGTAGCGTGTGGGCGATTTTCAGATCGCCGCCCAAAAACTTTTGAAGCTCGCCTTGCTGTGCGGGCTTCACCGAGACCAGCACGCGACCCTGCGCTTCGCCGAAGAGGTAGGCGTCGGTGCGGAAGTTTTCGTCGGTGGCGATAGCGAAGCCCAGATCGCGCGGCATAGCCGACTCGGCCAGGGCCACGAACAGACCGCCATCGGAAACATCGTGCACCGACTGCACTAAATTCTTTATGATCAATTGCTTAATCGCCTGATGCAGCGTGTATTCTTCTTCTATATCGAAGGCCGGAACGGGCGATTCCTTCACTTTGCGGTAGCTATACAGATATTCCGAAGAAGCAATATCGTTCTTCGGCGCACCGATGAGATAAATTAAATCGTCGGTAGCCTTGAAATCGAGCGTCATGTGGTGGGCAGGATCTTCCATCAGGCCGATCATGCCAATGGTAGGCGTGGGGAACACCGGGCCGTCGTCGGAGCTTTGGTTGTAGAAACTCACGTTGCCGCCTGTGACGGGAGTGGCGAATTTCTCGCAGGCTGCGCCCATGCCTTTCACGGCCTGGACAAACTGCCAATACACCTCCGGCACGTAGGGATTGCCAAAATTGAGGTTGTTGGTCACGGCCAGCGGTTCGGCCCCGGTACAAGTCAGGTTGCGCGCCGCTTCCGACACGGCAATCTGTGCACCCACGAACGGGTCGGCGTTCACATAACGGCTGTTGCAGTCCACCGTCATGGCGATACCTTTCTTGTAGCCGGGACGGTCCACATCGCGGATGCGCACCACGGCAGCGTCGGAGGGGCGGTTGGTGCTGCGGTTGGCCGTCCCGACCATCGAGTCATATTGCTCGTAAACCCAGCGCTTTGAGGCGATGTTGGGGTGCGAAAGCAGGTGGCGGGCCACTTTGCCAATTTCTTCGCCCTTGGTATCGGGTACTTTATTTAGGTCAAATTTTTTGAATTGCTGGTAGTAAGCAGGTTCTCGCGTCTCGCGGTGGTACTGCGGCGCACCGCCGCCCAGCACCAGGTCGTAGGCGGGTACGTCGGCGATGAGTTCGCCG
>JBBSSJ010000322.1:0-5110 GCA_038242095.1 Cytophagales bacterium
ACGGCAAATATGTAGCGGTAGGGACTTCCGGTGGGCAGGAAACTAAAAGACAAGGAGGAGAAGATCAAAAAGATCCCTCCTCCCATGTAAATCAGAGCCATGAACACCGAAGCAACTAGTCCTACCTGTTGATTCACGGGTCTTCTACTCATACGTTGTCTTACTCGAGTTGGAAACTAATTGGCAGGTTAAACTTCACCCGCACCGGGCGACCGGATTGCTTACCGGCTCTCCACTTGGGCATCGTCTTTACCACCCGCATGGCTTCCTCATCGCAACCGAAACCAAGACCCTTCAATACTTGCACGTCTTGAATCGATCCATCCGTGTTCACTACAAACGTCAGGAACACTTTTCCAGAAACGTTGGCGCGTGAGGCAGCACTTGGGTACTTGATGTTCTTACTCAAAAACTTGTACATCTCCGATACGCCACCCGGAAACTCGGGGTTTTGCTCTACCACGGTAAAGATCTGCTCTTCGACTTTGGCTTCAACTACCGTTCCTTTGCTAGGTGCAGCAATAGCCTCAGGGGCAATAATCAGCTCCTGTGCGTTAATATCACCCTCCTGAGTTTTGGCGGCCGCAACGGCGACTTCCAACTTTTCTACGGTAGGTGGCGGTGTTTCGATGGGCACCTCCTCATCTTTTTTCACTTCCGGTGGCAGGAACTTTACAGTTTCCACCTTAGGTTGCTCGACGGGCGGCGGCGGCGGCGGCGGTGGCTCAGCTGGGTCAATGGGCGGGGGCGGGATATTCATCAAGTCCACGTTTACCATCACCTCCTGAGTTTCATCTTCCGAGAGGAATTTGTCGGCCAGCATCGGCGCTAACATTGCCAAGATAAAGATGGCTGCTCCAATAAGGGTCGAGCGGTTGATCACCCCCCGATATTCCTGCCGGAGTGGATACGCACCGTACGCCTTGTTGCGATTCTCGAACACTATGTCGTCAAGCGTCGCGTTCGGGCTCATTTCTGCCATGGCGTTTTGATTAAGTTAAATATTGAAAATTAAATTAGAAACTACTTGTCTTCCGGGCGTGGTGTAATATTGTCGCCCAAAAGCTTTTTTTCCGAGTCCGTAAGAAAGTCCACCATCGCGTATCGCTTGGTCTTGGTAATCGCCATCTCGTCCAGAATATCCACCACATTCTTGTAGGTAGACACTTCGGTGGGCTTGATGACCACCACAAAAGGCAGATTGCCTTCTGCGTCTTTCTCATTCTGGGAGTTGATCCGCTTTTGTGATGCAAAAATCGCGGCGCGGAGTTCGGTGCCAAATCGAACCTTCTTTAGTTCGGTTGTAGCTTTGTCATCATCGGCGGCCATTCCATCGAGCAGGTAAACATCGTCATTGCGTCCCAGGAATACAGACAATACTTTCGATGCCTTCAAAGGTTCGGTTTCAGTTTTCTTTGACTCCTCATCCTTATCGGGTACGTTAAGGGTCATCGATGTCGGCTTGCTCAGGGTAGTGGCCAGCATAAAGAAGGTAATCAGTAAGAAACCCAAATCCACCATGGGAGTCATGTCCACGCGGGTGGACATTTTTTTGGCCCTTACCTTACCATCACCTTTGCCTTTACCACCCGATTCTACTATCTCTGCCATTGTATTATTGTGTTTAGGGTGAATCACAGGGGAAACCCTGCACTCAGATTAATTAGTCTAATCAGCTCTCCAACCCGCGGGTGGTTCCTCACCGTCCGTAATCAGGTTGAACTTATTGATGTTCTGTGACTGTAAATTCGACAACACGTTTTTGAACGTCGGGAACTTGGCAGAATTATCTCCTTTGATCGCGATCCTAAGCTGCGAATTGGCTTTGCGGGCGGCATACACCCAATCGGCCAGCTCACTTACACCCGTCGAATCAGTGGGAATACCCGGCTGTTTAACCAGCCCCATCTCCGGGCCAGGCAGATCAAGCCATCCTTTCAATTGCGCCAGCGGGAAACCGAAACTCGCCTGATTGGAGAATTTCTGCTTCTGCACGTCGGTGAAAGTGATTCCCTTAACCTCGGCAATGTTTTCCAACATCCTGACGCGGTCTGGCTGGGCATCAACCCCGAAAAATACTTCTCCGTCATTGCCGATGCTGATCATCATGATGTTGTCATCGGGTACCTTAATCGAAGAAATCGAAGAAGGCGTGTCGATTTCGGCAGCTTCCTGGGACTTAAATGTAGCGGTCATGATAAAAAACGTGAGCAGCAAGAATGCTACATCGGTCATGGCCGTCATGTCGGTCGTGGGCGGGTGTTTCTTTGGTCTTACTTTTGCCATGGCAATATATAAGTTTTTTGTATATTAACGGAACAATGTTATCGATTATTTTACAATAATCAAAAATTACCGGACGATTACTTTAAAACCGTCCGGTAATCATCTAAATCAATAGTGAGCCGCAAAATTTTGCTGAATGCTCATGCTGATTTCGTCGATGCTGTAGGTCAAGTCATCTACTTTGCTGTTCAGGTAAGCGTACGAAATCGTGGCAATGGCCGCCGTTCCGATACCCAGACCCGTGTTGATCAATGCCTCAGAGATACCCGTTGCCAGAGCGGCTGAGTCGGGCGAACCAGAAGCACCCAGTGCGGCAAATGCCTTAATCATCCCAATTACCGTTCCAAGCAGGGCGATCAGCGTTGAGGCCGAAGCCAGCGTAGCGATAATCGTCAGGTTCTTCTGCAGCATAGGCATTTCGAGCGTCGTGGCTTCCTCAATCTCTTTTGAGAGCGCAGCCATCTTCTGCTCCTTATCAAGCGTAGTGTCAGTCGTGAGCATCCGGTACTTTTCCAGCCCTGTTCGGATCACGTTACCCACTGAACCCTTCTGCTTGTCACATTCCTTGATGGCCTCGTCGATCTGGTTGCGATCCAATAGGCTGCGTACTCTGCGAACAAAGGCGTTAACGTCAGAGGTTCCGCTGGCCTTGCTTAGCGTAATGAGGCGCTCGATGGTGTACACCAACACGATTAGAAAGCAAGTCATCAGGATGGGTACGATGGGGCCACCCTTGTACACGATTCCGTAATAGTCTCCGGGCGCTGGTCCTTTTTCTTTGTCGCCATCAATGAAGTGTTCCGGCGCACCCAATACGAACATATAGATTAAAAGGGCAATGACAAACAGGACAGGAATCACCCAGGCCGGGTTCAATCCTCCACCTGAACTCTTCTTGTTGGGGGCTGCGGCAGCCTTGGGTGCCGGGGTCGTAGCTTTCTTTTCCATCAGACTTACTTTTTTAAAAGGTTAATTGAGATTTTGGTTGTAAAAACTGGTTGCGAACTAAAGAATAATTTTGGGTAAATGCTATTTACTAAAATTTAATTCTGGTTAGAGGTGAGAAATGGACTGCTGCAAAAGTATGGGTTTTCCTTTTAAATTGTTGCAAGACCATACTGAGTTTTTTTTCAAAATTTTTAAGAACTCAAATATAAAATTGCATTTTTTCTCTAAAACAAGAAACTAGTCAAGGGGATAAAATGAATCTTAAAAGCTTGATCAATAGCATAATTGTTATTTTTGATCTTTAAAGTCAAAATAGGACTATTAATTAATCTGTCACACCATTTCTCTTCTCCGAGGGTAGTATTAGGTCGGAAAAATAGAGCCTTAGTCACACAATTGCAAATTTTATTTGGAGCACCCTGCTATTTTACTTATTACCGTCCCATAAGACATACCATACCTCGCCTATACTCATCGCCGGTAGTATATTGAACAAAATGCTATTTGCGTCCTTCACAGTAGCGCATCATTCACATTATTTTTAACCTTTAATGAGAATATATATTACGAGTTTTTGTAGTTTTGTGTCATAATTATATTTTAGTTTTATCATATATTACTACACCAATCAAATATATAGCTTTGAAATGAGAGAAACCGACAACTCAATCCAGGACCGCCTCAAACAGGTGTTTGACGCGCTCGGAATCACGATCTACCAGATTGCCAAAGACTTAGACGAAAACTCCTCGAAGTTTTACAATATTCTAAGTGGCAGGGCTAAGCCATCGTACGATACTATCATTGGTATTTTGAACCATTATCCGCAGGTACGGGCCGACTTCCTGCTGCGTGGTGAGGAACCTATCCTGGCCGAGGGAAACTATTCCAACGCTTACCTCAGCCCGGACGAAACTGCCTACGTCGACGTCCCCTTCGTACCGGTGAAATTCCACGCGAGTTTTGTGGAGAGCTTCGCCGAGGGATTTCGTTTTGAGGATCTTGACTCCTGCCGGGTGAGCAAGGACCTGGTGGCTAACCTTAAAGAGCCGGTCGTGCTGGAAGTGTCGGGAAATAGTATGAGTCCGCAGTTGGTGCACGGGGCCAAGATCCTGGCCGTGCCCATTGACGCCGGGGACTGGATTTATCAGTCGGGCGGCGTGTTTGCGGTAATTTACCGCGATTTTTTCGTCGTGAAGCGTATCCGCGAAAACGACCTGCTCACCAAACATTACCTCACTCTGCACTCCGACAACCCGATGGGCGGCAGCGTGACGGTGCCCTCCAACGAGCTTCGAGGCATTTGGCGAGTAGCCAACATCGTCAGCGCGCCGGTTGAATAGGACGACGCTTTTTTTCCTAACTTTGGTTTTTGGAAAAAGCAGTAGGCTGTAAGCTTTAGGCATCAGGCTTTTCTTTGGCCCGGTCTACAGCTTACAGCCTTTTGTTTTAAGCGGTCTTGATCCCCGCACTTTTTGCCATTGAAAGATTAGGAAAACACTATGATTGACTACTTATCAACCCTGAATGAGCCACAGCGCCAGGCCGTCCTGCACGGCGAGGGACCACTCATGATTATTGCCGGGGCGGGGTCGGGCAAAACCCGCGTGCTGACGTACCGGATTGCCCATCTGATCGAGAATGGCGTTGATCCGTTTCGCATTCTCTCGCTCACTTTTACCAATAAAGCCGCCGCCGAGATGCGCCACCGCATCGAGACGACCATCGGCACCGAGGCCCGCAACATTTGGATGGGTACCTTCCACTCGGTTTTTGCCAAAATCCTGCGCATCGAAGCCAAGTACCTGGGCTACACCAGCAATTTCTCGATCTACGACACCGACGATTCCAAGTCGTTGCTGCGTAGCATTATCAG
>JBBSSJ010000323.1:0-5057 GCA_038242095.1 Cytophagales bacterium
CAGCGAGGAAAGTTTGCCGGAACTGGCTAAGATTCTGGCCAAACACTACGGATTTACTTGCACCGTGATCTTTGCGCTCGACGATGAGGACAACATCCTGCCCGGCGGCTCGAATCTGCGCGGGCTGGAAGTTTTGGGCAAGGCCGATCTTATGGTCCTGTTCACTCGCTTCTCGGATTTTCCCGACGAGGAGATGCAGCATTTCGATGACTATTTGAAGCGTGGTGGCCCCATTGTGGCTTTGCGCACTTCGACCCACGCTTTCAACATAAAAAATCACCCAAACTGGCAGCATTACGACTACCGCTACGACGGGCCAAAAAAAGCCTGGAAAAACGGTTTCGGCAAGTACGTTTTGGGCGAAACCTGGGTCAGTCACTACGGCACCAATCATAAGCAATCGTCGCGGCTCATTATTGAGGCAAATCAAAGGAATAATCCCATTATGCGGGGTGTGAAGGATATGTGGGTGCAGTCGGGTGCTTACACCACTGCCCCGACTGAGGGAAGTGTGATTTTGGCCGAAGATCAACCCCTGAACGGCATGACGCCCGATTCACCCGCCGACGCCACCAAGCAACCCGTCCCCGTGGCCTGGACGCGCACCTACCAAATCGAAGGCGGAAAGCCGGGCCGCGCCTTTACCTCCACCCACGGCGCGTCCGAAGACATCCTGAACGAAGGCTTCCGCCGAATGCTCGTCAACGCGACCTTTTGGGCTATGGACAAGGAAAATGAAATCAAAGCCAACAACGACGTGTCGCTCGTTGGCCCCTACGAACCCACCACTTTCAACTTTGAAGGCTACAAAGCCAACGTAAAGCCCAGTATGCTCGCGGGCTTCGACTCGCTCATCATGCCAGGAAAAGTAGTGCAGAAATAAATTCGGTTAACTGTTAACCCCGAAGACAATGACTAAAGCCCTTTCCTTTCGCTTCGGCTCCGAGGTTTACACCTGGTTCATGGCAGGCAACGGCACCGTCCACGCCAACCGTCTCGACCATATGATCGAGGTCGTTGCCCAGGCCGGCTTCACCGGTATTCAGCCCATTTTTCCCTGGATGGGACCGTTGAAAGACCCGCATAAACTGGCTGATAAACTCAAAGAGCAGGGCATCGAACTAGCCGCGCTCTCGCTACCTTTCGAGTGGTTTAACACGGAAGAATCCGCCGCTGAACGCGCCGAGGCCGACCAGGCCATTGAATTTTTGCAGCATTTTCCCGGCGCCATTCTCTGCACCGTGCAAATCCCGACGGGGCGCCACGATCTGGCAGAACGCCGCGAAAGCCTGGTCAAAATTGTAAATGGCATTTCGGCGCGGGCTGCGGACAAAGGCATTCCGTGCAGCTTTCACCCCAATTCTCCCGAAACATCAATCATCCGCACCGCCCAAGATTACAAAGTAGTTTTGGAAGGCCTGGACACTTCCGTGACGGGCTGGACTCCCGATGTGGGCCACATAATCAATGGCGACATGGATCCGCTTGAAGTAATGCAGCAGTATTCGTCCCTTATCAACCACGTCCACTATAAGGACTGGGACGGCAAACCGGAATTCGCCCTCATGGGTCAGGGAAAAGTGAACCTGCTGGCCATAACCCAATGGCTCAAAGACCAAAACTACACCGGCTGGATTATCTGCGAAGATGAAGCCAAGATGGCCATTGAGGAACCTGACCACGTCACCCTACATGATGGCCACTGGATTACGCATGAGTTGATTCCAGCGTTGAAATGATGTGGTACGGGCTGGCAGCCCGTTTTGGGAAATGTTACAAACTCAACGACCATGCCTTTTGTAAAAACCAACGGAATAAACCTTCACTACCAGGAACACGGCGCCGGCGACCCGCTGCTCCTCATCATGGGCATCACCGCCGATCATTCCGTCTGGGAACCGCACGTGTCGGCCTGGGAAAAAAGCTTTCGCTGCATCCTGCCGGATAACCGGGGTGTCGGTCTGACCGACAAACCCTCGGGCGACTACACCACCGCCGAAATGGCCGACGACCTCGCGGGTTTGCTCAATCATTTAGGATTGGAGAAAGTCCGGGTAGCGGGCGTATCGATGGGCGGAGCCATCGCGCTGCAACTGGCCCTGCGGTATCCCGAAAAAGTACGTTCGATGGTACTGATGTGTCCCTGGGCGCGTTGCGATGCAATGGCCAAAGGTATTTTTGAACACATGGTAGACTGCAAAGCGCGGTTTACACCTGAGGAATTCAGTCTGTACATTCAACTGCTGATTTTCTCTAAATCTACCTGGGATAACGAGGAGAAATGCGCCGGACTGGAAGCCGACCGCAAGCAAGATCCGCCATTCCCACAACCACTGCACGGCTTAGCCGGACAAGCCGCCGCCTGCATCAATCAGAATGTGTACGAGGATTTGGGCAAAATAAAAACCCCCACGCTGGTGATCGGTGGCGACGCGGATATTTTCACGCCGCCCTGGATGGGAAAGGAAATCGCGGAGGCAATTCCCAACGCGGAGATTTATTTATACGAAAACCTGGGCCATGCTTTTCACTTTGAGAATCCCGAAGATTTCAATGCGAGAGTAGAAAAATGGCTATCGGAGCATTAGAAACTCCGTGCAATACTTTGTGAAACTCTGTGTCCCAAAAAATGAAAGAAAATTGGCATAACAAAGTAGGGAATCCCGCTCAACTCGGCGGCATCGAAACCTCCGTCCTCGACAATGGTCTGAGTCGCGGTATTCGCATTGCCTGGATCAACACCGGAACGGGCTTGCGCTACAAAGTGGTACTGGATCGAGCAATGGACATCGCCGACGCCTTTTACAACCAGCACAGCCTCGCGTGGCTGAGCCACAGCGGCGTAACGCCGCCGCAGCCTTTCTCCGATAAAGGCATCGACTGGCTACGCACTTTTGGCGGCGGTCTCCTCACCACCTGCGGGCTGTCGAATGTAGGTGGTCCCAACCAGGATGAACTCGGCGAGCGCGGCTTGCACGGAAAAATCAGTAACATACCCGCTGAAATTATCAGCATTACTCAACCCGATCCGTTACGCGGTCAATTCGACATGAGCATCACTGGCCGTGTGTTGGAAACGACCGTCTTTGGCCCGACGCTGGAATTGCGCCGGACAATTTCGGGGAAATTGGGCGAACCATTTATTAAAATCCAGGACGAGGTGACGAACTTGGGAAACGCCGAGGTACCGCACATGCTGCTGTACCATCTCAATTTTGGCTACCCACTAGTGGACGAAGCCGCAAAAATTACCTGGAAGGGCAAATGGAACGCCCGCGAAGGCGACGACACCAAGATTTTCCTTAAAGGCAACGACTACCGCACTTGCCCGGCCCCACTGGGCGAACACGCCGGGACGGGTGAAGAAGCCGCCTTTATCCAGCCCGAAGCCGACGAAAACGGAATTTCTCGTTGCGGAATTCAAAATTCAAGGTTAGGAATTACCCTGGAGGTGTCTTTTAACAAAAAACAACTTCCCTGGCTGACCAACTGGCAGCACTGGGGCAAAAACGAATACGTCACGGGCCTGGAACCCGGCACCAACCCGCCCATCGGCCAAAACAAAGCCCGCGAGCAGGGGGAATTGGTTATGCTGAAACCAGGAGAAAGCCGGAAGTATGATATGAAAATTGAAGTAAAATAGAGCTAATAATTAACAACCTACAAATGAGTCTTTCCACAAAAGCATTAGAAGAAGGAGAAGGAATTCTTCGCCTGGCCCCGACCTGGGTACCGCGTTCGTTTTGTGTGCCGGGGCGGCGCATCAAGCTGCACCCCGACGATTACTACGTCCTGGGCGGTGAGCGCGGCGGCATCGACGAGCGTTGGCTGTCGAGTACGACGCCCGCCAAAAATGGTCCCCTCACGGGCGAGAACGAAGGACTGAGCGCCGTAGTCGTGGGCGACGAGCAGATTTTGCTCAAAGACGTCATCGACGAATTGAAAGGCGAAATCATCGGCGACCGCCTGTGGGATGAGCATAAAAGCTGGCCGATGTACTCCAAGTTTTTTGATAACATGGGGCCGCTGCCGCACCACATCCACCACAACGACGAACACGCCGCCAAAATCGGCCAACTCGGCAAGCCGGAGGCGTACTACTTCCCGCCGCAGTTGAACAACCACGGCGGCGATTTTCCTTATACTTTCTTCGGCATCGCCCCCGGCACAACCAAAGAACAGATCAAGGAATGCTTGATGAATTTCTCAAAGGGCGATAACAAAATCACCAACTATTCCCAGGCCTTCCGGCTCGAACCCGGCACGGGATGGGACGTGCCGCCGGGCATGCTCCACGCGCCGGGCAGTCTGTGTACCTACGAACCGCAGAAAGCTTCCGACGTGTTTGCCATGTACCAATCGCTGGTCAACGAAGCCATTACTCCCGAAGAGCTCCTCTGGAACGGCACCCCCGAAGACCGCATGGGCGACTACGACCAACTCATGGAAGTCATCGACTGGGATTTGAACACCAACCCCAATATTCTCGAAACCCGCTTTATGCGCCCCAAGCCCGTCCGCGACCAAGCCGAAATGGAAGCCGCGGGTTACGTGGAAAACTGGATTTGCTACCTGAACGACGCGTTCAGCGCCAAAGAACTAACGGTGGCCCCCGGCGCGACGGTTACGATCAAAGACGCCGCTGCCTACGGTCTCATTATTATGCAGGGCCACGGCAAAATGGGCGTCTGGAACGTAGAAACGCCCGCGCTGATTCGCTACGGCCAACTCACGTTCGATGAGTTTTTCGTGACGGAAGAGGCCGCGAAAGAAGGCGTAGAAATTACCAACCACTCATCCGTCGATCCGCTGGTGATGCTGAAGCATTTTGGTCCGGGAAACCCGGATTTAGGGGACAGTTGACAGTTATTGATTTCATAAATTAATGCAATCGACTGACCCAATACGCCACGGGGCGCCCCGCTAATAACCTAAAACCTAATAACCTAACAATGAATAATTTCCCCAAACTACACAACGCTACCTGGCCCGGAATCGTGGGCAAAGGCGACGACTCCCAACCCGTTATTCCCTTCGATAAAATGCTCGAAATGACC
>JBBSSJ010000324.1:0-5055 GCA_038242095.1 Cytophagales bacterium
AAATACTATAGGCGCGCATCCGATCGGGATTCAGCCACACCCGCATAGCGTAGCGGCGGCTACCCAGGATTTGAGCCCGCGCCACGCCCTTGGTCCGCTGAATTTCGCGGATCATATTGACGGTAGCGTAGTTGAACAGGAATTTTTCGTCGATGCTCTTCTCCTTAGAGTAAAGGTTGACGTACATCAGCATACTGGGCTGGATGGGCGTGATGATAACGCCCTCCCGCTGCACCAGTTCGGGCAAAAGGGGCATGACCTGGTCCACCCTGGTTTTTACCCGGATTACCGCATCGTTGGGGTCAGTACCGGGTTCAAAAACAATCCGGAGCGTAGCCTCACCGGCGCTGGTAGCGTCCGTGGCGATGTAGCGCATGTCCTGCACCCCGTTGATGGCCTGTTCTAGCGTAATGAGGGTAGACTTTACCAGTACGTCGGCACTGGCACCGGGGTAAGCGATGAAGATGTTGACCGTAGTGGGGGCAATGTCAGGAAACTGAGAGATGGGTAAGCTTCTGATTGCCAGCCCACCCACAAAAATAATCACGACCGATATGACAATGGCGAATACGGGTCGGCGTATGAACGTACTAAACATGTATTGTGCTTTTTAGGGTGTTTGATTACTCCGCGTACAATTCCAGGTGAGACAGGACCTTGGCCGGATCCATGAATTTCGGGTGTATTTTTTCGTTTTCCCGTACCAGACGCAAACCTTCCAGCAGGATCTTATCTCCTGTATTCAATCCCGACTTAACCGCAAAAAGGTGGGGCATTTCGGCAGCTATGGTGATCTCCCGCGACTTGACCGTATTATTTTTATCGATCACGTACACGTATTTCTTTTCCAGCACCTCGAAGGTGGCTTTCTGGGGAATGAGCAGGGCCTTATTGAGTTGTTCCGTCACCAGCACACTGCCCGTTTCGCCGTGCCGCAGCAGTCCGTTGGGGTTGGGGAAAGTGGCCCGAAAGGCGATGTTACCCGTCTCGTTGTTGAAGTCGGCCTCGATCGTTTCCACTTTGCCCACGAAAGGGAACTGCTGGTGGTTGGCCATCAGCAGATTCACCTGTTTCATGTTGTCCTTCCCGGCGTTGGACTTATAATCCAGATACTCGGCCTCTGGCACATTGAAATAGACCCACATCTTGCTGTTGTCCGACAAGGTAGTGAGCAAGTCGCCTTCATCCACGAGGCTACCCAGCCGTACCTGGAAGTGATCCATGATGCCGTTGAATGGTGCGCGGATATCCGTAAATCCCAGGTGCACATTGGCCAGGGATAGTTCGGCGTTGGCTTTGCCTAGTTTCGCTTTAGCCATGGCGAGCTCATTTTTTGAGACAATGTTACTATCGGCCAGCGACTTGGTATTCATGTACTCGATTTGGGCAAATTCTGCTTCCGCACTGGCCTTTTGCTGTTCGGCCTGGTACAGCATGGGCATGATCTTGAACATAAGCTGCCCCTGCTTGATGTGCTGTCCTTCGTCCACGAAGATTTTCTGGAGGTAGCCCCGTTCCTGGGCCCGTAACTCGATGTGGCTGATAGCATGGATCTGGCAGACGTACTCCTTGGTAACCAGCGTGTCTTTGATCATGGGGCTGGTTACCAGAAACTCCGGTTCTTCTTCCTTTTTTTCTTCGCCTTTCGTTTCACACCCCGTCTGGAACACCAGTGCGCACAGGCCCATGAATAGCATGACTTTTTTCATTTTTATCGATTTAAACAGTTAGGATTTTTTGTAATGCAAGAATTTCAACGCTGAAGCTCAGCCTCTGTAATGCCGAAACGAGCCTAAGCGAGTTATTGAAAAATAGCTTTGATTGAATACATATCAGACGCGGTGAAGTCGAATGGAAGCGGTTTGGTCTGATTTCTGATCGGAGTAGCAGCGCGGTGGGCCGGCTGAATTAGTCTCTGCACGGTAGTACTTTTTGAGGTGTGTTTTGAATTACCCCCGCAAGAAGTATCACTCGTCTTAATGACAAGTTAAAAGTGTATTAAAATCAGGTTAAAATAATTAGTCCCTGTATGTCAACCAGTTATGTAAGAAGAATATAGCCTAAAAAAACAAGGTTTAGTTATATTTGAATGAAAATCCTGCACGCATTCCATCGGCCCGTCCGGAGCCGGACGGGCCGATGGCAAAAAACATAAGAGAGGAATGAATTGCGGCCTACCATGGCACATAGCGCATATCAGGTAGCAAAGGCTGGCCGGGCCATCGTTTCAGATGATCTTGAAGAACATTTTCACGCCAAAAAGCCAGCGACGCAGTTCATCACGCTTCTTATAAGCAGTAATTTCTCGACGATGACTCAGGAAAATTTGCATTCTTCTCAGATTCCGGGCCGGGAAGAAATCCTGGTAACTGTCCAGGATGCGGCCCAAAACAGCTTTTTCCGGCAAGTGGGGCGGACACTTTTCGTACATGAGCCGGACGCGCTCCCGCGCCAGGTCGCGCCGTTGAAGCGCCGTAATTTTTTGGCGCGGCGCGGCCTTGGTACGGTCCGTGTTGACGCCGATAGTATTACCGCCATGCTGACGGTAAAGCACCAGTACTTCGTCGAGGTACTTGATAGGCCCAAAAAGCGTGGCTACGAAACCAATCCAATAGTCATGCGGAATAACGGACGGCAGCGGCAGACTGCGCTCGACCACTTCGCGCCGCAACAGCATCGCGTGGCCCGCTGCCGACCCACCCACCACGTAATTTAGCGGGCTCCAAAGGTCGACGAGGCGTTTTGTGTCACTGAGGTAAACGCCTAACGGCTCGCCATCGGCATCGGTCAGGGCGGAGTTGTGGTAGAGTAGCGGATGGCTTCCGATGGCACCCAGGCAGCGGCTTATTTTTTCGGGAAGCCAAACGTCGTCCTGATCGCAGAGCGCGATGTAGTCGCCCGTGCAAAGCCGCAGACCCCGCTCGAAATTCTTTACGTAGCCTAGGTTATTTTCCGTGTCATACACGCGGATGTTCGGATGCGCGGCCGCGTATTCGGTCAGGATGCCGACTGTGCCGTCCCGCGAAGCGTCATCGACCGCCACGATTTCCAGGTTAGTATAAGTTTGGGCCAGGAGGCTATCCAACTGCTGACGCAGAAACTTCTCCCCGTTGTAAGTCGCCAAAACTACGGAGACCAGGGGAGTGGTGGTTGTACTTTTCCTGGGTGTGGAGTTGGATACCATATTTATAGTATGGGACTAGAACATGCGCCAGGTTCTAGCTTTTCAAAAGTACACGACTTGCGCTAAAATAGCCTGTTTCCATTGCTTTCGCAACGACCGCTCGGTTACCAGATCAACGCTTCTTCCTGTGACAGATTACAGATAGTCTTTCAAATCAAAAAAATCCAGCCGATTCTTTTATCGAATGAAACTAAGATATCCAGATCGGAACCATCTTTATAATCGCCATTGGCAAAAGAACCGAAATAGCCGATTTGGTCAATACCAAACTCTTTCGCTAAATGTGGTTTGATGGCTATTAGCTTTGACTCTATTTTTTGGAGAATTGCCAGAGATATCTGTTTCACTTAATGACTGAGTTGTTACTATTACCAGACGTTTGGACGTAATCGGTAACGCAGGCTCAAAAATAGGATGTCACCTGGAGTACTTGGCGATAGGGATCATTCGGTGGTAGCCGAGCGACTGCTGGAAAACTACTATTTATTTTTAGTGCGCAGTATTCTGCGAACACTGCGCACAAATGTGCTAATTTAATATACGATAGTAAATCTCGTTTTTAGTTCATTCATTCCATCTTTTAACATAATTTCTAAGTTATCA
This sequence comes from Cytophagales bacterium, assembly GCA_038242095.1. GTDB lineage: Bacteria > Bacteroidota > Bacteroidia > Cytophagales > Spirosomataceae > Persicitalea. The sequence continues at coordinate 3,788 of JBBSSJ010000324.1, forward strand.
ACTTCACTTTTTTCCAAAATATTTCGATAAATATTTTCAATCAAAGTTATAAGGTCTATGATAAATATTGTTGTAGAAGTATTGGTAGACTTATCCGCAAATATCCCATCCCATTCAATATCAGGTAGTTTAACAATTTCGACATTACGTTCAACACTAATTATGAATTTTCTCGGAGGTTGCTCCTTAGGATTATTTTCAGTTGCAAGTCCAAATTTGTGTGTCAATGAATTACGAAGAGACTTTATTGCTTTTATTTTGTCGTCACTTAATGAAGAAAAATATCTAAGCGAACAAAAAATACCATTCGTCTGATTAATTTCTGGTAGATTCTTTGGTTTGAAAATGCTTCCAATTTGTTCTAAAAAAATTAGGTAATTTATTAATCCCGAAAACTGAAAGGAATGATATGTTAGGTTAACGAAATTTTCACTATTGAGTTCATTATTTTCATATTCACCTGTATCCAAGTTGCAACCAGAAAGCTTCCGTCCGCCTATTAACAATAATGCTATTGTCGAAAAACGAGTCGGATTTTCATCCATTGGTTGGTTGATATCTAACAGTTTAGCTATGAAATTCTTATCCGTCATAAGTTAGATGATATTCGTAGTATACGCAATTTTTTCAGTAATGTTCAAGTATTTATTATGTTATTCTAATCTAACGTTATGTACTTATTGATAGGTTAATTATTCTGTGAAGTGTCTGATTTCCACGCCGGAGGCGTCGTCTGTTAATAGCAATTGCATGAAAACCAAAGCTCCACGCCCCAGAGGGGCCGGCCCCTCTGGGGCGTACGTCTTCGTAGCAAGCCTTTTTTCTATTAACGGATGACCCCTCCGGGGTAGTTACTTTAAGGCTTAATTCACTCATCAATAATCCCGTATTTTCGTATTTCTAAAAATCTTCGAGAAATGTCACTTCGCTACCGCCAGTTTGCAACTGGTGGCCAACTACTATCTTGCGACCATCCGCACAAGATACAGCAAATCCACAACCCACAAAAACTTCAAAACCCAATCCGCTCCCGCTCCGTTCTCCGCGCAATCTCCACCCGCACCCATTCATTAAACTTGTTTTTCCATTGCCCGATATCCTGGTGCAGACGGGCGTTTTCGTGGCGGATGGCTTCGCCTCCCCTAGCGGAGCTACCCGGGTTCGCTGATGGAGGCGGATTCCGAGCCGAGCAGCGAAGCCACCAGTTGCAAAATGGCGGTAGCGAGGGAGGCGGTCGGATAACTGACGCCCACCGTAAATAAATAAAA
>JBBSSJ010000325.1:0-5013 GCA_038242095.1 Cytophagales bacterium
CCCGCGCCGACGCCCAAGCCACCACTGCCTCCCAAGAAAAAATACCCATGAAATTAATCTCAACAAAAAAAGCGCATTCACTGCAATTGCAGTGAATGCGCTTTTTTTGTGCGCCCTTCTTTACCTTTGCGCGATGCAACAATTCGCCGCGCCCAGTATCTTCACCGGGCAATTTTGGCTGCTCAGCCTGAGTTCGTTTCTCTTCTTTGCCAGTTTCAATATGCTCATTCCCGAGCTGCCCGCCTACCTTACAAGTATGGGCGGGGCCGAGCACAAAGGACTTATTATCAGTTTATTTACGCTCACTGCCGGAATCTCGCGGCCGTTCAGTGGTCGTCTAACGGACCGCATCGGGCGCATTCCAGTGATGGCCTTTGGGTCGCTGGTGTGCTTCGTGTGCGGCTTTCTTTATCCGGTTTTCATCACGGTCGTGCCGTTCCTGTTGCTGCGATTGGGCCACGGTTTCTCTACGGGTTTCAAGCCCACGGGTACGGCGGCCTACATCGCCGACATCGTGCCGCCGCACCGCCGGGGCGAGGCGCTTGGGGTGTACGGCATGAGCGTCAGCATGGGCGCGGCGCTGGGACCGGCGGCGGGAAGCTACATCGCTCAGGTCTTTTCGCTCGATGCGCTTTTTTATTACTCGTCTTTCCTGGCGTTCTTGTCCATTGGGATTCTGGTCAACATGCGCGAAACCCTGCCGAATCCGCAGCGTCTGTCGTGGGAGGCGTTCAAGATCACCCGCAAAGATGTTTTTGAGCCGCGCGTTTTTGCGCCCTCGCTGGTGGTTTTCCTTACGTATTTTAGTTTCGGAGCTGTCCTGACGCTCATCCCCGATTTCAGCGACGCGCTGGGAATGCACAACCATGGCCTGTTTTTCCTGGTCTACACGCTCACCTCGCTGTTGATTCGGCTGGTGGCGGGCCGCGTGTCCGACCGCTACGGCCGGGTGGAGGTCGTGGTGGTGGGTTGCGCCAATCTCATCATCGCCATGCTTTGCACGGGCTTCGCCACCTCAGGGGCGCTGTTTTTTACGGGCGCGGTATTCATGGGCTTCGCGACCGGGATTTTGTCGCCGATTCTGTCGGCCTGGACGGTGGACCTGAGCGAGGAAAACGGCCGGGGGCGGGCGATGGCGACGATGTATATTTCGATGGAAGCGGGCATTGGCCTCGGGGCGTTGCTGTCGGCGGCGATCTACGCCAATCAGACCGCGCGCTTCCCGTTAGCTTTCTCGGTGATGGCGGCTTTTGGTGCGGCGGCGTTGATTTATGCTGTGTTTATTTTACGTAAAAACAAAAAGAACGCCCATGCTATTTGACGCTTCTTACCGCACCATCGCCACGCCCGCCGAAGGGCTATTCAAGGACCGAAGTAGCAAATTCCACGCCTTCGCCTATACCATCGGCACCGAAGCCGACGTAAAGCCGCTGCTCGACGCCCTCCGCGCGCAGCATCCCAAAGCCGGGCACCACTGCTACGCCTACCGATTGGGCCTCGACCGCAACCAATTTCGCGCCAACGACGATGGCGAACCCTCTGGTACCGCCGGACGCCCCATCCTGAACACGCTCTACTCCCGCGACCTGACCGACCTGCTGGTGGTGGTGGTTCGTTACTTCGGCGGCACAATGCTGGGCGTTCCGGGCCTGATCAATGCCTACAAATCTGCCACCGAAGCCGCCCTCAATCAGGCCATCGTCGTGACGCGCTACGTGTGCGACGCCTACGAAATCACCTTTCCCTACGATGCTACCAGCGAAGTCAACCGCCTGCTAAAACTCTACGATTTGGAAGCTACCGAACAAAAATTTGGGCAGGATTGCAGTTTGGAAATCCGCGTCAGGAAAACGCTGCTCAATGCCGTCGTTCCGGCCTTCGAGGGGGTGGCAGGGGTTGGAGTGCGGTGGATTAAATGAAAAGGGGGTAAATTTTGCTACCTTCGCGGCCGCTTTTTTACCAAAAAATAACGATACGATGGCGTGGTACCATACATTTTTCGAGGGGTTGCCCCAAGTGGCCTGGAAGCAGGATCAGGAGGTAGAATATACCGATTGGGAGGTCGATTTTCTGGTCGATGTGCTTGAATTGAAGCCCGGAAACCAGATTTTGGATGTCATGGCGGGCTACGGTCGCCACGCGCTGCCGCTGGCCGAGCGGGGCTTTGCGCTAACGGCGGTGGATATTTCGGTGGAGTATTGCGATGAAGTGGAGACTAGCGCGCGCGCCGCGAACTCAGAAATACAAATACTGAAAGGGGATTTTCTGGCAATGGAATTACCCAAAAAAACTTATGACGCGGCTTACTGCTTTGGCAATAGTTTCAGCTTTTTCGACCGTACAGCGATGAAGCAATTCCTACAAAAAATCGCCGATCAACTCCAGCCCGGCGGACGCTTCGCAGCGCATACGCAGCTTCTGGCCGAAAGCGTGATGCCGCATTTTCAGGAATACAGTTGGATGCCCGTGGGTGACGACATCAAGTATATGGCGCGTAATCGGTACGACGCCCACGAAGGCGTCATCCACGCAGAACTCACTTATGTTCGAGGGCAGGAGCAAGTCACTCACGAAATCGAGCAACATGTTTATACGCTGGCCGAGCTGTCGGCGATGCTGGAGAGCGCGGGCTTTACGGTGCTGGAGACCTTTGGCAGTCTGGATGGTGAGCCTTTCGCGCTGGGGGATGAGCAGGCGTATTTGCTGGCAGTTAAACGCTGACAGCATTTTAAACGCTGTCAGCGTTGTTCCGTGGTCAGTGCGGTAACTTGTTTCGCAGTGCTCCGTACGTCCAGGTACCCAAAATCGCGCTCAAAAGCGTGATGATGACGACCAAAAAGCCGCTGCCGATTTGGGCGTAAAGCGGACCAGGGCAAGCGCCCGTTAGCGCCCAGCCCAGGCCAAAAAGCATGCCGCCGTAGATTTGGCCCTGATTGAAAGACTTGGGCGCGATCCTGACTTCCTCACCCGAGAGGGTTTTGATGTTTAATTTTTTAATTAAAAGAACCGACAGCATTCCCACGACTACGGCCGAGCCAATGACGCCGTACATGTGGAACGAATCCAGCCGAAACATTTCCTGAATTCTGAACCAGGAAATGATCTCCGCCTTCACGAAGACAATCCCGAACAATACACCTACGATCAGGTACTTGCCCAAGCTAGCCAGGCGCTCAGGGTTCCGCTGTTCATTCTGTATATCAGGCTCTTGGTCTAGTGCTGGATTGAGAACCAACAAGTTATCCGCAGTATTTTCTTGATTGACTTTCATAGAATATCTTCTGTTTTTAACTCACCAACCCCATTACCCACGGCAATAATACCAAAGTCCCCACAAAGCCGCCGATCATAAAACAGATCGTTGCTACCAATGAGGGCCATTGCAAATTGGCCAGTCCCATGATGGCGTGGCCCGAGGTGCAACCGCCCGCGTAGCGGGTGCCGAAGCCGACGAGAAAGCCACCAAAGACAAAGAAAACCAAACCTTTGAGGTTGAAAATATTATCTACCGGGAATAAGTCGGCGGGCATCAATCCCGAGAAATCGGTGATGCCCAGTGCGGCCAGCGAACGTTGCGTAGCCGGAGCAATAACAATGGCGTCAGGATCGGCTAGAAATTGCGTGGCGAGGAAGCCGCCAATCAGAATGCCCAGCACGAAGGCCAGATTCCAGGATTCTTTTTTCCAATCATACTTGAAAAAAGAAATATTAGCGGGCACGACAGCGGCGCACATATGACGCAACGAGGAAGAGATGCCGAAAGATTTATTGCCCAAAAGCAGCAACGCGGGTACGGTCAGACCAATGAGCGGCCCGGCTATGTACCACGGCCAGGGACCAGTTAAGTTGAAAGTTGACAATGGAAAGTTGAAAGTTTTGAATAATTAAAACACTTGTAGTCAGTTGCCTGTAACCTAACAACCTAATCAAGCGGCTGATTCTTCACCGCTGACGGGCACGCCCGCTTTGGTCATCGCCGCGTAGCCACCTTCGATGTTAATGACGTTGTCGAAACCGCGCGATTTCAGGATGGAGGAGGCGATCATGGAACGATAGCCGCCCGCGCAGTGCAGGTACATCGGTCCGTCTCTGGGATACTCGGCCATGCGCTCGCTGATATTATCGAGCGGCAGATTTTTGGAATCTTGCACATGGCCGCTTTCGTACTCGCCGGGCTTGCGGACGTCGATTACGGTCAAGTCCTGATTTTTGAATTTCTTTGCGAAATCTTTCGGCGTGATCGACTGCACGGCATCCGTTTCTTTACCCGCTTGTTGCCAGGCAGAAAAGCCACCGTCCAGGTAGCCGATCGTGTAATCATAACCCACCCGCGCCAGGCGCGTAACCACTTCTTTCTCTCGGCCCGGCTCGGTCACGAGCAGCAGGTTCTGCTTCAAATCGGGAATCAAGGCCCCCACCCAGGGCGCAAAACTACCGTCGATGCCGATATTGATGACGTTGGGAATAAAGCCTTGGGCAAACTCAGCCGCCGCCCGGGTATCGAGAATCAAAGCCCCCGATTCGTTGGCCGCCACTTCAAAGGCCGCCGGACTTAGGGCCTGTACGCCGCGCTCGAGTACGTCGTCGATGCGGTCGTAGCCTTCTTTGTTCATTTGGACATTCTGGGGAAAATACTGGGGCGGCTCTTCCAGTCCGTCGGTAACTTCCTTGATGAATTCTTGCTTGCTCATGTCGGCCCGGAGCGCGTAATTAAACAGCTTCTGGTTGCCCAACGTGTCGGAAGTTTCCTTACTCATGTTCTTGCCACAAGCCGAACCCGCGCCGTGGGCTGGGTACACAATGAGGTCGTCGGGCAGTGGCATGACCTTGTCGCGCAGACTATCGTATAGATGTCCCGCCAGATCTTCGGTTGTCAAGTCGCTTTTTTGGGCCAGATCGGGACGACCCACATCGCCGATGAAGAGCGTATCCCCGCTGAAAAGCGCCGTTTCTTTGCCATTTTCATCCAGCAAAAGATAGCAGGTAGATTCCATCGTGTGGCCGGGCGTATGC
>JBBSSJ010000326.1:0-5007 GCA_038242095.1 Cytophagales bacterium
AGTTGGGGCTGATCGGCGTCAGTCCGTGGCTGTAGTTAACCGCCAGAAAGACTTGTTTCATATCCAGACCGATCGCTGCGGCTAAACAGTAATCCATCCGGTTATAAGCCTCCTGTTCACGGTTTTTTCCGAATCCAAACATGATTTTTTGAGGACGATTTGTAGGATTCAAATCCAAATTAGCCTTGCCGTTGATCCCCGCCGCCGCGTAGGGTCCCAAGCCACCAAAAATTTTACATTTTTTACCCAGGCTCACTTTGTACAGAACAAGTATAAGTAGCTCAATATAATTTAGCCGAAAATTGACGTTGCTCCGCCCTGGCAACGTACCCTGATCGTTGCGAAATTCAAGTTCATCGTTAAATCCTTTTTTAGAGTAAAGTAGAGAGGGCCGAATCGAGAATTTTGAGGTTAGGCTAATGTTAGCTACCAAACCGCCCTGATAACCCAGCAATGGGTCGTAGTTGGAACTAGACTCAAACTTGACATTTGAAGCGTTGAGACCCGCAACTATCCCTAGACGGGTCTGAGCCTTAGTAGATTGGGCAAAAATAAACGCGGTCAACAGTAAGGTGGCAAAAATCAAGTTTTTCATAGGTCCTAAAATTGGCGAGGTTACTTCTGGTCTGGCTTTAACGAAAGAACCTTGTGGCTGATTGCCATTTAAAAACTGGTTTTCCTCGGCTTGAAATTAATTTTCCATTCATTCTCCCCACTGCCGACCGTTCGTAACTACTCCAATGCAAACGCCACGTAACTATCTCCCTTCTTTGTTCCCAGCTTGGTGCCGCCGCAGGCGATAACGACGTATTGTTTGCCATTTGCTTCGTACACCGAGGGCGTGGCGAAGCCCGCGGCGGGTAGTTCGGTTTGGAAGAGTACCTTGCCCGTGCGCTTGTCGAAGGCGCGGAACATGCCATCTTTGGTGGCGGCAATGAACAACACACCTCCGGCCGTGACGACTGGCCCGCCGTAGTTTTCGGTGCCCGTGGGCGGGATGCCCCGGGCGGTGAGTTCCTTAAATTCGCCGAGGACGATTTTCCACGCGTATTCGCCCGTGTTAAGGTTTAGGGCGCTGAGTTGGCCCCAGGGCGGGCTAATGGCCGGGTAGCCGTCTTCGGTCAGGAACTTGTCGTAGCCTTTCATGCGGTAAGGCAGCGGGAAGGTGGTCGTTTTGGTGTCGACCGCTTCCTGCTTCTCTTCGTTGAACAAAAACGCCAGCAGGGCGCGGCGTTCGTCGTCCTTCAAATACGAAAAGCCGGGCATCATGCCTTTGCCGTTCTTGACAATGGTGTTTACAAAAGCGTGATCGCGCCGCGCGCCGACCTCCACCAGCGAAGGGTAGCCACTGGCGGGATTGCCCTGACGCTCCGTACCATGGCAGCCGGAGCAGTTGATTTTATAGACTTTTTGGCCTTGCGTGAGTCCGGCGAGGTCGTCGGCTTTGGGCGTGGTCAGCATCTTCATTTCCCAGGCCATCTCGTTGGAATTGATGTAAAGCATGCCCGTCTCCGGGTCGTAGGCCGGGCCACCCCACTCGCCACCACCGTCGAAGCCGGGGAATATCAAGGTACCTTCCTGACTCGGTAGTTCAAACTGATCCTTGTGGCGCATCTTGGCCAGCCGTACCTTCAATTGGTCCTTGTCTTTGGCGTAAGGATTAAGGTCGTTGGGACCGATGGTTTGGCGCGAGAACGGCGCGGGCATCGTGGGCAGGGGTTGGGTGGGCCAGGGCTTTTCACCCGGTAGGCCGTTGGTCGGCACGGGCCGTTCCTCAATGGGAAAGAGGGATTCGCCCGTCACGCGGTCGAACACGAATACGAAACCCGACTTGGTGATCTGGGCCACAGCGTCGATGCGTTTGCCGTTCCGGTTGATTTGCACCAGCGTTGGCGGCGAGGGCAAATCCCGGTCCCAGACGTCGTGGTGAACAAACTGAAAATGCCACTTCCGCTTTCCCGTCGCGGCGTCCAGCGCTAGCAGACAATTGGCGTAGAGATTCTGACCGGGGCGGTTGCCGCCGTAAAAATCGTAGCCTGCCGAGCCTGTGGGGACATAAATAATGCCGCGCTCGCGGTCGATGGCCATGCCCGCCCAGTTGTTGGCCGCCCCGACATCGGTATTCTTCCAATTCTCCTTGCCCCAGGTTTCGTAACCCGCCTCGCCGGGATGCGGAATCGTGCGGAATGTCCAGGCCAGCTTGCCGGTGCGGACGTTGAATGCCCGTACGTGGCCCGGCGCGGCGTCCGGCCCTTCGGAAAGGCTAACGGGCATCACGATCAGATCTTTGTAAATGGTGCCGGGCGTATTGGAACTGATGAATTTATTTTGAGCGATTTCGGGTAAGCCCAACCGCAGGCTGATATGCCCGCTGTCACCGAATGATGTGATCATCTTGCCCGTTTGGGCATCAAGCGCGTACAGCCAGGGTCCGGCGGTGTACAGGATGCGTTTGTCGTCGCCATCGGCCCAATAGGCGACGCCCCGGCTTGCTTTGACCGTTGGTTTCTCCCGCACATCGGCGAAACGCCAGCGCTGCTCGCCCGTGGCGGCATCCAGCGCGAAGGCACTCACCGAGGCCGTAGTAGCGTACAGGACCCCATCTACCACGATGGGATTGCATTGGATTTCGCCCGTCGTGTCTTTGGTGTGGTACTCCCAGGCCATCTTCAGATCCTTGACGTTCTCCACATTGATTTGCTGCAAAGGCGAGAAGTGCGCGCGGTCGGGACCGCCCAGATACTCGCGCCATTCGGAAGTGGCGAGGGGAAGATTTTGGATAAAATTGAAGAGAAACGCGCCGCCAAAAACGGCACCGGCCAAGAGCAAGCGTACTTTATTCTTCATATGTCTTTTACAAAAAAACGGAATTTTTCCTTTGAAATGTAAAGGAAAAATTCCGCCTGAAATACTTGCTTAATGATGCCGCCTGAGCCTCAGAACCAGCCTGCGCCCAGATTGCGGAACGGCCAGGGAATAGCGGCCATGATAATGATAAAGCCCATTCCGTAATAAAAAAGGATGGTGCGGTGGCGCAAGGCCCCCGCCACTTTACGCGAGCGCACCCGGCCAAAAGTGATGAGTCCGATGGCTACCACCATCATCGCGACATGCTCTGCAGAATAAAAGCGGTAAATTTTTTCGCCCATTTGGCTGAAATCTACCAACGGACTAATGAAGTAAAGCACCAAGCCAAGCAATAGCTGAATGTGGACCGAAATGAGGGCATACGTATATAGCTTGTTATCGTTGGGGTCGTTGCGCTGCCAATTGGTGTAGGACACGAATAAGGCGGCAATCAGCAGCCCCAGTACGACATAGCGAAGACCCGAGTGGGCATGGATAAGTCCGTTCATAGGTTTGTTAGCGGTTTGGTTGGGAAAGGGGCAAAGGTAGCCCTTCGGGAGTTGAAAGTTGAAAGGTGAAAGTTGAAAATATTGAAGAGTAGGCGTCTGAAGCGAAATGTTGGTGTCATTTCCCTATATTTCCATTTTACAATTTGAATTTAAAAAAGCCTAAAGCTTACAGTCTAAAGCCTACAGCCTCAGATTATGATTTTATCCAACACCACCTACAATGTTAGCCGCCTCGCCGAGCAGGATTGGCTGCAATGGATGCAAAGCGTCTACATTCCCGACATGCTGGCCACCGGCCTGCCCGTTGACAGCAAAATGCTTCGGCTGCTGACTGAAATCGACAACGAGGGCGTGACGTATTCAATACAGTTTACGTTTCCGGGCATGCAAGAATACCTTGCTTACCAAAACGACCATCAGGAAGTATTTTACCAAAAACACCACGGCCGCTACAAGGAGCGCTACCTTTCGTTCAGTTCTTTGCTGGAAGAAGTCGGATAAATTGAGCGTAAGCGGTTTCTTATTTTTAAAATACTGGGGTAGTCGCTTGACATTGTCGCGAAAATTACCTTGATTTATTGCCCGGTCCCCCACCGGCCCAAACCGGTAGGGATCGGGACAACAATCATGTTCCACTCTTAACTAATGTGCTTATGAAATTGCAGATGCAAGCCATCCACTTCGACGCCGACGCTAGTTTGCTCGCCTTTATCCAGCAAAAACTGGATAAGCTCGATACGTTTTACGACCGTATTACCAGTGGAGAAGTTTTTCTTAAGTTAAATGGTAACGAAACCAGCAAGGTCCATACCAAGCTACTGGAAGTGAAATTGTTCGTTCCCGGCGGTACGATGTTCGTCAGGGAACAGGGCTCCACATTCGAGGAAGCCACCGATCTGGCGGTCGAGACGCTAAAAATTCAGGTGAAAAAATTCAAGAACAAACGCCGCGAGACTCACGCCCCGCGCGCCGCCGAGGTCGCCGAGATGGCCCCCGCCGAGGATAATGAGATAGATTATTAGCATAATTTTGAGGAAAAGAAGAGCGGGACAGCCACGGGTTGTTCCGCTTTTTTTGTTCGATTCGTATTCATGCATCTGATACAACGGTTTGGACTATGCATAGTTTGTACGGGAGAAGACCAGAATAATCCGATCAGAATATTCGGAAAGTATTTTTGTGGATAGGTAGGTAAACAATCTTTCTTTTGCTGGCTTTACCGTTGATTATGATATTATCCGTGCTACTTTGGCGGAGATGATTCCTGTGATAAGTAATATTTGTACAATAGGAAGTTTTATTAGTTTTCAAGCTATCTAAAAGATTTCATGCGACCCATTCTGATTTTAGGGGGAATTATCCTGGCGCTTATTCTGGGGAAACTGTTTCTGTTCCCCGCATCTGACGACGAAAAAGGGGGCAAGGAAAAAAGTGGGGCAGGCGCGGCGAAAGGGGGGAAAGGCGGCGGCGGGCTCGTTCCGGTGGAGGTCTATCTGGCCAAAATGGAAAGAATGGATAACATCCTTTATGCCTCCGGTACGGTGGTACCCAACGAGGAGGTGGAGCTGAAAGCCGAGATGGCCGGACGCCTCATCAAACTCAACCTGCGCGAGGGCGCGACAGTGACGAAAGGGCAACTTATCGCAAAAAT
>JBBSSJ010000327.1:0-5007 GCA_038242095.1 Cytophagales bacterium
ACCAGCTAAGAACTTGCTACATTTCGACACCGCCTCGGCGCGGGAATTAGGTCGGAGGTGCGCTGAAAAATTATGGGAAATATTGAAAAAATAAGCTTCCTGGGCATTGATCATCCCGCTGTAGCGGCGCACGATGTTGAGCAACTGAGTGCCTGGTACTGCGACTTCCTGGGCTACGAGCGTTGGTTTCGGCAGGAAGGCGCCGGCCCGCCGGACCGAGCGGTGACCGATTTCGTCTGGATGCTTAAATCCCCCGACGGTTCACTCTTGGAAGTAATGCCGATCGATGCTAGCCCGCGTCCCGACCGCACGACTTGGACGCCCGGCTGGTCGCATCTGGCACTGCGCGTGGCCGACCTGGATAAAGCGATCTCCCTACTTGAAGCAAAAGGCATCGAATGGGCCAGCGAAAAGATCCCTGCCATCGGCGGCGGTTGGGTGCGGTCAGCCCGGGACGGTGAGGGTAATATGATTCAACTGCTGGAACGAAAAGGACTGTAATCCCCTGCGCAAGATTATCCACATCGATATGGATGCCTTCTACGCCTCCGTCGAGCAGCGTGACCACCCCGAGTTGCGCGGCAAGCCCGTGGCGGTAGGCGGCGGTGGGGACCGGGGCGTGGTGGCTGCGGCCAGCTACGAAGCCCGCAAATTTGGCGTCCGCTCGGCCATGTCGTCGCGGGTGGCCCGGCAGAAATGTCCGCAACTCGTCTTTGTCAAGACCCGCTTCGATGTTTACAAGCAGGTCTCGGCCCAGATCCGCGCCATCTTCGCCGAGTACACGCCACTCATCGAGCCGCTCTCGCTCGATGAGGCCTACCTCGACGTGACGGAAAATCTGAAAAGTATACCCTCGGCGACGCTCATTGCTAACGAAATCCGGCAAAAAATTGAACAGAGTACCCAGTTAACGGCCTCGGCGGGCGTTTCCTACAATAAATTCCTGGCTAAACTCGCCTCCGACTACCGTAAACCCAACGGCTTTTACGTCATCAAACCCGAGGACGGCGAAGCCTTTGTCGCCGCGCTGCCCATCGAACGATTCCACGGTATCGGCCGCGTTACGACCCAGAAAATGCACGATCTTGGCATTCGCAATGGCCTCGATCTGCGGCAGCAAACCGAGGCTTTTCTGCGGCAGCACTTCGGCAAAGCCGGGGGGCACTACTACCGCATCGCCCGCGCCGTGGATGAACGTCCCGTCGAGGCCGACCGCATCCGAAAATCGGTCGGCTCGGAGAATACTTTCTCCGAGGATCTGGACACCTTGGCTGAAATGCAGGCTGGATTAATTCCCTTGCTGGACGATGTATGGCAGTGGTGCGCCCGCACCAACATTTTTGGCCGCACAGTCACCGTCAAGATTAAGCTGAATGATTTCCAGATCATGACCCGCAGCCGCTCGTCTGTGCTGCCCATCCGAGAGCGCAAAGTATTTGATAGCCTGGCGTTAGAACTGCTGGAAGAGAACTTTCCAATGCCCTTGCCGGTGCGGCTACTGGGTGCTTCGCTGTCTAATCTGGAAGATTCGGAAGGGTTTGAAGGGAAGCAGTTGACGTTGAGTTTTTAGGGGAGTGTATAATATTGGAGCGCGTTCCCGCAACTGCAAAAGCATTAATTTTGTCCTGACTGACATGCGTTTATTTCACTTGATACGAATCCCAAATGTCCGCTGGAATATTGGCTTCCTTCATCTGCGCCATGTAGATGGACTGCCCGTCACAGCGCAAATTGATCATGCCGAAGATGATCTTTTCCTTTGAAACCGACCGGGCCAGTTCGGTTGAGAATACCAGCGGACGCTCGCCCTTACTATATCGGCCCGCGCAGCCAATGGCGTCCGCGCGCGGATGGGAATAGGTTTCGTTGTCGCCCGATGAGATTACCGTGGCGTAAGGATTAACGGCGGCCATAAACGGAACCGAAAATTCGGAAGCGCCGTGGTGGCAGCTTTTGGCCACGTCCACTTCCAAAAGGTTAGGCTGATCCTTATACGCGGCCAATAGGTGTTCCTCAGAATCCGTATTCAGGTCACCCCCGAACAACAGCGTACAAGTCCCAAATTTAATTTTGAGAACCAAGCTGTGGCCGTTTACGGTGTGCGATTCGTCCTTGAAATACGGGAAGTCATCCAGGTTAGTGCAGATCGGTCCCAGTACCTGAATCTGGAAGGGTTTTCCTTCTACCTGGGTGTCGGGGATCAAGTCGCCCCGGCGGAGCCGCTGCACGTTTTGCAGACGCCTCTGGTCGCGGGCGTTTTTCAGCGCAAAGATAAATTTCGTGAATTCGTTCTGTAAGGAACCCTCCTGTTGCAACACGAGCAGGTCATCCAGAGTGTCGAAGCAGGTTTTAAGGAACTTCTTCCGGCCCTCCTTGCGGGTTTCGCCCAGGGCAGTGTCATATTTGGGTAGCCTACCCGTGCCGACGAACTTGCCAATCCCATTGTGGTAAACAGTGCCGAAAGTAAAATTCACGTTTTCCAGCAACTCGATAAGCCCGGAATAGTGGTCAGAATCAAAATGGCTGATGTACACTGCATCGATGTGAACCTTCTTGTTATCTTGTAACAGGTATTTGTACTGCCAGGCCGTCAGATAGTTTTTCATGTTGGCCCCCGGTCCACCGTCGATTAGTATACGGGAGTTGCCAATTTCCAGCAACGATCCATCCCCCTGGCCAACATCCAGGAAGAACACTTTAAGTCCCATATCATCGCTCGTGTCTTCCTTATGAATCCAACCATCCGGCCCCGCCGTAACGGCGAAATAATGATCGCCATCCTCATGTGTGATTCTTAGATAGGTACCCATCAGTACCCGGTTAACGGCGCGGTTCTTGCGGCCACGAGTGGCTGGGTCGAAGCCAAATATTTGGGCTTCATTAGTTTTGGCGTACTTAATCAGGTTTACGGAGGTCATAATGAACTGGGTTTAAGTTCTAATACCGAGCAGAAACCATTTATTGTGTAGAGTCATCATGCAATGAAATACTACTCAAAAATTTATTGAACGGTATTTTAGCAAATTCTCCGCAACCGCTCAATACTCTGACTTTTTAAAAGACCTTTTTCTGAAAAATTAATATTGGCTACGCAAGAGTCTCGACTGAAGACCAGAATTTCACGCGCCAAACCGACGCCATGAAGGAGGCAGGCTTTGAGAAAATCTCGGGAGAAAAGACTAGTCGTTCTGAACCCGTAAACCTCCTCACTCATGCTCAACAGGGAAACACGGTTAAATAATTGTCCAACCTTTGTAAATAAATTTACGAAAAATGGGAGTGGGTCCAGATCTGTCCGTTTTCGATGCTTTCAGCTTAAAGGAGATGTCGTCCCTGGCTTTTGGTCGGATGCTGAAAAATTTTGGTCAGATCATTGGTCGGGAAAGGGAGGAGAATTTAAATGGAAGGAGTACCGTGGTCTTAAACGCAAAAAGCACCTCACAAATGAGATGCCTTCTTGCGGTCCGGACGGGACTCGAACCCGCGACCCCCTGCGTGACAGGCAGGTATTCTAACCAACTGAACTACCGAACCAGGTAATTAAATGCTTACGTCTTGTCGTTGTTTCCGATTTAACGTGGGGCAAAAGTAGGGGGACGAAACCTACTACGCAAGCATCTTTGAGAATTAATTTTGTCAATTAGGTTACGATTCTGATAATCAAGACCCTTTTGTTGAAAATAATTCTCCCTCAGGGCATGCTCAGCATAGCGTAGCCCTTTAATTGGAAGGTCGTAGTCGCGACCAGGGCGGCTTCCGTCACTTTGATATTGGGGTTGCGGGGGGTGTCGGTGTAGCCGCGCATGCGGAGCGACTGCCCGCAGACGAAGAACTTCACCCCCTTAGCGGCTAATTCGTCGATCAACGCCGTGTTGGGGTTCGAGACGCCAAAAGCCTTCTGGTAGGCCGCGTCGCTCAGGATAAGCGGCGTTCCCTTGAAATGAACCACCACGACCATGTCGATCTTCTCGGGTTTGATTCCCGCTTCGGCGTAGGCGTTGAAAAGCCGCGCCACGCGATCGAGACCGGGGTTGAGTTCTTCCGGCTTTTCGGGCCCGACCATGAGGTCCCCGACAATCTTGTAGGCCATTCTAGGGTCGGCCACGGGCGTGGCTTCGGGCACGGGGAACACGCCGCCGCCGTTCTTGACTACCGGAAATTCCTTGCTTTGTGCCATCGCGGCGGGTACTGCGATCATCAGCGCCAAACCTGCTAGCAGCGTGATACGCCATGATTTTTTGAAGGTAGATTTGTTTGTCATGGGGAAAGGGAAAGGGAAAGGGGGTGGTAGTAAAAGTGAAAAGTTTTTGAATCAATATCCTAACATAATAACGGACTTCGACCGCCTGGTCGGTATGCCGCGCGCGCCCCGTACGCTCAGTCTGACGGTAGCTAATAACTCAGCGCCTAACAACCTATCACCTAATAGCTATTATAAACTTCAAATAACCTCACCAGATTGCTCCGGCTTTTGAGGTCGAGGTCATTGGCCTTCATGAAGGTACCCATTTCTTTGGATTTGTCGTCCATGAGTTCAAGCAAGGATTTTTTTGAGAGTTTTAGTTTTTCGGCTTTGCCGTTTTTCAAGGCGTAAAAATCCTCTTCCGGCAGAATCTTGGTGTCCTTGCTGCCTACCTCGAAGGCAGCGTTGTAGTTTGGTTTACGGACGACGGTACGATGGTGGGCCGCCAGCGTCACCCGGCCGGGGACCAATACTTCGTAGAAACCCGCGGGTGCCTTATCTGATTCATAGCCTTTAGTATTGACAAAATAGACGGGCTTTTTGCCCTTCTCTTCCAACGAAAATGAGGCGATGCGATCACCCCGCACGGCGCGGGTATCACGGTGGGTATCGAGCAGAATCTCGATCTCATTGAAGTGCACGTTGTACCGCATGCCCAGTCCCGAAAGGGTGTCGACCGCTTTCTCACCCACAGGCTGGACGGGCTCGTACAGTTTCAAGTTACCCTGCATCCAAGTCGTGTCGAGGTAGGTTTGGCCGACTAC
>JBBSSJ010000328.1:0-4963 GCA_038242095.1 Cytophagales bacterium
CCGATCCTCACCCAGGTAGCCAAGGCTGATTTCCGGCCCTACCTCCACCCCCTCGTGGCGCCCGATGGCAAGGGCTTGCTCACCGAGTACAGTCCCGGTCACCACAAACACCAAACGGGCATTTACTGGGGCTTCACCCGCGTCAACGGCCGCGATTATTTTCACCATCCCGCCGACAACTACTGGCGCAAAAAATCAGCCACGGTGCTGGTAGCCGAAGGCGAGCAGGTGAAATGGCAGACCGTTTACGACCTGCTGGACTCCACGGGTGCCGCCGTGCTGACCGAAACCCAAAATTGGGCGATGACCGTAGAAGACGGCAAGTACCTGCTCGACCTGGAATGGACTGGCGAGGCCCAAACTGACGTGACCATCGGCAAGTACGACTACGGCGGGCTGTTCGTGCGGATGCCCTGGAAAGAAGGCATGAAGGGGGAAGTCATCAACGCAGCCCGGCAGCGCAACGAAAAGGCCGAAGGCCAGCGCGCCATGTGGACCGACGTGGGCTTGCAGGTGGAAGGCCGCGAAGACCTGGTGCACATTGCGGTGTTCGAGCATCCGACCAACAAGGGATACCCCAACTACTGGCGCGTGGACAATCAACTGGGCATCGGCCCTGCCAAGGCGCGACTGGCCGACTGGACCATTAAAAAGGGGCTTTCCGAGACCATTAAGTACCAGCTCTACGTCTATACCGGGGAATTGAACGACCTGGAACTGAACAAAGCCTTTGGTGAATTTGCGGGCAGTACAGGCACCTACAACACCGCCGCCCTCTGGGACATTGCCCGCAAGGAAGGGCGCGATGCCAAGTTCCTGACCGCCGACGAAGCCGTGGCCGCCATGACCATCAAAGAGGGGTACCAGGTAAACGCCTGGGCCGCCGAACCCATGGTGACACAGCCCATGGCCTTCTGCTGGGACGACCGGGGCCGCCTGTGGGTGGCCGAAAACCGCGACTACGAGAACCGGGGCAAGGGTTTTTCCAATTCGGGTGATAGCCGCATCGTGATTCTGGAAGACACCGACCACGACGGCAAAGCCGACAGCCGGAAAGTGTTCATGGAAGGTATCGCCTTTCCGGCGGCTTTGGCCGTGGGCTTCGACGGCGTCTTTGTGGGCGCACCGCCGAACCTGCTTTTTGTGCCGGACAAAAATAACGACGATAAGGCCGACGTGGAAGACATCGAGGTACTGCTCACGGGCTGGGGTATTCGCGACCGCCATGAAACACTGAATAGTTTTCACTGGGGTCCCGACGGCTGGCTGTACGGCACGCAGGGTTTCGCAACGCCTTCTAAAATTCGTAAGCCGAAGGGAAAAGGGAAGATTTACGGGCACAACGATACGTTCCCCGAAAATCTGCTGGAAGCCGAAGGTACCGACATCAACGGCGGCGTGTGGCGCTACCATCCCACGAAGAAGAAATTTGAGGTCGTAGCCCACGGATTCAGCAATCCCTGGGGCATCGACTACGACGCCAAGGGGCAGCTGCTCATCACCGCCTGCGTAATTCCGCATTTGTGGTACGTCATTCCGGGCGGGATTTACCACCGGCAGGGCGGGCAGCACTTCAATCCCTACGTTTATAACGACATCAAGACCATCGCCGACCACAGCCACCGTTCGGCGCACGGCGGGGCGCGCATCTACCAGTCGGATGCGTTTCCCGAGGAAGAGCGGGGGCGGATGTTCATGGCCAATATTCACGAGCACGGGGTGCTTTCGGATCAGCTCATCCCCAAAGGTTCGGGCTTTACCGCCCCCCACGGCGACGACTTCATGATGGCCAACAACGCCCAGTGGGTCGGGTTCAGCATGGAGGTAGGCCCCGAAGGCGGGCTGTACGTCCTTGACTGGCACGACGCCGACATTTGCGGCTCGGACGTCCTGAACAAAGAAACCGGACGGATTTTCCGCATCATGCCGAAGGTAACCAATGCCAAAGATTGGGAAGGCCGCTACGCGGATTTAGCCAAAATGACGGATCAGCAACTCGTGAACCTACAAACCAGTCCCAGCGAGTGGCACGCGCGGCGGGCGCGGGTGATTTTGCAAAACCGGGCCTACCAGAAAAAATTAGCGTCCTCTACCGTACCTTCGCTGCAAACGATCTACAAAACCAGTAAGAATGCCGACTGGCGGCTGCGGGCGATGTGGACGTTGCAGATTACCAATGGCCTTGATAAAAGCGACCTGACCAAAGCCCTGACCGACCCCGACGTCCACGTACGCGCCTGGGCCATTCAGTTCTTGTGCGAGGACGGCCAACCCACGGCAGAGGTGGTGACGACTTTTGCCAAAATGGCCCAAACCGACCCATCGCCCGTCGTGCGGCTCTACTTGGCCGCGGCCCTACAACGGCTCGACTTTCCTTCCCGCTGGCGCATTACCGAGGGGCTGGCTACTCACGCCGAAGATGCCGAAGACCACAACCTCCCCAAGATGATCTGGTACGGGCTGGAACCGATGGTGGCTGGCAATCCGACCAAAGCGCTGAATCTGGCCGCTACCAGCCGCATCCCGATGGTGTCGCAGTTCATCGCCCGCCGCCTGGTGGATGCCGATCAGACGGACAAAGTGGTGGCCACGATCGGGAACTTCCCTGCCCGGCGCAGTCTGCTGGAAGGCATGCGCGATGCGCTCGACGGGCGGTACGACATGGTACCCCCCCCTAATTGGAAAGGTGTGTACACACAATTGAAGCGCAAGCCCGGTCTGGCGGCCACCATCGCCGAGGAGCTGAACCAACACTTTGGCGATACCGAAGCGGCCAAAAATCAACTGATGGCGCTGAAGGACAAGGACGCCCCCCTCGCACAACGCCGCGCTGCGGTCCAAATGCTGAGCCTGCGCCAACGCCCCGAACTGGTAAAAGTGCTGCCTGCCCTGCTGGACGAAGCTGCCCTGCGCCAGGACGCCATCCGGGCCATCGCCAGCTACGACAACGAGGCGCTGGGCAAACTTATCCTGGACAGTTACCCTACGCTGAACAATCTCGAAAAGGCCGAGGCCATCCAGACGCTGGCTTCGCGCCCGAAGTACGGCTGGCTGCTGACGCAGGCGCTGGCCAAGGGTACCCTACCCAAAAAAGATGTCCCGGCCTACGCCGCCCGGCAACTCCGCCGGGTGGTGGGCAGTGGCTTTGTGGAAGTGTGGGGGCCCATCGACCACATCGCTTTTGATGACAAGGCCTACACCAAATACCGCGCTTTGCTCACCGAGAAATCCCTCGCTACCGCCGACGCCCACAAAGGAAAACTCATTTTCACCAACACCTGCGGGCCCTGCCACACGATGTACGGCCAGGGGGGTACCCTGGGCCCCGACTTGACGGGTTCCAACCGCGCGAACGTGGATTATCTACTGGGCAATATCCTCGATCCCAGCGGCGAAATTCAGGATGATTACAAGATGGTGGTCGTCACGACCCGCGACGGCCGTACGCACGTGGGCAACGTGGCCAAGGAGACCGACCGTCAGCTTACGCTCCGCGTGGTGGGGCAGGACGCCGTGACGATCAACAAGTCCGATATCCAGTCCCGGGAAGTGACGCCCGCCTCCATGATGCCGACGGGCCTTTTAGAGCCGCTGTCCGATCAGGAGGTGTTGAATTTGGTAGGGTACCTGCGGACAAGGGAGGCGATGAAGTAGTCTTTTTAAAGGAAAGTAGTTCCTGACTTTCAGGCACCAGGGCATTGATCAACAAATTTCCATGCAGACTGTGACCACAGGTATCATCGATGAGGAAGCGCGTTGTAGTTTTTGAGGAAGTGTTCAACAGCTAACTTTACGTTGAGAGGCTTTGGCTATTTTCCATTGTAAATATTTAGAATGCATTTCCTTTGAAAAATACAATGCATTACGCAGATAGCTCTGCCGTATTGGATCAAATTCATCAATAACAGCCTATTTGTTATAAACAAATTCCAGTGTAACTACGCCCAGTAGCGGAACAGGATAGCTTACTTTACTGGGGTATCCGTCAGACCTGTATTGGTAGCTGTAGGAGGTTTTCCAACCGTTACCACTGCTCGATTCTTCTAACAGTATATTGTTAGGGTTGATCGCTCGATCATCCGTTAAATCACCGGTGGTATGATAAGGGTTTTTTCGCTGATCATATTGATAAAGGGTCGTAAAATTTTGATCAGTTTGAACCAACCACACGAATTTAATTTGAATAGCGTTTCCTTGCTGGTCACGAATGTATGAGGTATAGTCTCCACTCAAACCATGTGGATTTGGCTGCTCAATCCAAACAAGCTGCCCTAACGAATCGAACCCGAGGCGGTATTCCTGAGGGTAGTTAGTATTGAAATTATTAGGACCTCTCTGAGTTGTTTTGAATAACTCAGCGCCCGAACTTGTGTTGGTAAATGTTGGTAAAGGCATTTAAGATCAAATCGTTGTTGGGTGGATAACCTTCACCACTAACAACATTTTTATTAGGCCAGTGTTCTACCCGAATCGTGCCGGTCGGTTGATAGCTAAACCGGGTAGATTCATAAATGTGTCCGTCGTGGTAGTAATTTTTCTTTTCAGTCAATCGGTCATGAGCATCATAAATATACTCAATGCTAAGGCGCCCGTTAAGCAAAATTCTTTGTAACCGAATCTGATCAGTTCGCTTGGGAGGAAGCCCGTAGGGTGCTTGACGAATGGTAGTGAAATCTCCAAATTTTGGTCTGTCTACCAATGATGGATCAGTAGCTGATAATTTCTGAGGAATGGTGGCCAAAATGGCTGGTATGATGGGATTAGCCTGTGGCTCGTCCTGAATACGATTACAACCTAGAAGTAATATGACGGGAATTAGTCCGGTAAGTATCTTCTCAACCCCCTAATTAACTGGACATAATTTCCGTAAACTAAGTTTTAAATTTACGGTATTATGGACAAGCATCAAAGAACGTGGAGCCTCTCTGAGAAACTGGAGGCCCTCCAACTGTTGAAGAAAGAA
>JBBSSJ010000329.1:0-4913 GCA_038242095.1 Cytophagales bacterium
ATCCGGTAGCCCAGATTCAGCATTTGGAGCCAATGGAATGAGCGGGTATCCGTGTTACCACCGTTGACCGCCTCCGGCAGCTCCGCCAGCGCTTCCCGAATTTCCATGACGTCGGTAATGCTTTCGGTGCCAAAGCCCTTGTCTATTTCTCCGTCCCGATTTTTGTCGAAGTACAGCCAGCCGATGTTCGGGTGGTTTTGTTGCATGAGTTTGAAGCGATCATCGTCGTAATGGTACAGGCGGCCCATTTGCACCAGCGGATCCGTGTCCGTTTTGGGAGCGCCGTAGCCGCGACCCGTTTTGGTACGCAAAGGAAAGGCGATTTGGTGGTTGATGTCGCCCGGACCAGGTCGTCCGCTCAGCTCGATACCCGCCGCCGAGGCAATGAATTTTTGAAAACCCAACGCCTGGATCACCTCGGTATAATTACTGATGCGGTTATGCTCAGTAGCCGGGGCAAATTCGATGCCCGAGGCGGCCAAATTGATGACCCGATCCTCGCGGCCTACGTTGGAGTCGCCGCTGCCCGTGGAGTGGTTGTGCAAGTCGGCGATGATCCAGTTGGGCGTCGTAAATAGTCGATTCATGCGAATTACCAGCGACTTATTATCTCCTCGGGCCAGCGAAATTTCCCGGACCTCAGCCTCATACTCCGGGCCGTGCGATACGATGACTTGGTAGTTTCCCGGCGGCAGCGGCACCGCAAAATCTTGGGTATGGCTGTAAAACAAATTGAAAGCACCATCGCTGCGGGTCTCGGGGCCCAGCATCGGGTTTTTCGTTCCTTTGATGCCCCGAAATTCCACTTTCACGGGCAGCATTTTCCCATCCGCTCCGGTCACCCGAAACTGCATTTTTGTTTCGGGCTGGACCAGCAGAGAAATCGTTTTATCGCCGGGGATTGAAACCTCTTGCCGTAAAGTATCGTGGCCGAGTTTGGTGGCGTCCACAAAGTAGCGCCCTGGCGGCAGGTACAAGCGGGTTTGCCCGGAAGCATCGGTCAGCGAAGAAGACAGCACTGCATCCTGCGAGTCCCGAACCGTGACAAATGCTTCCGCCACAGATTTTCCCGCCGTGTTTTTCAAGGCGATCGTCAATGAGGGGTACTTTTCACCGCTGAAAGCCATGTACTGTCGCTGCAAATCGGCCACATCGGTTCCGGTGAGCAGGACGCGCGAAATGGTGATCTGCTGGCCCGGCGACAGGCGTACCGAATCCTGTGCGTACTGGATTTCGTAGCCCAGTTTGATGAGATTCTTCCGACCCACTTTTCCTGCAGTGGACAGTTTTTGGTCGATGGTGGCAACACCATAGGCCGCGTGGTACCAATCATTTTGGAGGTAGGCCAAGTGACTTTCGCCCTTCGGAGCCACGTTGTCCACTTTGTTGTCACAGCGCAATTGGTCGTAAAGACGCACCGAAACGGGTTGGCTGGTTCTGTTTTCGTAGGTCGTCGTTACCCGCAGAAAACCTTCGCCATCGTTCAGGGTGTAGGTCGTGGTGGAGGTAAACGGCTCGGCGGGAGTCGGGAACCTGATGGCCCGTAACTGAACGCTGGCCCCGGTAGCCCGCAGGACGATGATGGTATCGGCGGAGGCTACATCCACCCGCGCGCCTTGTGGGTAGTACACCACCAACTGGTCGTTGTTGGCCCGGCGGCTGGTATAGTCAATCACCGCCCCCTGAATGGACGACACCATTTGGTTGGCCTCCCGGTCGGGATAAGCCGCGCCAATCACGGCTACCACCAGATCGTTGCGCATGAGCCAGTCGCCGTCCATGCCGTCCACTTCCTTTCCGCCAGGAAGCAGGGATAGACTTTTCGGATTCAGACGGACAATCTCGCCGCCGAAGGCAGGTGCTAATCCAAGAAAGCAAACTATTAATACTGCCCAGAATGCCATAAAGTACTTCGCCTTCCAATAACCCATCACTTCACTACCTCTTTTTAAAAAACTGATCTTTTGAACTTTGCTTTTTTGGTCTCTTCATCATAGCTTCCCCCGCCTCGATGGCCAGATCGGCCTCGATGATGTCCGCGCCCGAGGCGATAATCGCCTGATAGCCTTCGTTCAGTTCAGTTTTAGAAATTTTCTTTTCCGCGTAGTCTTTGTCAATGGTGCGGGAACTACCCACGATCGCCATCGTACCCTTATCGTGCAGGTGCTGAAAAATGGCGGCATCTTTGGGCTGCGTGTGCGTAACGAAGGCCACGACATTTTGCCAGGGAACACCCGTTTGCCCAAACCGATCCGCCGCCGCGCGGTCGGGAATGAACGCTTCCATCATCAGCTCAGGATTGAGGGAAT
Organism: Cytophagales bacterium; assembly: GCA_038242095.1. Taxonomy (GTDB): domain Bacteria; phylum Bacteroidota; class Bacteroidia; order Cytophagales; family Spirosomataceae; genus Persicitalea. Next base: position 2,310 of record JBBSSJ010000329.1, read on the forward strand.
AAGCAAGTTTGGCATCATCAAAATTGTAGGCCATAACCATCGCGTTGGCCTCGGCGTTATGCTTCCTGATTTCCGCTATTCGCGCGGCGATGGGGACGTCTTTTTGATCGATTACAAGGACGGTTTTGCCCTTAGCCCATTCCAGCGCTTCGCCCAGGGTGGGAAGGGTGTGCTCCGTTCCCCAGCCTTCGGTGTCTTTCAGCCGGAGCTTTCTCAACTCTTCCAAGGTGTAGTCGGATACGTTGCCGTGGCCCGTAGTGGTGCGGTTCAGAGTCGGGTCGTGCATGAGGACAATGGCGCTGTCTTTGGTGTAGCGCGGGTCGATTTCCAGGATCGCCCAGGTATGCCTTAGCGTGTTTTCAAAAGTTGCGAGGCAATTCTCGGGATAGCCCGGACGCCGGACGCCCGGCCGCGGGCCGCCCCGGTGGGCGCTCACGAATGGAATCCGGTCTGAACTATATTGCATAAACTCCCGCAGTTGGGCGGGGCTTGCCAGGTCGAGGACGTGGAGTTTTGGGGTTTGGGAAAAAGCAGTAAAGCCGGGAATAACGGCTACCGCAATGAGCAGAAAGATTCGGTATCCCCGGCTAATGATTGTTTTGCGCATCAGTACTTCGGATTTTGTACCATTTTCGTGTTGTTCAGTTCCGGCAACGGAATGGGAAGTACTTCGTTCTTGCCCGCTACGAAACCCTCCGACGCCAGCATAGTCGCGGCGCGGCCCGTGCGCACGAGGTCGTACCAGCGGTGGCCTTCGGTGGCCAGTTCCAGCCGCCGCTCGTTATAAATATTCGGCAGAGTGGCCGCTACGGGTTTCAGTCCCACGCGGCTGCGCACGATGTTCAAGAGCGTGGCCGCCCGCGCCAGGTCGCCGCTGCCCTGCACCAGAGCTTCCGCTTCCATGAGGTAGGTGTCGGCCAGGCGCATCTCGATGTAGTTTTGCGGGTAGTTGAGCGTCGAAGGCCCGGCCCCCTTGCTTTCAAATGCTTTCAGCGGCGCGTATTTCTGGATGAAATGCCCGGTGTTCTGGTAACCGGGAATGTAAGTAGCTTTTTTGGCCTTCACCAGGCTGTCAACATCCGCGATAGTCGCCTTGAAGCGGGGATCGTAATGGAGGGCATCATATAGCCCCGGCGTGATGGGACAGCCGCCCCAGCCAGAATAATAATCGGGTCCGTTGTAGCTGCGCGGACCGAACATCTTGCTGGCAATTAGCCCCTCCACTTTGGACGTGTTCCCCCAACCCGAAGCAGCGATAGACGTGTGGGGTATTTCAAGAATTGCCTCGCTACTGAAAGGGTTGTCGGGCTTGAAAATATCGTCGAATTTTTTTTGCAACTGGTAGCCGTATTTATTAGTAGCCCCAGGTGTGCCATTCACTTGGGCGAGCAACTCGGCGGCCTTGCTCCACTTTTTCTCAAACAAATACACCTTTCCCAGCAAAGCCCTCGCCATGCCGGCCGTCACGCGGCCGCCTTCGGTAGCGGTGGGGACTTTGTCGGGCAAGTTGGTTTCGGCGATAGCCTCGGTCAGGTCCTTTTCAATTTGGGCGTACACTGCCTCGGGGGTGGCCTGGGTTACGTTGTAAATCTCGCTTTTCTCGATGGGTATCGTGAATAACGGCACCCTGCCGAACAGTCGCACCAATTCAAAGTAGTAGTAGGCCCGCAGGAATTTGGCCTCGGCCACGTACCTTTTCTTGACCGCGTCGCTCAGGTTTGGAATATTGCCTTCCACTTTGTTCAAAATGGTATTGACCCGGGAGACGCCCGCAAAGTTTTTCTCCCAAAAATCGAGCTGCGGGCCGTTGGCCGGGTCGATCGTGAAAGCATTCATGGAATTCAGATAGGGTACGTCGGACGAACTGCCGCCACCGCCGTAGCAATCGTCAGAGGCGGCGTTTAGGGCGGCAAAGTTGCCGTACTGTACCGTCCCCTCCCAGCCCATAGGGTCGTAGGCCGCCACTAGCCCGTTGAAAACTTCGTCAGAATTTTTGTAATAATTGCTTTCTACCTGCGTAGCCTTGGTATCCACGTCCAGAAAACTATCCTGACACGAACTCAGTAGCTGCAGACCAGTTGCCAGCAGAGCGGTAAATATGATTTGTTGCTTTTTCATTTTTGCGTTTTTTTAAATTAAAAACCAAGATTGAGACCCAGCAGAAACGAGCGTGACTGCGGGTAAATGGCCCGGTCGATGCCGTAGCTGCTGCCGCCAATTTCGGGGTCGTAGCCGGAATATTTGGTAAACGTCAGCAGGTTGTTGCTGCTCACGTAAATCCGCGCCTTTTGCAGGCCGATTTTGCTCGAAACGGCACTCGGCAGCGTGTAGCCCACCTGCATCGTTTTGATGCGGAAATAGTCGCCGCGCTCTAAATGAAAGTCGGAAGGGTTGGCGAAATTCTTATTTGCATCTTTCGTCGTCAGGCGGGGATAGGCGTTCGAAGTGCCCTCTCCCGTCCAGCGATCCAGGACGCTGGTCTGCCAGTTGGCGGTGGGAATATCCAGGCGGCGCAGTCCCTGGAAAATATCGTTACCCGCCACGCCCTGACCGACTACCAGGACGTCAAAATTTTTCCAGCTGGCATTGGCCGTCAAGCCAAAC
>JBBSSJ010000330.1:0-4861 GCA_038242095.1 Cytophagales bacterium
CACGGGGTAGTTGAACGTAAGCCCCAGCCGCGCCTCCGGACGTCCGCTTTCAGCGCCGGGCGTCGCTACGCCGCGCGTCCACCAGCTTTGGAGTTCGGTGAGTTGGAGGTAGGGCGTGTGGAAATCCACGTCCTCGTCGTCCACGTCGTATTTTTTATCCTTATCAACGTGTTTCAAAAGTTCGTCCGTCAATTCTGCCTTGTAAGCCGTAGCCGGGGCCAGCGTTGCTACGGGCGAGAAAACCAGTTCGTTGGGAGCCGTCCACTTGAACTTACCCCGCACGGCGGGCGAAAATTTCACGTACTGCGTGGAATCCCAAACGCCCAGGCGGCTTTCCTGTACCAGGTCTTTATTGAAGGTACAAACCATGTTCTGCGAAAGCTGCACCTCGTCGGTAAAGTTCCGGCCCACGAGGTGGACGTCGTTGAAGGAGGAGCAAGAGAGCAATGCTGCCAGCAGGAACATTAAGGCGGCAGAGGATAGGCGTGGGGACATCTTGCTTGGGGTTAAAGGTCAACCGGTACGCCGGTGCGGGCCAACAGCGAACGATTTTTCGAGAAAATAGCGGGGTGAAGATAGGAGTTTGGCGATTTATTTATGCAAAAAGTTCCTCCCCGCCTTGCCACTTAGGCATACTGTCATTCTTAGCGTACCGGGGCCACCGGGTGACCAAGGAATCAGCCCTGCAAAGCAACCTTAATCTCTTCCACAAAACGGGGCAGTTGAATGCGCGGGTCACTTTTCAGGGTTTCTAGCGGGAGGTAACCACGGTAGTGGGCGGCTTTGACGACTTCGATAATTTTCCGGGCATCGGTTTTCTCTTCTACGCCTCGGCGATAAACGTTTTCCTTAATCTGCCAGGTGTAGGCGTAAGGGGCCAGTTTGGCAATTTCTTGGTAGGGGTCGCCCGCCCGCAGACTACCGATGTCGAGATTGATGCCCAACCATTCAGAGGGAATTTGCTTGCGGATGTACAGTACTTGCTCTACTGTCTTGAGAAGTTCGTTGTGGTTTTGCAGCACAATCATCACGCCCGCCTTCTCACCAAATTCCACGCATTTTCTCAGGCTCTCTACGGCCCAATCCAAGGCCCGTTGCGTCTGCTCCGGTGGAACGGTCTTGCCCGCGAAAACCCGCAGCACGGGAGCATCCATTTTAGCGGCCACCTCCACCCAGCGGCGCACCAGTTCTACGTCGGCGGCGCGTTGGATTGGGTCGGTATTGGAAAAGTCCGTGCGGACGCCCGTGCCGCTAATGTCCAGGCCCAGGAGAAAAGCTTTCTTTTTTATGCCAAAAATGTAGGCGTCCGACGGCACTTCGGGGTAGTTGGGAAAGTAATAGCCCGTCGGATCTACGGCGGCGAAACCCAGGTCGGAGCAGAAGGCAAAGACCTCCTCCAAAGTCATTTCTCCCTTGCGGAGTTGATCGTTGAAAGAGTAGATGTTGCAGCTCAGCTTAATGGGCCCGTTGGCAACAGGTAAGGTTTTCAGAAGTAGGCTTTCACTTCGGCCAACCGAAGCGATGACGCCCAGCGGGACGGCTTTCAGGAAATCTCGGCGGTTTGTCATAATAGCTCGGGCTTTTGAGATTGGGTGCTTTGGGTATCATCTAGATGATGAGTTGCATCTGTTGCGCTATTACAGAACAGCATCAAAACATTAAACATCTTCAGACACTTTTGTGCCTAAAAATAAATAGTCAAAGCACCGGTTGTTCAAAAACGGGATGAAGTTATAGATCATTTTCGAGGGTGGAATTACGCCAAGCGCCACAAGCCGCTTGCCCGAAATCCAGGGATGGTAAACTAAGGTATAGGACAAAAGGGCCACAGTGAAAGTTGCCGAATCCATGAAATCTACCATGGTCATGCTCATCAAGATTACCACAGGAGAAAATATGTATACGTAGTGGATGATCAATTTATGTAGTCTCATGATTGTTTGGGGTTTATGACTCCAAAATACTGATTTTTTTCTGAAACTGCAACCAGCTACCGATCATTCCCACCCATGAAATCAACTGCCAGTCGGTCAGCCAACCGGCGTGAACTGCACGGATGCTACTTTCCAGGCGCCGCCTTGCCGCACGCACACGCAGGTGAAGGTCACGACCGTATCAAACGGATTGCTTTGCAGGGCACCCTTGGCGCGCCAGTTACCCGTCACGACGGCGGCGTCGCCGTAGGTGCGGACGTTGCTGCCCTCGACGGTGCCTTTCTCGATAGAGATGTAGCCGCCGTTCATAGCGTCGGCCAGGGTGCTGCCGTCGACGAGCGAGCCGTCGAAGCTTACGATGGCGAAATCGCTCGTGATCAGGCTACGCACGGCGGTTCCGTCTTCATCGAGTAGGGCTTTGAAGAAAGCCTGGCTGGTCTCGTCAGGATTAGTGGGGGGATTGGACTGCTGGGCGAACGTAATGAAGGCCATCAGGGCCAGGGTGCAGGTAAGCAATACTTTTTTCATCGGATTTTTAGTAAATGATTTTAGTGTAAACAGGCATTTGCCCTCTATAAATGGAAAACTCCGTAATCTGATTGGCATATCAAAATATCCGATAAAAGTTTTTGTGAAACAGGAGTAGCAATTTAACTTACTAATCAGTAGTTTAGTGATAGTTTCCTGAACACTACGGCTGTGCGTATGAAAAAGACTTTACAAATTGTATCGGTATCGTTGCTTCTCGCTGTCGGTAACGGCGCTTTAGCCCAAAGCCCGTGGCGGCTTGGCGTCTCGCTGGGGCCAGCGCTTTCGTACAACACCCTGCATTCCGACCGGCCGCTGCCGCGCGGCAAATTCGAGGCCCCCGACCGCTTCGGCGCGTCGTTTGACCTGACGCTGGAGCGGAGCCTTACGCCCAACCTTTCCATCCGCACGGGTATCCGCGCGGCCAGCCTGAAAGTGGGCACCCGCACCGAGTTCATCGCCCGCGACTCCGTGACGCGGGCCATCAACGGCTGGGGCCGAAGTGACGGTTACACGCAATTCTCGCCCGCCAATCTTAACCTGGGCCTTACCTATAATTCCAAATTGCTGTGGCGGCGGCTGATTCTTAACGCCGGAGCCGACGCCAACTACATCGTTAATCGTTACGATGGCTACGTTCGCGAGAAGGACACCCAACGCGTAGACGGCCAATGGCCGGGCGACGTGTACCGCTACGAACTCGAAAGCGCCCACACCCGCAACAGCGGCTTGGCGGTTTCGTTCCGCGCCGGGCTGGACTACAAGCTGAGCCAGTACCGCTCGCTCACGGTGCAGGCGATCTACAGCCAGGGTTTCCGTGATCTTTTCCGCATCTCCACCAAAGAACTCGATCTCAACGGCATCAATTATCAGGCTGATGTAGTAAGTAAAGGCAGCTATCTGGCCTTGCAGATGGGCTACAAGCAAAGTCTGCACTGGAAGCAGGCGGGCAACTACATGAGTCCCTACAATATGCCTGTGGTGGGCAAGCGTGCCAACAACCGCCCCGATTTCAAGGCGGGTTCGGTGATGGTGGGCCTTTCGTGCGTGGCGATTCCGTACCAGACTGGCGGGACCTTCGCTAACGGGGCGGCGCGGGGGGGTATCTTCGTCGCCGACCGCGTGCTGGTCGGGGCGACGGCTTTCGGAGCGTATTCAACCATCGTGCCCATCGAAGCGCCGCTCACGGGTTGGGCCGCCGGGCCGATGGTGCGCTACCACATCAGCACCACGGCATTTTCGCCTTTTGTGGAAGCCTCGTATTTGATCGGGCAGGAAAGCGGGCAGACCTACCGCCGCGGCTGGCAGTTTCTGGCGCTCATGCCGGGTGTTAGTTTTCGGGTGAGCCGCCACGTGAAGGCCGACGTCGGTCTGTATATGCTGAAGTCCACTACCAGCGCGTCCCACGACGCGCTGGTGTCGGTGCCGCAATTGGGGCTGCATTATTCGTGGCGTTAGGGGGTTTTGCTTTCGTGTTCGGCGGGAATTAGCTGCGTCGGTTGTAGTAGTTTTCCCTGATTTTTGTGCTTTTAGGTAACGTGCCTTTTCAGGAATCCAACGAAATCACCCAACCCATGCGAATACGTTCCAGTTTCTTCTTTGCGTTCTGCCTGCTTTTCTCAACCCCGACACCCAGCCCGGCCCAGGACCATCCGCCCACCCTGGAGATCGGCAGCGCCGCGCCGGATTTCAAACTGCCGGGTACCGACGGTAAAGACTATACGTTGCGGAATTTTGCTACCTCGCCCGTCCTGGCCGTGCTTTTTACCTGTAACCATTGCCCCACGGCGCAGGCTTACGAAGATCGCGTGATGCAGCTGGTGAAGGATTATGGTAAAAAAGGGCTGACGCTGGTGGCCATTTCGTCCAGCGATCCGGCAGCAGTTCGGCTCGATGAGCTGGGCTACACGGATTTGGGCGATACATTCGCCGAGATGAAAATCCGGGCGAAGGAAAAGAATTACAACTTCCCTTATCTCTACGATGGCGCGACCCAGGCCGCCGCGCAAGCCTACGGTCCGGTGGCGACGCCGCACATTTTTATTTTTGACAAAAATCGCAAACTCCAATACGTCGGTCGCATCGACGATGTCGAGAAACCCAGCGGCACGCCCAAAAATCTTGATGCCCGCAACGCCATCGAAGCGTTACTGGCGGGTAAGGAAGTACCCGTCGCCACGACCAAAACCTTTGGCTGCTCAATGAAATGGGCTGAAAAAGAAAAAGGGGCCGCCACCGAGCGCGAACGCTGGGCCAAAGAACCCGTTACCGTGCAGATGATCGACGAGGCGGGAATCAAAAAACTGCTTAAAAACGATACGGACAAGCTGCGGCTCATCAATGTGTGGGCGACCTGGTGTGGGCCGTGCGTAGCGGAGTTTCCCGATTTCATGACCATG
>JBBSSJ010000331.1:0-4853 GCA_038242095.1 Cytophagales bacterium
CAACAACGATTTGCAGGGAATCACGATGGCGCTTAACTTTCTGAGTCAGCAGGAAAGCCGCAGTCAACGGGCAGTTATCTTGTCAGACGTGCCGCAGAGCAGCTTGCCCGCCGCGGAACTGTACGGTACGATTGCCCAATTACTGCAGGAGAAAGGCGTCGATACTTTTGTGGGAATCGGCCCGGAACTCGCGCAGCAGCGAACTCTTTTTCAAGCTATTCCTAACCAATATTTTTATGATAGTACCGCCAATTTTTTACAAGATTTCCCGACCCGAAAACTAGCCGAACACATGGTGTTGGTGAAAGGGGCGCGTAGTTTTTCTTTTGAGAGAATCGTGGAACGATTACAGCAAAAAGTCCACGGTACGGTGCTGGAGATCAACCTCGATGCCCTCACGCACAATCTCAACTACTACCGCAACAAAGTGGGGCCACAGACTAAAATCATGGTCATGGTGAAGGCGTTTGCTTACGGTAGCGGTAGCACCGAGGTAGCGAGCCTGCTGCAATTTCACCGCATCGACTATCTGGCCGTGGCCTACGCCGACGAAGGCGTAGCGCTTCGACAAAGCGGTATCGCACTGCCGATTATGGTTATGAACCCGGCTCGCAGCACCTTCGATACGCTACTTACTCATCGACTCGAACCGGAAATTTACAGCCGCAAAATCCTGCTCGAATGGCTGGATTACACCGCCGGAATGGCCAACACACCTCCCATTCACCTCAAACTCGATACGGGCATGCACCGTCTGGGCTTCGAACCCAACGACTACGACTGGCTGGCCGAACGCCTGAAAGCGCATCCCCAACTCAAATTGGCGAGCGCGTTCAGCCACCTGGTCGGAGCGGACGAGGGTACGCTCACGCCTTTTTCGCGGCAGCAATACGAGCGATTCATGACCGGAGCCACCGCCATCGAGACCGCGTTGGGTTATCCAATAATCAAGCATATTCTCAATTCGGCGGGCATCGTGCGCTTTCCCGAATACCATCTCGACATGGTCCGGCTGGGCATCGGGCTCTACGGCGTGGAGGCAACCGGCAGGGAGCAGCGTTTTCTGCAAATTGTCGGGACGCTCAAGACTACGATTTCTCAAATAAAAAAACTCGAAGCCGGGCAAACCGTTGGCTACGGCAGGCGCGGTGCGTTGGCCCACGATGCGGTCATCGGTACCCTCGCGCTGGGCTACGCCGACGGCTACGACCGGGGCCTGGGCAACGGTATCGGTCAGGTAAGCATCAACGGCGTACTTTGCCCGACCGTCGGGAACGTGTGCATGGACATGACGATGGTCGACCTCACCGGGGCCACCGCCGAGGAAGGCGACGAAGTAGTCGTTTTTGGACAAGAGGTACCCATCACTGAACTGGCCACCCGCCTCGGGACCATTCCCTACGAAATCCTAACGGGCGTCAGCGAGCGGGTGAAGCGGGTGTTTTTCAGTTTGTGAGTGAAGGAGCAGAGGGAAACGGCGTAAATCTTAAATTCTGTCATCGTGTTGACGCAATTTAGTTGAATTGCGTCAACACGATGACAGAATTTGGTTTTTTATGGATGACCACAGTGATAACTATCTACCCTTCATCGAATAGGCCACGACAAAAATTGGCGGTTGAGGATAGATTCACTATCCTCAACCGCCGAAAATGTAAGTAGCACCCAAAAAGTAATTAGCTTACTAAATCGCTTCCAGAATACGCTCGATAGCAACTTGATGACCAATTTTTTCCTTTAAATCAGCAATTGCAACGCGCTCCTGCTCCATCGAATCGCGATGCCGGATCGTGACGGTGTCGTCCTCCATGGTCTGGTAGTCGACTGCAACGCAGAACGGCGTACCAATCAGATCCTGGCGCGTATAGCGCTTACCGATGGCGGCGTTGTCGTCGTATACCGTGCGAAACGAAGATTTCAGCGCCGTCACAATGTTCTGCGCCTTTTCGGCCAGGCCGTCTTTCTTGACCAGTGGCAACACGGCGGCCTTCACGGGCGCCAGTGCTGGGTGCAATTTTAGGTATACGCGCTCTTTTTCCTTATCGCCTTCCCCCACCATTTCGCGGGTGTAGGCGTTGCTGAATGCGGCCAGGAACAGGCGATCGGCCCCCACGGAAGTTTCTACAACGTAAGGAATGTAGTTGCCGAAGGGCTTGCCGTTTTCGTCAAGGTCAGCATCGAAGTATTGCTGCTTCTTTTTGGACAACTCCTGGTGGTTACGCAGGTCGAAATCGGTGCGTGAATGGATGCCCTCGATCTCGCGAAAGCCAAAAGGAAACTCGTATTCGATGTCCACGGCGGCGTTGGCGTAGTGAGCCAACTTATCGTGGTCGTGGTAGCGGAGTTTTTTGGCGGGCAGGCCGATGGCGCGGTGGAATTTAAGGCGCGTTTCTTTCCAGGCTTCGTACCATTGCATTTCGGTGCCGGGCCGGACGAAAAATTGCATTTCCATTTGCTCAAATTCCCGCATCCTGAATATAAACTGCCGGGCCACGATCTCGTTGCGGAAGGCCTTGCCAATCTGCGCGATGCCAAAAGGCACCTTCATGCGGCCACTTTTCTGGACATTCAGGAAATTGACAAAAATCCCCTGCGCCGTTTCGGGCCGGAGGTAAATCACGCTGGCGTCGTCGGCCAAAGCACCAATTTGGGTGCTGAACATCAGGTTAAACTGCCGCACTTCGGTCCAGTTGGCTGTGTTCGACACCGGGCATTTGATGTCCTCGGCGATAATGAGCTCGCGGACGCCCTCCAAATCCTCAGCCGACAGCAACCGGCCCATTTCAGCGAGTAGCGCCTGCCCTTTTTCGGCTTGTCCGGCGGCTTCGTAGGCCTCGGCTTTACCTTCCAGCAATTGGTCGGCGCGGTAGCGCTTTTGCGAATCCTTGTTGTCGATCATCGGGTCATTGAAGCCATCGATGTGGCCCGAAGCCTTCCAGGTAAGCGGGTGCATGAAAATCGCCGCGTCGATGCCCACGATATTCTCGTTGAGCTGCGTCATGGCCTTCCACCAGGCGGCTTTGAGGTTGTTTTTCAGCTCGACGCCATTCTGACCGTAGTCGTACACAGCCTGCAGGCCGTCGTAAATCTCGGAAGAAGGAAACACGAAGCCGTATTCTTTGGCGTGGCCGATGATGTCTTGAAGGGAAGGGCTGGTATTATTGGTAGAGGAAGATTCCTGACTCATGTTAATTGAAAATGGAGAATTGAAAATTGAAAATGCCAATTCGTTCAGGCTTAGCTCCGAGCGAACCCTTTGATTAACAAATCAATGCTGCTACCACAAACCTGCGAACGGGCGCAAAATTAGGCATTTTGGCGTTAGCGTCGTAGACGGAAGTTATTTTCGTATTTTTGGGGGAATAAGAATAACGGGCTTATGAAAACTTATTCGGAAGTTGATGAAAAGCTTATGAAACAAGCAACGGACCTGAGCGGTGTAAATTCCGAGAAAGAGGCTATTGAGGCTGCTTCAAAGCATTGGGTATACTTCTTGGCGCTGAAAAAGTCGGGCGCGGCACGAGGTCCTGATCTATGGCAGGGCGATCTCGAGCAGATGCGCACAGGCTCACCGCTACCTAAATGATAATTTTCGATTCATCGGTTTGGATTGATTATTTCAAATACCGACGCAATAAAAAATCGGATTTTCTCCGTTTGCTTATCAAGAGCAAAGAGGAGGTATGCGTGGCGCCTGTTGTTGTGCAGGAAGTGCTGCAAGGTTTTTCAGATCCAAGCTATTTCGACGTTGCGCATATCGTACTAACTGACCAGAAGCTTTTAGAATACGACGCGCTCGACGCTGCCGTTGAGGGGCAAAACTCTATGCGGCTCTGCGCAAAATCGGAATCACCATTCGCAAACCCAACGACCGCCTGATCGCTGCTTTCGCTTTACACTTTAATGTTAATGCCGAACTTTGCCATAATGACCGCGATTTTGACCAGATCGCAGCGCATACGGACTTGAAGATCTGGCAGGGATAAATGCTTTTTTCTTAATTCCACTTTCCCCTCTCTCTTGAAAAAGCTCCTCCACCAAATCCAGGATTTCTTCGGGGCTTCACCCGCACAAGCGCGCGGGTCTTTGGTACTGATTGTGCTGAGCGTGGGGGCCGTATTTCTGCCGAGTGTGGTGAAATGGTGGATACTGCCCATATTTCAGGACGATACCGTGCCTTACACGATCGAATACCTGGACAGTACCGCCGCGCTAATTCCAGAGTCAGGTAATTCCTTTGGAGAAGAGAATAAATATGAGAACAGATCGTACGCCAATGGAAATGCCAGCGAATCGAGCCGCCCGACGCGGCTTTTTCCTTTTGACCCCAACGTGGCCACGCCGGAGCAATTGCAGGAATTAGGCATCCCGAAATTTCTGGCGTTACGCATTGAGAAATACCGTCAAAAAGGCGGCAAATTCCGGCGAAAAGAGGATTTGAAAAAGATTTACGATTTTCCGCCCACACTGTTCTTCCGGTTGGAAGGCTACATTAGTTTGCCGGAAAACGGCCAGAAGGCAACGAGCGGAACCGCTTTTGAAGAAAACTCCCGACCAGAACCCGCCGGAGCGACACTGCCTCCTATCCGCGAAAGCAAATTTCCCGCCCGCCCCACGCCCACAGCCTTCGACATCAACACCGCAGACACTACCCAACTGGCCGAGCTGCGGGGCATTGGCAGCAAGCTTTCGGCCCGGATCGTAAAGTACCGCGACGCGCTCGGCGGCTTTCACTCGACCGAGCAGTACGTCGAAGTCTACGGACTCGATTCGATTCTACTCGCTGCATAGCGGCGTTACGGCCGATTACAGACTGTCCGGCTAAACATCAACATTCAAACCTCCTCCGACTA
>JBBSSJ010000332.1:0-4817 GCA_038242095.1 Cytophagales bacterium
CCTGGGCCAAAGAAGTGGAAAATCGGGGCGCGGGCGAAATCCTACTAACCTCGATGGACGCCGATGGCACCAAGAATGGTTTTGCGCTGGAACTGACCGCCACCATTTCGGGCGCGGCCAACATTCCCGTCATCGCTTCGGGCGGCGCGGGCAATATGGCGCACTTCCAGGAAGTTTTTACCACGGGCAAAGCCGACGCGGGGCTAGCCGCCAGTATTTTTCATTTTCGGGAAATCGACATTCCCGATTTAAAGCAATATTTGCACGAGCAAGGGCTACCCATGCGGCTGTGATGCGTGGTACGGCCGGGCTGGCGCACCAGCTCTTGCCCGTTAGCTGTTGCCACCTGGCGAACACATAGTCTCGCAGGTGCGCTTGCCCGACCCTACAAATTAAACATATGAACCTAGATTTCCAAAAATCGCCCGACGGCCTGCTGCCTGCGATTATCCAAGACCACGCCACGGGCAAAGTCCTGATGCTGGGCTACATGAACGCCGAAGCACTCGAAAAAACCAAAGCTGAAGGCAAGGTCACCTTTTTCAGCCGCAGCAAGCAGCGGCTTTGGACTAAGGGCGAAACGTCTGACAATTTTCTTCATGTCGAAGAAATCCTGACCGATTGCGATAAAGACGCGATCCTGATCAAAGCAAAGCCCGCCGGACCGACCTGTCATACGGGAGCCGATACTTGTTTTAACGAGGTCAACGACGGTCAGGCATTGTTTTTGAACTACTTACAAAAGCAAATTATCCGCGACCGCAAGCAGAATCCTTCCGACACTTCCTATACAACTTCGTTATTCAAAAAAGGCGTCAACAAGATCGCTCAAAAGGTCGGCGAGGAGGCCGTGGAGGTCGTGATCGAGGCCAAAGACAACAATGACGACCTGTTTAAAGGCGAGGTGGCCGACCTGGTTTTCCATCTCTTGGTACTTTTGGAACACAAAAACATTGACTTGGATGAAATAATCAGCGTTCTTCGTACCCGTCACCAATGATGCTTTCGAACACCCATTTCTGTCAATAATTAATATCTCATATCTCATATCTAAAATATGAATCTAATAATCCGTCTCGTAGTCAGTACCATTGCCATCATCGTCGCTGCCAATTTATTGGATGGCGTGGTGGTCACCAACGTCACTACTGCCCTGGTCGCTGCCATTGTGCTGGGACTTCTCAATGCCTTCGTGCGTCCTGTCCTGCAAATTCTGGCCCTGCCGATCACCATTCTGACGCTGGGGCTGTTTTATTTTGTCATCAACATTCTGATGGTGTACGCGGCTGCCGCGCTGGTAGACGGTTTTTCGGTGAGCGACTTCATTTCGGCAGCGCTATTTGCCCTGATCGTAGCCGTCATTTCGGGGATTTTGGGTATGTTTTTGGATTGATGGCGCACCGCAGACCGCCACAGCCGGGTAGGTTTCCGGGCAATTCACTACTTTTGATTGATTTTTGGAAGCCATAAAGAGTTATTTCCATCACCCAGAAAGAAAGAATGCAGCACAAGAATGATAAAATAGCGGCCCTTTTGCAGAAAAAGCGCAGTGAGCAAAAAAAATCGTTTGCCGTGTTGCTGGATCCCGATAAGGTCGATATTTCTGCTTTCCCGGATTTTCTTGCCAAGGCCGCGCGCTGTGGCGTCGATGTCTTCTTTGTGGGCGGTAGCCTGGTGACGCGTTACGCCATCGATCAGCTCGTGACCGCCATTCATGCGCACACCGACATTCCAGCGATTCTTTTTCCCGGCAATAGCCTGCATATCGAGCCCAGCGCCGACGCCATACTTTTGTTGTCTTTGATTTCCGGTCGCAATCCTGAATTACTTATTGGGCAGCACGTCATTGCCGCGCCGCTGCTGCGGCAGAGCAGACTGGAAATCCTGCCGACGGGCTATATGCTGGTCGAGAGTGGCAAACTCACGACCGTATCGTACATGAGTGGTACGATCCCCATGCCACACGACAAACCCTCCGTGGCGGCCTGCACCGCGATGGCAGGCGAAATGCTGGGCCTCAAACTCATGTACCTCGACGCGGGCAGCGGCGCACAGTACGCTGTGCCGGCAGCGATCATCGCGGCGGTACACGAAGCCACCGAAACGCCCCTCATCGTGGGCGGCGGCATCGACTCCGGCGAGAAAGCCTACACCGCAATGGAAGCGGGGGCCGATGTCGTCGTGATTGGCAACGGCATTGAACGTAACCCTGCGTTGCTTCCCGAAATAGCACAATGCGTACTGGCCTTCAATGAGCATTCCATCAAAATGGTTTGAAAAAAAGTACCCGCCCATGGATTGCGTTGCACAAAAACAAGGAGACGCATCACTTTCTAAGGAGATTCTAAGTTCTTGGAAAAATACAATCAAAATTATTTTGCATTTTATTTTTTAGTAGTACTTTTGTCCCACAACCTTATAAACACTACAAAAAATGAAAAAAGTACTTGCATTCGCATTCGTTGCTGGCATGATGGCATTCGCTTCTTGCACCAGCAAACCTTCTGACGACGCTTCTATGGACTCTACTTCAATGAGCATGGATACCGACACGATGATGATGATGGACATGGACACTACGGCTATGGACACGATGATGGCTGACACTTTGTAAGCATCGGCATCGTCCAAAACTTAAAAAAGATTGCCTTATGAAAGTAGGGCAATCTTTTTTTATTTAGGGGTATGGAAATGCAATCCGCCCTCGCCCCTCATTTGCCACCGGCCGCGCTAGCCTACTGCGCCGAACTATGGCAACGGCATCCCTTCGAGCTGCGCATCGTGCGCCCCCGCCGTACCCGCCTCGGCGACTTCACCCGTAAGCCTGACACCGCACCGCGCATCACCGTCAACGCCGACCTCAATCCTTACGCGTTCCTGATTACCTATCTGCACGAAGTGGCCCACCATCTGGCGTATTTGGCCAAGCCGTTGCGTAAGAAAATGGCGCCACACGGTCCTGAGTGGCAGGCCGCTTTTCGCGATTTGCTAATGCCGGTATTGATTGAATCCTGCTTTCCCGCCGACATTTTGCTACCGCTGCGCCGTTACGCGGTTCGTCCCAAAGCTTCTACCGGCAGCGACGCCGAACTGGTTTTGGCATTGGCGCGCTACAACGCTTTGCCCGCTGAGGACAATAAAAAGACGCTGCGGCATCTAAGCGAAGGCGTAAGTTTCGTTTTCCAGGACCGGGAGTTTACGCGCGGCCCCATCCGCCGCACCCGTGTGCTATGCGTCGAGAAAGCCTCGAAGCGCCGTTATACCATCCCGGCCCACGCTTTGGTCAGGGAGTTGGTAATTGAAAGTTGAAATTGATAATTGGTAATAGCTTTTATTCATTCCGGCCCATCGTAGGGCAATGGTTTGCAAAACCCAAAAACTACCTTATCGGCTTAGCGCTGCTAACGCTCGTTTTGGCTACGCCTGCTTTTGCCCAAAATAACTCCGTGCTTTCCAGTGGTACCTGGTACAAACTGGCCGTGACGCGCTCGGGCGTGTACCGGCTCGATGCGGGTTATTTACGCAAGATGGGCTTGGATTTGGCTTCGCTCGACCCCAAAAAACTACAACTCTACGGCAACGGGGGCGCAATGCTACCCCAAAGCAACGCCGCGCCGCGTCCCGGAGACTTGATTCAGAACGCGATTTTAGTTATAGGAGAAGCCGACGGGCGCTTCGATGAGGCGGATGCCCTCTACTTCTACGCCGAAGGCCCGCACGTGGTGCGCTTTGATTCCACGCAGCGCACCTTTTTTCATCAAATCAATACCTACGCCGATAGCAGCTACTACTTCTTGCGCGTGGGTAGTCAACCGGGAATGCGCGTGGCGCATTTACCTTCGGTCGTTTCCGGTGCGAAGCCGGTGGAACGATTTACCGATTATTGGTACCACGAAGCGGAATCCGTCAATCTGCTGCAATCGGGGCGCGCGTGGTGGGGCGAGTATCTGGGCCTTGCGGCACAGTTGCGCCTGTCGGCTGACTTGCCGGGCGTAATTCCCGGCTCAGTGGCGGCGCTGCGGGGAGCGGGCATCGCCTCGGCGCAGGTCACCACCCGCCTGCGTTGGCAGATAAACGGACAGGACATCGGCGAGCAGACGCAGGGCGCGGTAAGTACCTACCGCTACGATTTGAAAGCGCAGCTTAGCGAAAAAAGCTACATTTTCACGGTGAATAACACGCCGCCCGCTACCTTCGACATTAATTTGACTTTCGACAAAAACGGCCAGAACAGCGCCGGAGCCTACCTGGACTATGCCGCGCTGCAAGTCGAGCGGCAGCTTCGGGCTTATGAAGATCAGCAGGCGTACCGCTTTCTTCCGGACGGTCAGGATTCCGTCTTGTATCTGTTGAAAAACATACCAGCTGACTGGCAATGGTGGGACGTTTCGGAACCAGGGCAGCCGCGCCGCGCCGTGCTGGACCGTAAGGCCGACGGTACCGCAATCTTTGGTTCTGTCAACGCCCAACGGCTTTGCACCTACGCCGGATTTTCTCCACAGCAGGCTTACTTGCCGGAGTCCTGGCAAAAAATAGCCAGCCAAAACCTCCACGCCCTGGCTACGCCTGAACTGCTGATCGTGACGCCTGCGGACTGGCGGGATGAAGCGTTACAACTGGCGCAGTTTCGCAAAGAGCACGATGGGCTGTCGGTCGCAGTGGTGACGACCGACCAGGTTTTCAACGAGTTCGCTTCCGGCCAGTCCGATCCCACGGCAATTCGGGACCTGGTTCGGCGGCTTTTCTTGCAAGATCCCCAAAAACTAAAATACCTGCTGCTCTTCGGCGATGCCACGTACGATTACAAAAATCGGGGC
>JBBSSJ010000333.1:0-4747 GCA_038242095.1 Cytophagales bacterium
GTAGGTTACCCAGCGCGTACTCAATTTCGGCCGAGTGCGAAGCGCCTTTGGCCGCCGCGTCACCCGCCCGAGTTTGGGGGCGAGGCCGGGCGTAGAGATATCGGTACACAGGTTTACTGCCCGTGCTAGCGTGGGTGTCCGACCATTTCCAGGTACCAAAGCCAATGAATCGGTCCCCGGCCAGATCGGTAGCGACTTGCTCCACGTCGGTATCAGTGGGAGCGCTGTATACTTTTAGAAGCGCGTCGGACTGTTCGCCGTACATTTTCTTTACGGCGTTGGTGTAGTTTTCACGCGTAGGTTTTTCTTTACCCAAAATCCCTTGGTAGCCGCTTTCCTGCGAATTCCATCCTACCAGCAGCGGCACCTTGGCCTGCTGTCCGGCGGCATAAATAGTGACGGGTGATTTTGGAAAAAAATAACCATCCACCGTGGTGGGGAAGCGCGGAATGTTGGGCTTAGAAGTAGCTTCCAGTAATTCCTGCGCGGAGATAGCACGTAATTCTGCTAACGAGCGCGTGCCGATCATCGTCGCCATTTCGACGCCGATTTTTTCTGCTTCGGCCAGCGTGGCCGTCGGGGCGCCCAGCAATGAGCCACTTTCGCCGATGGCTCCGGCGATCAGGTCTTTAGCCAGCGGCGAGGCCATTTGGGCGCTTACGGAGTACGAACCCGCCGACTCGCCCGCAATCGTGACGCGCTTCGGATCGCCACCAAAGGCCGCAATGTTTTTCTGCACCCATTGCAGCGCGGCGGCCTGATCCAGGAAACCATAATTACCCGACGCTTTGTGCGGTGATTCCTGGGTAAGTTCGGGATGCGAGAAGAAACCGAATTTGCCCAGCCGGTAGTTGACCGTTAGCGTTACGATGCCCCGGCGGGCCAGCGCTTCGCCGTCGTAGCGGTACTCCGAGCCGTCGCCCGCGATGAGGCCGCCGCCGTAGAAATATACCAGCACGGGAAGGCGGTCGGTGGCAGTTTTGGCGGGCGTCCAGACGTTGAGGTACAGGCAATCTTCACTTACGCCGTCGGACCGAAACTGCATATCACTGAAAATCGGCAACTGCATCGCGCGCGGGCCAAACTTGTCGGCCTTGCGAACGCCCGTCCAGTTTCGAACGGGTTGTGGTTCGCGCCAGCGCAGCTCGCCCACGGGTGGCGCGGCAAAAGGAATGCCTTTGTATGCCCGCACACCCGACTCATCCACGCCTTCCAGAACGCCATTGGCGGTTTTTACTCGGAGAGAGGAGGCCTGGACGGGTTTGTTATTAGGCTGAGCGTTGCCAAAGCCTACGCTGCCAATGAAAACAAGAATGAAGACCGCTATTTTTTTCATGATTAAAAGTAAATTGAACTCATCAAACGCAGGAACAAGGTATAAAAAAAGAAAGACTATACACTTTTGATTTATAATAGATTGGGTATAAGTATTTTAATAAAAAATAATCCGTGAAAAAATTCTCCGCTTACTCCTTGCTCTTCTTGTTAACTGCCCACGTGATCCTGGCGCAATCGCCGGATATCCTGAAAATCCGCAATTACGGCGCGCAAAATGCCGGTCGGATCGTGCAGGATTTTAGAGCGTTTTTGGCGATTCCCAACGTAGCGCGGGACACGGTGAATATCAGGAAAAACGCTGCTTTCATTATGGACATGATGACCAAACGCGGCATCGGGAACGTGCAGCTTTTACCTGCGAGCTCAGCCGGAACACCGCCCGCCGTCTTCGGTGAGGTGAAGGTACCGGGCGCGACACAAACGCTGATTTTTTACGCCCATTACGACGGGCAACCCGTAAATCCCGCCCAATGGGCGCCGGGACTCGAACCTTTTCAACCCAAATTATACAGCGGAGCCATCGATAAAAACGGCAAGAATATTCCCTTCCCCACCGATGGAAAATACGACGCGGACTGGCGCATCTACGCCCGCTCGGCCTCGGACGATAAAGCCGGAGTGTACACGATTTTGAACGCTTATGAGGCTTTGGTGAAAAGCGGTTTGAAGCCGACCTCCAATCTGAAATTCTTTTTTAAGGGAGAGGAAGAAGCCGGTTCGCCGCATCTTGACCAAATCCTAGAAAAACATAAATCGTTGCTGGCCTCGGATCTGTGGATTATCTGCGACGGTCCGGTGCATCAGTCGGGCAAAAAACAAATTGTCTTCGGCGTGCGTGGCGACGCCCATCTCGACCTGACGGTTTACGGACCCAAGCGCCCTCTGCACAGTGGCCACTACGGCAACTGGGCCCCCAATCCAGCGCTGATGTTGGCGAAGTTGCTGTCTTCTATGAAAGATGACGACGGGCGGGTGACGGTCAAAGGCTTCTACGACGACGTAACGCCACTGGGCACGTCCGAGAAAAAAGCGATGCGGGAAGTGCCTTCGGTGGAGGCGCAAATGAAAACCGAGCTCGGCATCAGCGCCACAGAAATGCCGGAAAGTATGCTGAACGAAGCGGTCAGTCTGCCGTCGCTGAATATCAACGGTATGTAAAGCGGCAGTGTGGGCAAAATGGCTTCCAACCAGATTCCAAACTACGCCACCGCCGTGCTGGACCTGCGCCTGGTACTAGGCAACGACTGGCAGCGGCAGCAACAAAAAGTCATCGACCACATCGCGGCCCAGGGCTACCGCGTCATCGACCATGAACCTACCAACGCGGAGCGGGCGCAGTATCCAAAACTTTGCAAGGTGATTCCCGGAGACGACGGCTATAACGCCCAGCGGACGACGATGGACTTGCCGATTGCCCAAAAGGTCATCGCTGCCGTGCAGACCACCACGTCCGACCCGCTGGTGATGCAACCTACTTCGGGCGGTAGATTGCCGCTGTATTTATTCGAAAAGTATCTCGACGCCAATACCATGACGGTCCCCATTGCCAACCACGACAACAATCAACACGCCGAAAACGAGAATATCCGGCTGGGAAACCTATTCAATGGCCTGGAAACGATGGCGGCGGTGATGCTGATGCGGTAGTGCTGGTAGTGTTAACTTGGTGTAGTCGGTAGCCCGAATTGCTTTTTCCCTACTTATTGAAGTATTTTGAAGGGTCAAGAAAGCCTGATAAAACTCTATGCAGCTACCCAATGCCAAAAATGCTTTTATCGACGACCGTAAATTGATAGACTATTGTCTGTCAGAATCACATCCGGTTGGAAAGCACAAGGCAAGAGTTTTCAAAGCCGATCTTAATTACGGTCTCAAAGACTTTGGCAAACTCAAAAATGCCATTCTTGATCAAGCGACCCGCGATAATGCCGTCCTAATCGAATCAAACTTATACGGCGACTTGTACGTTTTGGACGTAATTCTGAATAACCCGCCTCAGCAGGCCAAGGTGCGCACGAGTTGGATCGTAAGAGCGGATGAAGATTTTCCAAGATTGACAAGCTGTTATGTCTTAATTTAAATTACTGAGCATCATGGAAGAAAATATCGAATTATTGGACGTGGTCGTACTTACCGAACCAATTCCTAAACTCGGGCTTCGTAAGGGTGAATTAGGGACGGTCGTAGAGTTGCTTGGTGAAAATGTATTCCTCGTAGAATTTGCAGACACCAATGGGGTTACTTACGCAATGCCAACACTTTCAGCAACCGAATTGCTGAAAGTGTACTACGAACCTGCGTAATTTGCCATATAACGCTGTCAGCGATATATAGCTACTTCCACACCAGCCCCATATTCTTAAACATAAAGGCGTACAAATCCGCTGTGGTTTCCAGCGCTTTCTTGGTATTACTGGCGCCGTGGCCCGAGTTCGTGTCGATGCGGATCAGCAGCGGATTGGTAGACGATGCACCGGCTTTTTCCTGCAACGTGGCGGCGTACTTGAACGAGTGCGCGGGTACCACGCGGTCGTCGTGGTCGGCGGTGGTGATAAGCGTGGCGGGGTACTTACCGCCTTGCTTGATGTTGTGCAACGGTGAGTAGGTGTACTGATATGCAAACTCGTCGGCGTTGTCGCTGCTGCCGTAATCGGCGATCCAGTTCCAGCCGATCGTAAATTTATGAAAGCGCAGCATGTCCATTACGCCCACGGCGGGTAGCGCTACTTTGAATAACTCCGGCCGCTGATTGATAACCGCGCCCACCAGCAAACCACCATTGGAGCCACCCTGCACGGCAAGGTATTCGGGCAACGTGTACTTTTCCTTGATGAGGTGCTCAGCGGCAGCGATGAAATCATCGAACACGTTTTGCTTGCTGCCTTTCATGCCCTGCTCGTGCCATTTTTCGCCGTATTCGCTGCCGCCGCGCAGGTTGGCCTGCACGTAAATACCGCCCTGGTCCAAAAACGGAATGCGTGTCGGGCTGAATGAGGGCGGCAGACTGATGTTGAAGCCGCCATAACCGTAGAGCATCGTCGGATTCTTGCCATCCATTTTCAAGCCTTTTTTATAGACAATAAAGGCCGGAATCTTGGTGCCGTCTTTGCTGGGATAGAAAACCTGCTTCGTCTCGTAGTCTTCGGGCTTAAAGCTCACCTCCGGCTCGCGGAAGACCGTGCTCTGCTTGCTGGCGATGTCGTAGCGGAAAATGGTGGGTGGATAGTTGAAGGATGTATAGGTATAAAAAACAAACTTATCTTCGGCTTCACCGCCAAAACCACCCACCGATCCCAGACCGGGTAGCTTCACCTCATTCTGCATTTTTCCCTGCATATCGTAAACGTACACCCGTGTGGTGACGTCTTTGGAATACAGCGCGAAGAGCTTGCCCCCGGCGGTACCGGCA
>JBBSSJ010000334.1:0-4713 GCA_038242095.1 Cytophagales bacterium
AGGATTGAAACGATACCGGATCATGTCTGATCGGCTCAGAATACGTGACTTTGCAAAGTACGATGACACCTTAGAAGTATGCGCTGGCCTTTGGAACTTTTACGTAAAAAACTGATTTATAGTGTCGCAACAAGTCTAATTTTAATTATAGGTAAATAATTAATCTTTTTTTAGTAAAAGTCCTATTTATGATTGTATAGCTACAAGATGTTGTTATATCAAAAAAAATACCATAAGTACCAGCTGATTAGGAATGGTTCTCGGAAGAAGCTCCCTAGATCTCAGCAAAGTAAGCACCAAAATTTTGTAGATGATTTTGTGACATATACCTTTTGGTAAATAATCAGTATCATTCACTGGTACCGTATTAACTCGATAGTCTTTTTGATTTAGTATGTAATGTGAACATTCTGTTTAAATTAAAACAAATACTAACCGTTATAAAACTCGAAAATTTTTTTGCCTGATATTATGGGAAGTTTTCCCATTAGGCCACTTCAAGTTGAAGTTCACGGAAGCCCACGAATTGATTGACTGACTCGATCTCTTGTTCTTCCACGCACATCTCAATTACCTCTCTGATATTGGCCATTGCCTTATCAATAGTTTTACCGTAGGCGTGGCACCCGTTAAAAGTAGGACAGGAAGCTATAAAAATGTTGTCTTCGTCCTGCTCGATGACGATAGGAAAGTGTAGTTTCATCTTTTGAGTTAGCTATGTTTACCAAAATTGAAATATTTTAATCGAAGAAGCAAATTGTTTCTTGAAGTTCATATTCTAAGTCCAAAGCCTACTTTACTTCCAACAAAAACACCTCCCTAATCCGCGTATCACGTAGATCTGGATTTAAAAAGGGTAGCGTGATTCCCGTTACGTGGTACTTATGGAAGGTCTTCAAAATCTTTACGGGATAATTCCTTTGCAACAAAGCCAAGCCCTTTAAATCCGTGTATAAATAAATACTGCCGGTTTTTGATCTGGCTTTTTCAACCTCGTCTAATCTAGTGATGAGAGGCGTGTTATGCGCCGTGTAAAAATCCAGGGCGTGGGGGAAAAGAAAATAATCGCCTTTTGGGTCGATATCCAATAAATAAAAACGATCGAGCGGGAAATTAGTGGTCAGTGCCAATTCTATGCCTAATTCTGATCCCGACTGGTAGGTTAGCAGGTTGGGGTAAACGTGGGCGTTCATAATGAAATTACAGCCAACGGCGGTCCAGAAGGGAGCGAGGACCAATTGCGAGAAGGAAGATTTCTTGTCTCGATAAAGGTAAATGACGTAAATCAAAAAAGCCAAGACACTGAGGATTAGTAAGATATTAGTCATGGGAAAAGCCCAGGCGCTGAGCATCAGCACCAGCAAACCCATCACGACCGAGGTCACGATGAGCGCTATACGTACATGCTTGAATACGGATTCTTTTGGTGCAGGAAGTAGCTGAACCAGGAAACTCGCAGTAATGACGGCTGCCAATGGGAAAATTACGAAAGTATAATGGGGGAGCTGGTAGTGCGAAGTGGATAAGGCCAGAAAGGGAAGCGCAAAGCCGCCGAGCGAGATTGCCTCCTGCGTTATTGCCAGTTTAAATTTTTGCTTTATAACAAGCCTGATGATTGAAACAAACCCGGCAATAAAAGCCAGTACCCAGGGCAGGAAACTCCACAAAAAATTCTGGGCCTGATACCAGAGCGGTGCGTTATTGTCCCAGGTATTTTCTCCGGTAATGCGACCAAAACTTTGGGTCCAGAAGTAAAAAAGTACACCTTCGCTTCCGTACTGTTTGTAGAGCCCGATACAGTAGGGGAGCAGTACCAGGCCGATAACCCCAACGCCCAGTAACCACTCCCAACGAAAGAGATTTTTCCAATCCCTTTTCAGAACAAAATCCACAAAAAGAGCTGCCACCGGAACGATTAAACCGATGGGGCCTTTGGCCAGCATCGCCAGACCCACAAACACAAAACCACCCAGAAAATACCGCCAGCCGCCGTGCAGTCGAAATGCAGCCAGTTGCCAAATTGCCAGCGTCACGCAATTGGTCAAAAGCGTGTCGGTCCTGATGTCGTGATTCATCAGGAAATACGCCTGACAACTCCCCATAATCAGGGCGGCGGAGTACGCAGTCAGTTCGGAATAATAGAGTTTGGCAAAACGATATAGGGCATATATTCCCACCAAAGTCGAAAGGATAGGCACCAGGCGGTAGGCAAAATTGGTGAAGCCAAGTGCTTTAAAAACTAAGGCCGAAATCCAAAATAAAAGGGGCGGTTTATCAAGATAATAGTCGACGCCCCGGTGCTGGACCTGGAAAAAATTATTATTTTGTGCCATTTCGCGGCCGATGCTGGCGTACTGCGCGGCGTCGATGTCCATGATGTTGATGGCCAGCGCTCCCGTAAGGTAGACGATCAATAGGGCAAAAATCGGCAGGAGTTTGGGAGTACTCAGCGTCTTTTCGAGGGTAGACAGCTTAATCGAGGGCAGTGCGGATGATTTGAACGGCTTCACGTATCTGAGTTTCGGATATAATGAGCGGTGGGGCAATCCGCATGGAATTATCACAGAACAAGAACCAATCGGTCACGACGCCGGCCACGATGCACCGGTCGATAACCGATTTGAGTACTTCGAACGACTCCATTTCGGCGGCCAGCATTAGCCCTTGTCCGCGTATTTCTTTAATCCTGGGATGAACCAGCAGCGTTTTTAGCAATTCCCCTTTTGAATTTGCTGCTTCCGCCAGATTCTGATCCCGTATCACCCGCAAAGTGGCAAGCGAAGCGGCGCAGGAAACCGGGTGGCCACCAAAGGTAGTGATATGTCCCAGAATAGGATTATTTCGGAAAACAGACATCAGTTCCGATGGAGCCATAAAGGCCCCTATCGGCATTCCACCACCCATGCCCTTGGCGCTTAACAAAATATCAGGATACACCCCAACTGACTCAAACGCCCAAAAGGTACCCGTACGTCCGAAGCCCGTCTGTATTTCGTCGAAGATGAGTAGCGCGCCCGTATCGTTACAGCGTTGGCGTAAGGCTTTAAAATAATCGGCTTCAGGAATTCTGACGCCTGATTCGCCCCCGATTACCTCAATGATTACGGCCGCGGTCCGACAATTGATTTTTTTAAGATCAGGAAGGTGCCCATGCGCTATCTGGGTTATACCAGGCAGCAACGGGCGGTAGTTTTGCTTGAAAAACTCCGCGCCCGAGAGGCTTAACGCGCCTTGCGTTGCCCCGTGGTAGGCGTTGAAGCAGGAAACAAACTCGCTCCTCCCCGTAAACCGCTTGGCCAGTTTCATGGCGCCTTCCACCGCCTCAGTGCCGGAGTTGGTGAAGTACACCGAGTCTATGAGGCCGAAAGGGGAAGGTGCATCGCAGGAAACGGACAGGGTTTCAGCCAGTGCCTGGGCTAATTGCACCTGCGGGCTCTGCACGTATTCACCATACACCATCAGGTGTAGGTACTTATCAAGTTGCGCCTGAATGGCGGCGAGCACTATGGGGTGGCGGTGACCGACGTTGCTAACGGCAATGCCGGATATAAGGTCAAGGTACTTTTCGCACTTTGGGCCGTACATAAAAATTCCCTCGGCGCGTTCGATTTCGAGCGCCAGGGGAAAGTCGGAAGTTTGGGCGAGGTGATCGAAAAAAAGCTGTCGGTGGCTGACGTGCATCGAAATCAGGATTCGTAATAAGCCGTGCTACCGCCCACCCAGGTGAAATCCTTATTAAAGCGGACACCAATCATTTCGCCCCGACTTAAGCGACTCAAACTTGTAAAAAGTTGGGGACGTTTGGCGTCCTCGGGCCATATGTACAGCATCCTGATTTCGCATTTGACCAATCCGTCGGGCGCCTGAATGACGGGCTCATACACCACCTTTCTTTGCAAAATGTAGTTTTCGGGATCAGGAATTGCGGCCAGGTCTGCTGGTTTTACGTGCAATTGTACGCCAGTTCCGGCAAAAGAAAACAGCGGTTTCAGAACATAATTTTCTAAATCATCGGGATACTGGCCGTTATAATCACTGACGTACTGAGTTTTGGGCACGTAAGGGCTGTCCAGCATGGGCAGAATAAACTTGCTAATACGGAAAAACCAATTCGGATGCCCTACCCAGGTGACGTCTACGTCGTCGGTAAAAACGTATTGACTTTTCAGATCAGGAAAATTAGTCAAATCGTCAAAAATCAAGCGGTTGTAAATCCTTTTGATCTCAATCCTTTTGCTGTCTTGCTCGTAAAATAGCTTACGGCCTTCCCTGATGATGTCGGTATAGCACACCGCTTTGACCCCCAGCATCCGCTCGGTGACGGCAAAATCAACCCGGGTTTTTTGTTGTTTGGGATAAATTTCCAGCAAGATCACGTTTTCGGGCTGTTCATCACCGACAATAAGATCGCGAAGCGCTGCCATGTATTCCTCATAGTTCTTTACGCCAAAAGCGTATTCAAAATCGGCCGGGATGGGGAAGTGGTGTTTGAACAATTCTGAAAGATAGCCCTGGTAGGCCATAATCGAAGGGAAGCCCTGCAGCTCGATTAGTTGGGGCGTGAGTTCACCCGCCTCATCCCGACAAATCGCAAAGTCTATGGCAAGAAAAGAGGTATGGTCGTTTTCGTTTGGTACCTTTTGGCCCGACGGAATGGCCCGCTCGGTCCTGGCCTTGAAATCATCGGCGACAATGACATCGATAAAACTTTCG
>JBBSSJ010000335.1:0-4710 GCA_038242095.1 Cytophagales bacterium
CTCATCACCCGGATGCAGGCCTTCGGGTTGGATGCGCACTTCACGATCGAGCAAGTGGGGCGCAACGCGGGCGGGCACTTCATCAACTTCAACGGGACAGCCGGAATTTGGCGCAAAACCACCATCACCGACGCGGGCGGTTGGTCGGCCGATACGCTTACCGAAGACCTCGACCTCAGCTACCGCGCCCAGCAGCGCGGCTGGCGCTTCGTGTACCTCGAAGGTCTGGTATCGCCTGCCGAGTTACCTATGACCCTCCCGGCCGTGAAATCGCAGCAATACCGCTGGACCAAAGGGGCCGCCGAGTGCGCCCGCAAAAACCTAGGCAACGTCTGGCGTGCGCCCAATTTGTCGCTCGCTACCAAATGGTACGCCTCCTTCCACTTGCTCAATAGCTCCATTTTCATCGCTACGCTACTCACCGCCCTGCTGAGCGTGCCGATGCTGGCGCTGCACCTGGGCTGGGCATGGCTGACGTTCTTCCAACTGAGTCTGATTATCATGGGTGTTTTTTACTGGACGGCTTTCCGGCGGCGGGGCGGCACTTTTTGGGAATTCGTTGTGACGTTCCCAACCTTCCTGGGTGTGATGCTCGGACTGTCACTGCACAACGCGGTAGCGGTCATCGAGGGCTACGCGGGCCGCAAAACGCCCTTCGTAAGGACGCCCAAGTTCAACGTCAACCAACGCGGCGAGCGTTGGCAAGGCAGTACCTACCGCGTCCGCCGCGTACCGCCGCTTACCTGGGTAGAGTGGGGGCTGGCCCTATACTTTCTGGGCGGCATCGTGCTGGGCCTGGCAACGCATAATTACAGCGCACTGGCCTTTCATACCGTGCTCGTGCTGGGCTTCGGCTTCATCGCCTACTGGTCGGTGCGCCATTCACTTGTAAAGTCGTGAGGCGCGCGGGCTGTTGGGGCGGTGTCGCGCTCACGGCAACAGGGTACTTCTTTTTATTCCAAACGCCCCGCGCAAACACGTTAGAATTACTGAGTCTTTGGGCGGCGCTTTTCCTGCTTTACGGAATTGCCTTATGCTTTCGGGGCGAGACCCCTTTTAAACTACTCATCGGCGCGGCCATCGCATTCCGGCTGCTTGGGATGCTGCACCTTCCGTTGCTATCCGATGATGTTTACCGATTCATCTGGGACGGGCGGCTACTGTCCCACGGCTACAATCCCTTCCTGTACCTGCCGAAGGAGATTCTGTCCACGCCAATCGCCGCGCAAGCCGGACTGACGGAGCCACTTTTCCAGAAGCTCAATTCACCCGAGTACTTTACCGTTTACCCGCCGCTATTGCAGGGGTGGTTTGCGATGGCGGCTACCTTGGGACAATCCGAGTTCGGTACCATCTTCTGGCTACGGGTGCCCATCTTTTTGGGAGAGGTCGCGACTTTTTGGTTTTTATATAGAATATTGCGGGAAACGGGTCGGGATGAAGCCGCCGTGCAGCGTGGCACGCTGCTGTACACGCTCAATCCGCTGGCGATCGTGGAGCTTACGGGCAACATCCATTACGAAGGACTCACGATCGCTTTTTTGTTGGCAGGATTGTATTTTTATTTAAAACAAAAAGAAAACATATCTGCCACTTTCCTCGGACTTTCGGCGGGCGCGAAGTTGCTGCCCCTCATTTTTATTCCGGCTTTATTGAATAAAAACGACTGGAAAAAAAGCTTGAAATATCTCTTGATTTCTGTCGTGGTTTTCCTGGTTTCTTTCCTGTTTTTTTTCAACCAAACCATTCTTGAAAATATATCAAAAAGTCTGGATTTGTACTTCCGTCGCTTTGAATTTAACGCCAGCTTATACTACCTTTTGCGGGGCATCGTTACATTCTTTGTCGGCTATAATCCTATTGCCACCATCGGGCCTTTTTTGGGGCTGATCTCCGTTTCACTCATCCTGTTTTTTTCCTGGTCGACTCGCCTGAAAATCACTTTGCCCGAACGCTGGCTTTTCGTGCTGACGGCCTACCTGCTCTGCGCCACCACGGTGCATCCCTGGTACGTGGTGCCGCTTCTCGCACTAAGTACCCTGACGCAATTTCGATTCCCGGTCGTCTGGTCGGCGGTGCTGCCGCTTACGTATATTGCATACGGGCAGGCGGGTTTCCACGAAAATTTATGGGTCGTGGGAGTTGAGTACCTTCTTGTGGTCGGGTGGATGTGGTGGGAGATTTCAGCTTCCCGAAAGTTTTGAACGCCAGACGGCGAGTCTTCGGGAAGTTTGGTCGTAACTGAGCTTGGCAATCAGTGGAAAAGTGGAAGAATCAGTAACATTTTAGCCCAAGCACCTTTCTGCTAACAAAACCCTTCCCCCAAAACATGCAGCAACCCCTCGATCCGCCCCAAACCTTCGCCGGGCGACTCAAGTACCTGGGCCCCGGCTTCATCATGTCGGCGGCCATCGTCGGGTCCGGCGAGTTGATCGCCACCACGACGCTGGGGGCAAAGGCCGGTTTCGTGACATTCTGGGTCATTATCGTCAGTTGTCTGGTCAAGGTGACGCTGCAATTGGAATTTGGTAAAAACGCCATTTATACGGGTACGTTCACGATGCACAACTTCAACCGCCTGCCCGGCAGGCGGCTGGGGCGGGCGCACTGGAGCATCTGGCTGTGGCTCTCGCTGCAAGGAATGAAACTCCTGCAAGTCGGCGGCATCGTGGGGGGCGTGGCCATCGTACTCAACATGGCCTTCCCGGCTATCCCGGTAAACCTGTGGGCGTTGCTTGCCGCGCTGGTTACGGCGTTGCTGGTGTACCGAGGCTACTATGCGCCCATTGAGAAAGGCTCGCTGGTGATGATCGTCCTGTTCTCTTCGGTCGTGCTGTTATCGCTGGAATTGTTGCAGGGTACGGCCTTCGCCATTCATTGGGCCGACATCCGCGAGGGGTTGAGCTTCCGTTTACCGCCCGAGGCAGTACTCGTGGCCTTCGGTGCCTTTGGCATCACGGGCGTGGGGGGCGACGAAATCATGTACTACAACTACTGGTGCATCGAAAAAGGCTACGCGGCCTACGCCGGACCCAACGACGGCAGCGCCGCCTGGGCCGACCGCGCCAAGGGCTGGATTAAGGTCATGTACCTCGACGCCCTGCTGTCGATGGTTGTGTATACCGTCGTGACGGCGGCTTTTTACCTGCTCGGGGCAGCGGTGCTGCACCGGAACGGCGAGGTACCCGAGGGCTACGGCATGGTCGCCGCGCTGTCGCGCATTTTCACCGAAACGCTCGGTCCCTGGGCCGAAACGTTGTTTTTGGTCGGTGCTTTTACGGCGCTATATTCCACGCTCTTCACCGCCACGGCCAGTTGGGCGCGGGTGTGGGGTGATGCCTTCGGACAGTTGGGCTGGCTACCTTTCGGCACCGACCGCGAACGCCGCCGCTCCATCGCTATTTTCTCGTGGATATTCCCATTCGCCTGGTGCGCATTCTTCTTGTTTTTCCAGTCGCCCGTCATGATGGTGATTCTGGGCGGCGTGGCTACCTCCGTGCTGTTGCTGCTGATCGTGTGGGTGGCATGGGTGTACCGCTATCGCGAATTACCGCTGGCGCTGACGCCCTCCCGGCTTTACGACGTTTTTCTGTGGCTGAGTATCGCGGCTATTCTGGTGGTGAGCGGGTACGGCGTCTGGCAGGCGCGGTGAAAAGGGGTTCAATACCAAAAAAAACAGGCGACCCGCTACCGGGTCGCCTGTTCCATTTAATCAATTATCCGGCAACACCGGAAAGCATAGAAACTACTTCAAATCAAAGCGGCCCAGATTCATCACCTTGTTCCAGGCCGCGATGAAATCACGCACAAACTTCTCGTGCGCATCCTCACAGGCGTAGACTTCGGCAATGGCCCGGAGCTCGGAATTAGAGCCCATGATCAGATCGACGCGGGTACCCGTCCATTTAACCTCACCCGTCTTGCGGTCACGTCCTTCAAAGAGGTCCTGCGCGTCGGAAGTCGACTTCCAGGTCGTACCGAAATCGAGCAGGTTGACAAAGAAGTCGTTGGTAAGCGCTTCGGGCCGATCGGTGAACACGCCATGGTTCGAGAAGCCAAAGTTGGTGTTCAGCACCCGCATGCCCCCGAGGAGGACGACCATTTCCGGTACCGTCAGCGTCAGTAATTGCGACCGGTCGATCAGGATTTCCTCAGCCGAAGCCTGGTGACGGCTCGACAGGTAGTTACGGAAACCGTCGGCCGCCGGTTCGAGGGCCTGGAAGGAGGCTACATCGGTTTGCTCCTGCAAGGCGTCAGCCCGGCCGGGCGTGAAGGGCACCGTCACTTCGTGGCCGGCGTTACGGGCCGCCTGCTCGACGCCCGCGCAACCGGCTAATACGATCAGGTCGGCGAGCGAAACCTGCTTACCGCCCGATTGCTCGTTGTTGAATTCTTTCTGAATACCTTCGAGCTTGCTCAGCACACCGCCCAGCATACCGGGATGATTGACTTCCCAGTTCTTTTGCGGCGCCAGGCGAAGGCGCGCACCGTTGGCACCACCGCGCTTGTCGGAACCCCGGAACGTCGAAGCAGACGCCCAGGCGGTCGCCACCAGTTGCGAAACGGGCATACCCGAAGCAAGTACTTTACTTTTCAGGCTGGCAACGTCCTGCGCGTCGACTAATTCGTGGTTCACAGCGGGAACAGGATCTTGCCACAGCAACTCTTCGGTAGGTACTTCCGGGCCGAGGTAACGCTCGATGGGTCCCA
>JBBSSJ010000336.1:0-4705 GCA_038242095.1 Cytophagales bacterium
CAAAATCAAAGTCCTCAGCCTCGGCCAGGCGCAGAATCTCGGCGCCGTTTTCGCCCGATATAAATTCGCCTTCGTGATTCAGAAGTTTCAGCGCGTTCCATTGGGCAGGGTTATGGCTGGCCGTCAGGATAATGCCCCCGGCGGCCTGCTCGGCGGTCACCGCGATCTCAACGGTCGGCGTCGTGGAAAGTCCCAAATCCACCACATCCCAACCCACGCCCTGTAGCGTGGCCGACACGAGGCGGCTGACCATGTCGCCCGACAGGCGGGCGTCGCGGCCGATCACGATAGTGTTGCTTTGGGAAGAAGTACCGCGCAGCCAGGTAGCATAGGCGGCGGCAAACTTGACCACGTCGACGGGCGTGAGCGCTTCTCCGACCTTACCCCCGATTATACCCCGGATTCCCGAAATTGATTTAATGAGCGTCACTGATTCTTGCTGAATGGTATGGTCACAAAAATAGGCATTTTCGCGTCAACGCGCTTTAATTCCCTTGATTTATACCTGAACGGTCGGATACGGTAGTCAGGAAAGATGAAATTCACTCATGCTATCATCGCTTCGGCGATCCGATCAAGATTGAATTTCAATTCATCCGAAAGCCCTGGAAGTGGTTGCCGTTCTGACTCTGGTACTGACCCATACCACCCTGGCTTTGGAATTGGATGGGTTTGGCGTCGAAGTACATTTCAAAAATAGCCGCGCCCACCTCATTGTTGTCGCTCTGGAACTGGTCGAGAAATTGGTGCAGCCCCGTCTGAAAAATATCCACCATGTCGGTGAATTCGATGTCGGACCGCAGCTTGCTGATCGCCTTTTCGGCAGGATTGGTAAAGCCGCGCTCGGGCGTGGAACCCGCGATGGCGTAGAGCGAAAGCTCGGCTTGCCGCACGCAGTAGGAAATGGAGCGCGGAAACAATTTGTCTAAAATCAGGAAGCCCACGATGTTGAGCGGCGTCAGCGCGGCGTGGGTTTGGCGGTACATGTTGTAGGCGCTCACCGATTTCAGCACCGCCGACCACATCATCAGGTCGAGCGTGGAGCCGATCCCGCCGCCTTCGGGTAGCAGCGTGAAGTACTTTACGTCCAGGAAGCGCGACGACTTGTCGGCCCGCTCGAGGTGCCGTCCCAGCCGCCCAAAATGCCAGGCCTCATTGCGGGTGATGGTCGAGTCGACCACGCCGTGGAAAAGTTGACAGCGCCGCTTCACCTCACCGTAAAACGCCTGCATCTTGTCAAGGTTGCGGAAATTATCATTGGGCGTATCGCGCAGAAAAAGGTAGAACTCGTTGATGCTTTCCCACATTTCCTTCGAGATACTTTCGCGGATCGTGCGGGCGTTCTCGCGCGCCTCGTACAGGCAACTGACCATCGAATTGGGGTTACGCTTGTCGAAGGTCATGAAGAAAATAACGTCCTCCCGCACGGGCTTGTCGAAGTACTCGTCGAACAGGAAGTTGTCGGCCGTAGCGGTTAGCAGCGGCTCCCACTGCTCGTCCACGTCGGGCGGCAGGTCCAGCGCCATATTGAAATTAACCCCCACGAAGCGGGCGTAGTTTTCGACCCGCTCCATATAGCGGTTCATCCAGTAGATCGAATTGGCAACGCGGCTCAGCATACTATTCGTTAGTTTTGTATTTCTCGAATATGGCTGGAATTTTCAATTATTCCGACGATGAAGGATGAAATAATAATTTAGGATGTAGTGTAAATAGCATAGTCATAATTTTTGCCCGGATAATACAGTGTTTCATAACTACAAAAATCAAAGCAGATGAGTAAAGTAGTATTGATTACTGGAACTTCCATGGGCCTGGGCTTGGCAACGGCGGTACTATTGGCAAAAAAAGGCCATACGGTATACGCCACAATGCGCGATTTGGACAAGCGGAAAGCTTTGGAAGATAAAGCCAGGCTTGAAAATACGAAAGTGGTCATCACGCAATTGGATGTGACTGATTCTGAAAGCATCGGTCGCTGTACCCGGGAGATTATCCAGGCGGAGGGACGGATCGACGTATTGATCAATAACGCGGGAGCCGGATTTTTGCGCGCCAGCGAGCAAGCCACCGAGCAGGAATTGCAACGCGTAACGGATGTGAATTACTTTGGGGTGGTGCGGTGCACCAACGCCGTGCTGCCTGCTATGCGCAATGAAAAACGGGGGCATATTGTCAATGTCAGTTCCGTAGGCGGATTGGTGGGGCAACCATTCAATGAACTGTATTGCGCGGCCAAATTTGCCGTGGAAGGCTATACCGAGGCTTTGGCCAGTTACCTTACGCCGAATTTTGGTATCCAATTCACACTCGTCGAACCGGGTGGAATTTCCACCGAGTTTGCCAATTCTGTTTTCGAGGATTTCTCAGCCACCAAAAAATCGCCGGAAGACCCTTATGCGCCTATCCTGAAAAAGTATCTCAGTGGTATGCAAAGCCGGCCCCAAGAAGAGGCAACCCAGATTTACCAGACCCCCGAGCAAGTGGCCGAAGTGATTGCGGACTGCCTGGAACGCGAAAATCCACCATTACGTATCCGAACCTCGGACTGGGCTGACGCATTTACCCATCTCAAAACGCTCGGCGACCCAGACGGTTTGAAACTATTGAACAAGCTTCAGAAATCCTATTTCGGTTGATTTCGTTGGTCCTTGATTCCGTCGGTACAGGATACAGCGTAATGCCCACAATTTTATATTTTTGAAAAAATTTCATCCCGACTCACTAAAACACTTCTGCCCCGTGTCGCAAAAAGAAACCTTCGTCGCTGCCGTCAAAAAGTCCTACACCACCGATTTACCCACCATTCATTTGGGATCGGGTATTCTGAACGGTGAGATTATCGCCGACGCCAGCGTGGACATTCCGTTGCGGATGATGACCCGCCACGGCCTGATCGCCGGAGCCACGGGCTCGGGCAAAACCCGGACGCTGCAGGTCATCGCCGAACAACTTTCCGACGCCGGAGTACCCGTTTTTATGTCCGACATCAAGGGCGACCTTTCCGGTATGGGCCAACCCGGCACTACCAATGCTCGGCTCGAAGAGCGCGCCACGGCGCTGGGCCTGGCCTTCAAGCCGGAGGCTTTTCCCATCGAGCTTTATTCGTTGAGCGGCAAGCTGGGCGCGCAGATGCGGGCGACGATCCTGGAATTCGGCCCGGCGCTCTTGTCCAAAATCCTGGATCTGAACGACACGCAGGGGAGCGTGCTTGCCATTCTGTTCAAGTACGCCGACGACAAGCAACTGCCGATGGTCGACCTGAACGATTTGAAGAAAGTTCTCAACTACTTGTCAGAAGGCGCGGGCGCGGCCGAAATCAAGGGCGATTATGGTAGTATTTCGTCCTCGTCGGCAGGTACTATTCTGCGTAAAATCGTAGCGTTGGAACAGCAGGGCGTCGAAAGTAATTTTGGCGAGAAGTCGTTCGACATCGACAATTTGATCGATAAAGTAGATGGCCGGGGCGTCATCAGTCTGCTCAACGTTTCCGACGTGCAGGACAAGCCTGCCCTGTTCTCGACCTTCATGCTCAGCCTGTTGGCTGAGCTCTACGCACCCTGCCCGAAGCGGGCGATCTGGACAAACCAAAATTGGTTTTCTTCCTGGACGAAGCGCATTTGCTATTCAAGGACGCACCGAAGGCGTTCATGGAACAAATTGAAAAAGTAGTACGGCTGATTTGCTCCAAGGGTGTCGGGATTTTCTTCTGTACCCAAATGGCGCAGGACATTCCCGACAGCGTACTTTCTCAACTCGGCAACCGGGTCCAGCACGTACTCCGCGCCTTCACGCCCAAAGACGCCGAAGGCCTGAAGCAGACCGTAAAGACCTACCCGCGCTCGGATTTCTACGAAATAGACCAAGTCCTGACCACGCTCGGCATCGGGCAGGCGCTCATCACGGTACTCAACGAGAAAGGTATTCCCACCGAAGTTGTGGCCACGCACCTCGTGCCGCCGCGCTCGGTGATGGGCCCGCTCACCACGGCCGATTACGAAAATCACGTCCGCAACTCCGACGTATACCGCAAGTATAAGGACCCGATCGATCCCGAAAGCGCTTACGAAATTCTGAGCAAGCGCATGGAAGCGACCGCCAAAACTCAGGAAGATGAAAAGTCTGCAAAAGAAGCGGAGAAAGTAGCCGCCAAAGCCGCTCCGCGTGCCAATGCGAAGCCGGAAAAAGGGATGTTCGAAGATGCGTTGTCATCGCCACTTGCCAAACAAATCGGCCGGGATGTCGTGCGGGGTGTGTTCGGGATGCTGTTTGGAAAAACGACAACTACGCGATCGCGGAAGAAGACCAGGGGAATGTTTGGGTTTTAGCAGCCCGAACCCATCACACCTCCCCCCGCACAATCTTCGCCCCCTCGCACATCGCCTTCAATTTCAGCTTAGTAGCCCAACGAGCGGTTTGGCTCAGGCCGCAGTCGGGGGCTACGGCCAGCTTTTCGGCGGGCACGTAGGGCAGCACCTTGCGGATACGTTCGGCGACGTCCCCGGCAGTTTCGATGTAGTAGCTTTTGACGTCGATGACGCCCACGGCCACGTCGAACTTCTCGGCGAAGCGCTCCAGCAGGTGTACTTCCGTAAAATTCAGGATTGTCATTTCTGAGTGCAGCTCGTCGACGGTCATATCCATGAAATCGGGCAGCATGGGCGCGATGGTTTTCTTGCCTACCGAGCGGCCCTTGTAGTTGCCA
>JBBSSJ010000337.1:0-4688 GCA_038242095.1 Cytophagales bacterium
AGGCAATTAATTTTTTTACTCTGGACCTCTGGACCTTTGCCCCTCAAGCAGAACTTCATATTACCCAAACCATGAAAAAAGACATCACTTTCCTGCCCGTCAGCGGCATTCAAGTCGCCATCGTGCGCAAAATTAATGAACTCAACGCCGAGGAATGGAACGTGGTCCTCATCAACCGAAACGACGAGCCGATCGACAACGTTTTTGTGACTTCCAAGGGCTACGGCAGCGCCACCACCGACGGCCAGAAAACCTCCACGCTCCGGCACTTTTTCCCCGAAGTACTGCCCGGCGACAACGTTATTGTCGAGCCGATTATGCCCGAACTATTCGCCCTGACCAACGAGTACTGGATCAGCTATTTCATTGGCAAACAGGTTTACGATAAAAAGTTTATCTTCGTGCCAGACAGCATCGTACCCGAACACCTCAGCAAAATCGACGTGCTGGGATTGGAGGGCGTACTGCATGTTTAATTTTGAATGAGTGAATGTAGGAATGAGTGAATAAAAAAGTCTAAACCCTATTCTATCATTCACTCATTCTATCATTCAAAATTGCCCTTTATGTCCGAAGAATTCCGCCGTCGCATCCGCCATATACTCTTTCTCGACATTGAGACGGTGGCTTCTCACCCGGCCTACGAGCATCTGGACGATCGGATGCAGGCGCTGTGGGATAAGAAGGCGGGCAAGCTGCGCAAGGCCGACGACGCGCGCACCAATGCGGAAATGTTCTATGGGCAGGGCGCGATCTACGCCGAATTTGGGCGAGTGGTGTCCATTGCGTTCGGCATGTTTTACTGGAACGACGATGACGAGTTGGCTTTAAAGGTCCGTTCTTTTGAGAACCCCGACGAAGCGGCCCTTTTGCGGGAGTTCAAGACGCTGGTTGAAAAGTTTCCTGCCCGGGATCTTATCCTGTGCGCGCATAATGGCAAGGAATTTGATTTTCCTTATTTGTGCCGCCGGATGCTCATCAACGGCATCGAGTTGCCCCCGGCTATGCAACTGGCGGGCAAGAAACCCTGGGAAATCCTGCACCAGGACACGCTGGAACTTTGGAAATTCGGCGATTATAAGAACTATACCGGTCTGGACCTGCTGGCTGCCGTGTTCGGCATTGCCAGCAGCAAGAACGAAATGAGCGGAGATCAGGTGACTCCCGTCTTTTACGAAGACAACGATATTGCCAAAATCAGCCGCTACTGCCGCGAAGACGTGGTAGTGCTGGCCCAATTATATCTATGTCTGCATTGTCAACCTGCGGTGGCAGACGATAACATCATCAGGGTGGAATGAAGGATGTTTAATCGTCTAACTGTTGAATGTCTTGACAGGTAAATATTAACATCATCCGGGCGAAGTGAAAAGTTTACTTTGTCCAAATTTTTAATTTTAAAAACCAAGAAATAAAAAGGCGAAGCTGAATACCTCGAAATTAAACAAAAAGCCGAGGGCCGATAGCGGAATGCCGATAGCCAATATATGCGCTCAAACAAACAATCCAAAAGAGAACCAAAAGAAAAGCGTTCCGGCGGCAATAAGCCGCCCCGCACCTTACTCACTTTCGTGGACGGCCTGAAGGCCGATATCGCCACATTTTTTGAACTAAACAAAGAAGAAACCTTCCACCTGGCAGACGTTTACGATCAGTTTGGCGCGAGCGACAAGAAGCTACGCCAACTCGTGGGTGAGATCGTGCAGGAACTTTACAACGACGACAAGATCCTGCACCACCCCGATGGCACCTACGGTGCCGCCGCCGGCATCGCCGAGATCGGTGGATTGGTTGGCAAAGTCGACCACGTCAACAAAAACTTTGCCTTCGTGGCGGTGGAAGGTCAGGACGACGATATTTACGTCGACAGCGACAACCTCAACGGCGCGATGCACCAGGACACCGTGAAGCTGGAAGTAATGACCGGCGGCAACCGGGGCCGTAGCGGCAGTCGCATCGAAGGCCGCGTGCTGGAAGTCATTGATCGCGGTCAGCCCGACGTGGTGGGCGTGATCGAGATTTGGCCCAAGTACGCCCTTGTGGAGCCGGACAATCGTAAATTGTACCAGCCGATTCACATTCAGCTCGATGACCTCAACGGGGCCACCGACAATGACAAAGTAATCGTCCACATCGAGCAATGGCCCAGCCGAACGCGCAAAGCGGAAGGAAAAGTCGTGACCATACTGGGCAAAGCGGGCGAGAACGACGCCGAGATGCACGCTATCCTGGCCGAATTTGGTTTGCCAATCGATTTTCCCAAGCAAGTCGAGCAGGAGGCCGAAGCCATCCCTGACGCCATTCCCAAGAAAGAAATTGCCAACCGCCGCGATATGCGGCAAACGGCAACCTTCACCATCGATCCCGCCGACGCTAAGGACTTTGACGACGCGCTGTCGGTGGAGTACCTCGACAACGGCAACGTCGAAGTCGGCATTCACATCGCCGATGTGAGCTACTACGTGCAACCCGATACCGAACTTGAAAAAGAGGCCTACCGCCGCGCTACCTCGGTGTATTTGGTAGACCGCACTGTGCCGATGTTGCCCGAAAAGCTTTCAAATGGCTTGTGTTCGCTCCGTCCCAATGAGGACCGTTTGGCGTTTTCGGCTGTTTTTGAGATGACCACAGGTGGCAAACTTATTGGTGAGTGGTTTGGCCGCACCGTCATTCACTCCGACCGCCGTTTCAGCTATGAGGAAGCGCAGGAAGTGATCGAAACCGGCGCGGGCGACTATCCTGATATGCTGACGCTGCTCAATGACATGTCCAAGATTCTGCGCAAAGAGCGCTTCAAGAAAGGCGCGATCAATTTTGAGACGGTGGAGGTGAAATTCCGACTCGACGAAAACGGCAAGCCGCTGGGCATCTACCAAAAGGAGCGCAAAGATTCTAACAAACTTATCGAGGAATTTATGCTGCTGGCTAACCGCCGCGTTGCCGAGTACGTGTATGGCTTGTCGAAGGGTAAAAACAAGAATACGATGGTTTACCGCGTTCACGAGGCGCCCGATCCTGAGCGGTTGAAAAGCTTCGCGTCCTTCATTTCGAAACTGGGCTACAAAGTCGAAACTGACGATGAGAACGAGATTGCCAAATCTATGAACCACATGCTGGAAGAAGTGGAAGGCAAGCCTGAGCAAAATTTAATCGAATCGCTGGCCGTGCGGACCATGTCCAAGGCGCGCTATACCACCGACGATTTCGGACACTTTGGTCTGGCTTTTCGTCGCTACTCGCACTTTACCTCGCCCATTCGTCGCTATCCCGACGTGATGGCCCACCGCCTGCTGCAGCATTACATCGATGGCGGCAAATCGCCCGCATCCGAACCTTACGAGGAAGCCTGCAAGCATTCTTCGGAGCGCGAACGCATGGCCGCCGAAGCCGAGCGTGCCTCGATCAAGTACAAGCAGGTCGAGTACATGAGTACGATGGACCACAATGAGGAGTTCGACGGCATCATCACGGGCGTCACCGACTTTGGTATTTTTGTCGAAATCACCGCCACCGCCTCCGAGGGCCTCATCCGCATGGCCGACCTCAATGGCGACTTTTACGAGCTGGATAAGGAAAACTACCGCCTTATCGGGCAGCGAACCAAAAAGATTTACACCTTCGGCG
Source organism: Cytophagales bacterium (assembly GCA_038242095.1). Taxonomy (GTDB): domain Bacteria; phylum Bacteroidota; class Bacteroidia; order Cytophagales; family Spirosomataceae; genus Persicitalea. The sequence goes on from JBBSSJ010000337.1 coordinate 3,625, forward strand.
ACAGCGTAAAAGTAAAGGTCAAAGACACCAACCTCGCCCGCCGCAGCATGGACCTGCTCCTGGCCGATAGCCCCGATTCGCACTCTCGCAGCCGCCGCAACGAAGCGTCATCGCGGTCCTCGAAATCGTCGTCATCGTCTTCTAAGGATCAGCGGAGCCTGGGTGCACGAAAGCAGAAAAAACGGGCAGGAAGCTCGATTCCTGCACCGAAGAAGAAGGGAAGGGGGTAGGGAAGAGTAAGTCAATTTTTTTTGCAGAAATCAAATTATACTAAGAAAATTTAAACTAATATTCATGGCTTGGGACGAAAATCTAGAACCTGGTACACCTGCTTATAAATTAGCATCAGATGAGTCTCCTGTTATAAGAGCGGTCGCAGGGCCTGGTTCTGGAAAAAGTTTTGCAATTAAAAGGCGCGTCTCTAGACTTCTTGAACAGGGCGTTCCTCCAGAAAGGATACTCGCTATTACTTTTACGCGTACCGCTGCTCAAGATTTAAATAATGAAATTTCATCTTTGGGTATTGTAGGAGCAGAAGCAGTTCACTCACGAACAATTCATAGCCATGCGTTGAAAATATTGATGCAGAATGAAGTGTTACAGATTACTGAAAGGTATCCTAGAATCGTGATTGATCATGAAATTGATCCTGCACTATGCGATTTAGATGATCCTGAATTTGGAGATAAGAAGGCGAAAAGAAAATTATTAAGTAGTTATTTAGCTTCATGGGCTACTTTACAAAGTGACAATCCAGGTTTCGAGAGAGATGAAATAGAGGAACGCTTTACAAACAAGCTTACTGAATGGTTAGTCAATCACAATGGAATGTTAATTGGCGAAGTAATATATTTGGTTATTAGTTTTCTGAGGAATAATCCAGCTTCAGAAGAAGTCGGAAAGTATCACACTATATTAGTTGACGAGTATCAAGATTTGAATAGGAGTGAACAAGAATTCATTAAATTGATTAGAGGATCTGCTGATATGGTTATCGTTGGCGATGACGATCAATCAATTTATAGCTTCAAATATGCCCACCCAGAAGGAATAAAGGAAATCGA
>JBBSSJ010000338.1:0-4643 GCA_038242095.1 Cytophagales bacterium
CACCAAAATATGTGCGTATAGGTTACGCTTCTCGGGGTCTTCCATCTGCACGATGTGTTCCGCGAGTTTTTCTACGTTACTGCCGTATTCTTTCAAAAGATTGAAGATTAATTAATGTTGACAAAATTAAGAAGATTTTGTCAGAAACAGCCGACCCGCCACGCCAACGCCTGCTTATTAGGACGGCTTTTACTACTTTTGCGGTCTTTTTATTTTAAGATTACACTCCATAATGCACCCCCTGGCCCGTCTTTACCGGAGCGATATGCGCCAAACGCTGCGCCTGAGCATTCCCATCGTCATCGCGCAACTGGGCGTGGTGCTCATGGGCGTGACCGACACGCTGATGATCGGACGATTTTTGGGCGCTGTGCCGCTCGGCGTGGCGGGTATCGCCACCTCAGTTACCTTTCTGATCGGTAGCATCGGCGTGGGAGGACTGAGCATTGTGTCGGCGCTGGTGTCACAGGCCGTCGGTAAGCGAAAACTGACGGAGGTCAACCGGCTTTACCGGGCGGGCATCCGGGTGGCGTGGCTACTGAGCGGCGTGCTGGGCGTAATTTGTTTACTAGCGGCCTGGCAATTCCAGATTTTCGGCCAGACCGAGTACGTCACGCGTATGGCTAAGCCCTTCGTACTCATCCTAACGGTCTCAAACGCGCCTTTGCTGCTGTTCATCGCCATTCGGCAACTGTGCGACGGTCTTTCCCGCCCTAAAGTAACGATGGCCATTACCCTGTCGGGTTTGGCACTTAACGTGGTGCTCAACTACTTCCTGATAAACAACATGGGCCTGAACGGCGCGGCAATAGGTACCCTGCTGGCGCGTTGCTACATGGCGCTGGCGATTTGGGTGTACGTAAAAAAAGATGCGTTTTTTAGTCCCTACCTCATAAAAGCCACTACCGATTCCCTGGTGCCGCTCATGCGGAAAATCCTGCGGCTGGGTTTGCCGGGCGGCTTCCAGTTTTTCTTCGAGATTGCGGCCTTCTCGCTGGCCGTCATCATGGTCGGCTGGCTGGGCGAAGCCGCGCTGGCTGCCCACCAAATCGCCATCAATATGGCTTCCACCACCTACATGATGGCCACGGGCATCGGCGCGGCAGGCAGCATCCGGGTGGGCATGGCCGTGGGTCGCAATAATCTGCCGGCGGTGCAGCGCGCGGGCACGGCGGCGTTTGTGCTTTCTATTATTTTTATGGGCCTGAGCTGTATTCTCTTCCTAACCGCCGACGAATGGCTGGTGCGCCTCTATATCCGGGACAATGCCGAGGTGGCCGCCATCGCCGCTACACTGGTGGTCATTGCGGGCTTTTTCCAACTTTCCGACGGCGTGCAGGTCGTGGGCCTGGGCGTGCTGCGCGGCATCGCCGATGTTAACGTACCCACGCTGCTCACGCTTATTGCCTACTGGGTCGTGGCGTTGCCGCTCAGCTACGTGCTGGCTTTCCCGCTGGGCCTTGGCGCGCCGGGCGTGTGGCTGGGCCTGCTGGCCGGTCTCACCGTTTCGGCGGTACTGCTGACGTACCGGTTCTACAATAAGCTGCCAAGAATCAAATTGGAAGAAATCGAGGTAGAAGAATTGGGGGCGTAAGGGCTTGCCAAACTCGTTGGGCGCACTAAGCTGAACAAGGTATCGGAATCGGGCGTTGTAACGACAAACCCCGCACCCATGAAGTACTTACTTTCAATCATTCTTTTTACGACAACCATGAACACCCAACTCCCATTCGACTTTAACCAAGATTCCGATATCAATAGCTGGCGAATTGTGGACGACGGCGTGATGGGTGGACGGTCCAATGGTAGCTTTGGTCTTACCCCCGATGGTAATGGGGTATTTGAGGGTCAAATTTCGCTGGAGAACAACGGCGGGTTTTCGTCGGTGCGCCACGAGTTCAAGAAAGTCGGGGTGGAAAAGCATAGCAAAATCGTCGTCCGGCTCAAAGGTGATGGGAAGGAATATCAGTTGAGGGTGAAAGATGACTCTGGCAAGGAATACAGTTATATCGCTTCTTTCGGTACTTCAGGAGCATGGGAGCGCATTGAAATCCCGCTAGCCAGCATGTATCCATCGTACAGAGGCCGTAAGCTCGACCGGCCGAACTTTGCGCATCGCCACATCGAGGAACTCGTTTTTTTGATCGGCAATGGTGAGGCCGAAGATTTCAAGCTGCTGATCGACAAAATCGAGCTGGATTGATCTTCCAAAATTAAATGCTGAATTACCAGGTCAGGGATAGCCGGAAACTGCTTTCTGAGGACCCTTTAAGGAAACCAGAGAGCCAGAAGGGGTACCTTCTCCACTTAGATGCCGCTTCTTTCTCGTATTTGACCTGCCCAAGCAAGTCGCCGGTGGCCAGGAAAAATAAAAGCAGGAAGCCGGGGAGCAAGGTTTTCATGATGTTTTAGTCGCCGTTGCGTTTCCGATTCTGACCATTTTCTGAAAGATCAGGGAATTGGGGATAGTTGTCTCTGCGCCATCATCGGTGGTAATCGAGATAAAAAACAGCCCAATGTCGCTAATGTCCCCGCTGACGTTAAACTCTTTATCCAAAACCTGGATGCGATCCCCCACCTTGGCCGGATGGTTGACGAACAGAATGATTCCGGCGGTGATGTTCGACAGCAAAGACCATTGGGCAAAAAGCGTGATCCCCAGAATGGTGAGGAAAGAACTGACGAACAGAAAAATTTCGTGCTGCCCTACCGACCAGATCGTCAGGACAAAAACCAGCGCGACGAGGTAGAGAATGATGTCCTTGATCTTATTGACTAGCCGGAACCGTCGTTCCTGTAGATGGAGGTTTTGGTAGACTTTCTTTAAAATGCCGGCCATAATCCGCCGGCCGATAAATACCGCCAGCACGACGAGCAGCGTTTCGAGAATTTGGGTTTCGTACAGTTTCATGGCTGTTGTGGCAACTGGCGTGGTTTATGGTCGGAGTAATCGGGGTAATAACGCCAATAAGCGCGAAGTGCGCGAATGGAATTATGCAAAAAGCAGTATGACAAAAATCGGACTAATCGGTTGTGAAAAGTGGGGGAAGCTGATCCTGCGGGATTCGGTTTCGCTGGGCTACGCGGTAACGGTGGTGGCGGTCGATGTTATTTCGCGGCGTAACGCCGAAGCATAGGACGTTACGATCGTAGATGGCGTGAGCGAGCTTTCCTTAAAAGATGGCTTCGTAGTGTGTACGCCTACCGATAGCCGACCGAAATCATCTTCGGCCTGATCGACCGATTCGGGTCGCTCCCGATTTTCACCGAGAAGCCGCTTTGCACTCAACATTAAGCGGAAGCGACGCCAATGACAGACTGCGACTGAAGGACGAGCTTTTGACCCTGTCAGAATAAAATAAATCCATATAAAGACATTAACGATTATGAACCAGCTCGACGATAGTACATTTCTTGATTGAGTTTGGCTCTATAGGTTCATTAAGTTGCCTTATATCTAATGTGCGAGCTATTCTTCTATTCTTTCTACTTTTCCACCATGTAATAGCATCCGAGGCAGGATACTCGATAGGAAAATAGATATGGGTGTTTCGTGTGTCGGTAAGTTGAATAAGTAATCTGCGATTTAGTATCCTGTCGTCCAAATCAGCCAGTACAACAGCCTGACTCCCTATTTTATCTAATTGGCAGGATGTACTCAATTCTTTTAACTCAAATTCAGGAAACCTATAATAATTATTTTCTATGACGTACTTCGTGACGATATTTATCATTTTGTATTCAACAGAGGGTTGAACGAGCGGATAGATAAGCCATTTTTTTTGCTCATTGTAGTTTAAACTATTGGCAATTTGATAATCATAATGTTTAATGATTTGTGGAATACAAATTATATAATTAACACAGACAAGTGTAAAAGCAAAAAAAAGAGCAGCAATTTTTCTGAGATTCGTCAAGGGGACGATCAGCGTGATGGCATATATTAAGCAGCCCAAAAATAGCTGTGGATACATGAGGTAAGTATCTACGATGATAGCTGTGCCATTGGTCAATGCTTTACGCTTCAACGCAATCAATCCCATACTCATCAGTAGAAAGAGCATGAACAATAGTAATTTTTTGTTGTTATGGTAAAATTTTTCAAAATAGAAAACAAATAATATCGTCAAAAACATACCGATAACTGAACTGATCCAAGGCAGCAATCCATCCTTCCAGTAAGTGATTCTTCCCAGAAGCTGGAGGTAGTAGAATGCGCTGTCCCAAAGTGAGCTTAGCGAAATTTCGGTTGAATCGACTAAATTAGATGGTTGAAGTAGCGTTATGATGATAAAAGTAGTAAAGCATGAAATATACAATAGTCCCTGCTTCCAATTTCTCTGATCGACAGCTACAAGAATACCGATAATCCATATTAGAAACCCATTACCATTCAGGGTGGTGCAAATTGCCGCCAGAACTAAGGAATAGATTATTTGATTCCTGTAAAATGAAGTGATCGACAGATAAGCTAATAAAAGGACTGGCAAATTAAAAAATGCACACTCGAAGAAATTATAATAGGAAACTGGCTGAAAAAATAGCCACGCCAATATTATTTCCCTATAAGTAATACTATAAGATTGATTTGCATTATGCTTAATTATTAAATAAAATAGAATAACAAAAATAGCATTTCCTAA
>JBBSSJ010000339.1:0-4643 GCA_038242095.1 Cytophagales bacterium
AAAATGACCGCATGGGCGGCACCGTAAACAATTCAACAATTACACGACCGCGCGGGCGGCCCCGTCAACGATTACACATCAGCATAACAATGACGTTCGAACTTACCAAAGAGTACCTCGCGCATATTGAGGAATTGATTGAAAATAAAGACGCGGCTACGTTGAAGGCCGAGATGGAAGAAATGTATCCTGCTGACGTGACGGGAATTCTGTATGAAATCGAAACCGAACAGGCCAAGTACCTGATTAGTTTACTGGATACCGAGGTAGGCGCGGAGATATTGGCGGCGCTGGATGGGGACGAACGGCAGGAGTTTCTTGAAAATTTTTCTTCCACCGAAATCGCTCGTTACGTCAATGAATTCGATTCGGACGATGCCGTGGACTTGCTTAATGAACAGCCTATCAAAGTGCGGGAGGAGGTTATCGCCTTACTCGAAGACCGCGAGCAGGCGCGGTTCATTCTGGATTTGCTACACTACGACGATGACGTGGCGGGCGGACTAATGCAAAAGGAGTTGGTAAAAGCCAATGTCAACTGGAACATGAATCAGTGCATCGAGGAGCTACGCCAACAAGCCGAGGACGTCGAAAAGGTGTACGCCGTGTACGTCGTGGACGACAACGATGTACTGCTCGGGACGCTCTCGCTGAAGCGCATCGTATTGGCGCACAAGAATACTAAGGTAGAAAGTATTTACAATCAAGATGTTATCTACGTCGAAACTTACCGCCCCGCCGAAGAAGTCGCCGAGCTTATGCAGCGCTACGACCTGGACGTGATCCCCGTCGTGAACGTGCAGGGCCGGCTGCTGGGCCGCATTACGATTGACGACGTAGTGGACGTTATCACTGAGCAAGCCAGTTCTGACGCCCTGGCCATGGCCGGGGTCACGGGCGACGTTGAGGAGGACGACACCGTGTGGGAACAAACCAAGGCGCGCCTGCCGTGGCTGTTGGTGGGCATGATGGGCGGCATCGTGGCCGCCAAATTCATCGGCTTTTTCGAGGGCGACCTGAAAGTGGTACCCGCCATGGCGGCTTTCATTCCCATCATAGGCTCCACGGGCGGCAACGTCGGCATCCAAACTTCGTCCATCATCCTGCAAAGTCTGGCCGACAAAACCGGCCTCGACACAAGTGTATGGGAACGCCTGGGTCGGATGTTTGGCGTGGCTTTTATTAACGGGATCATCATCAGCATGATCGTATTCGGATTCAACCTACTGATTGGCAACGAAATGCAACTGGCATTTGTGGTTTCATCAGCCTTGATGTCGGTCGTTTTTCTGGCGTCGTTCATGGGTACCGTCACGCCCATCGCCCTTGACAAGCTGGGCATCAACCCCGCCGTTGCCTCCGGCCCCTTTATCACCACCGCCAACGACCTGATCGGCTACGGGGTATACTTTGGCCTGGCGCATGTGCTTTTAGGGCTGTAAGAGTACTGGGTACTTAGTTTGAATAGTTTTAGAACCTAGTACTTTGTACCCAGTACCCCTCCCTTTCACGCTGTCTTCTTCGGTCCTTCCTCTACCTTGTAGGCCACGATCTCGGTGATTTTCACCGTTTGGTTTTCTTTGTTTTGATACTCGCGGTAGTTCAGCTTGCCCTCAACCTGGACAAACTTTCCCTTACTCAGTATTTGCTCGCATTGCTGCGCCAGCTTGCCCCAGGCCACTACGTTGTGCCATGCGGTATTAGTCACTTCTTCCTGGTTGCGGTTAGTATAAGTCTCGTTGGTAGCGAGGCTAAAGGTGGCCACCCGGCCGTGTTCAAAATACCCGACGGTCACTTCGCGCCCTACGTTGCCGATCAGTTTTACAGTATTCATGATGATTTTTGGTTTTGTGAACGGTCTTCAGTTCGTTGCCGACAAACCCCTCACAGTGAGTAATTGCTTCGGCTCACTCGAACCGACAGCACAAAGGTGGCAGCTTGGGAAAATCTTATTCGGTTCCTAAATATTTATAATCGGATAAAATTACTTGTAGTCGTTTGCAAATGAATCGCATATGGTTATCTTTGACTTAAACTTGACCTATAACTTTAACATTAACAGCTACTTATGAACCTTAAGTATTTGTTTTTTCTGGTCGTTACCTTTCTGGTGGCCGGATGTGCGGGATCGCAAAAAAGTAACAAAGCCAAAACCTCCGGCAACCCCATCGCTGAGGGTTGGTACGCCGATCCCGAGGGCGCAGTCTTCGGAAAAGAATACTGGATCTACCCGACTTACTCCGCCAAGTACCGAGATCAATTACATTTTGATGCCTTCTCGTCAAAAGATCTTATCACCTGGAAAAAGCATGCAAACATCCTGGACACTACCAAAATCAAGTGGGCAAAGCAGGCGATGTGGGCACCCGCGATCATTGAAAAAGGCGGAAAGTACTACCTGTTTTTCTCCGCCAACGACGTGCAGCGCCCGAGCCGACCGGGTTGGGACGAGAAAAATACCATCAATCATTCCGGCGGTATCGGCATCGCGGTAGCGGACGCACCCGGCGGACCGTTCAAAGATTATTTGGGAAAGCCACTAATCGACGGTTTTTACAATGATGCCCAACCCATCGACCAGTTTGTGTTCAAAGACACCGACGGGACGCACTACATTTTTTACGGCGGCTGGGGACATTGCAATTTGGGTAAGCTGAACGACGACTTCACAGGCATCGAGCCTTGGGACGACGGCAAACTATTCCACGAAATCACGCCCGAAGGCTACGTCGAGGGCCCGTTTATGTTCCTGCGCAACGGCAAATACTACCTCATGTGGTCAGAAGGCGGCTGGGGAAACGATACCTACAAGGTAGTATACGCGACGGCCGACAAGGCGACCGGACCGTTCAAACGCATCGGCACGATCCTGGAATCGGATAAGGCGGTAGCCACCGGAGCGGGCCACAACTCCGTGATGCACACGCCCAACACCGACGACTGGTACATGGTGTACCACCGCCGTCCCATCCCCAACGAAGGCCGCGACCACCGCGTGACTTGCATCGACCGCTTGTATTTCAACGGAGACGGCACGATCAAACCCGTGAAGATGACGTTCGAGGGCGTAGCAGCGAATAAGATTCGAGTGAAATAAATCCCAATCTCAACCATGAAAACCTGCCTCGAATGTGAACAACCTTTCTCGGGCCGGGCGGATAAAAAATTCTGCTCGGACATGTGCCGCAATGCGTATAATAACAAGCTGAATTCGGATCAGTACAACATTGTGCGGAACACCAACAATCAGCTCCGCCGCAACCGCCGAATTCTGGAAGAGATTTGTCCCGAAGATAAAAACAAAACCACCCGGAGTACGCTCATGGCCAAAGGCTTCGACTTCAACCTCATGACCAGCCAGCGCATCACGCAAAAAGGCAGCGTGTATTACTTTGTCTACGACTACGGCTACCTGGAACTGGACAATGATTTCTTTTTGGTAGTAAAGGATAATCGAAGTTAAACATGAATGCATTTCATTTTGGAGTGGTGGCGTGAGGGCAGTTCGCTTGACATAGAACAAGAACGCCCCCGCGCAACCACCTCCCTTTCCAAAACAAAACAACTAAAAATGATTGCCGTAATTCAACGCGTGAGCGCCGCATCCGTTGCTATAGAAGGACAAGTGAAAGGCCACATCGGCGTGGGCTTTTTGGTACTGCTAGGTATCGCTACTTCCGATATGACGGAGGATCTGGAATGGCTGGGCCGCAAGATCGTGCAGATGCGGATTTTTGGTGATGCGGAGGGGAAGATGAATCTGGATTTGAAGCGCGTGAATGGAAACATTCTGCTCATCAGCCAATTTACGCTGCAAGCCAACACCAAAAAAGGAAACCGCCCGTCGTTCATTGAAGCCGCCCGGCCCGAAGTCGCCATTCCGCTTTACGAGCAAATGATCGACTTTCTGAGTAAAGAGCTGGGACAACCTATCCAAACGGGCGAATTCGGTGCCGATATGAAAGTCAGCCTCATTAACGACGGTCCGGTAACGATCATCGTCGACTCTGAAAATCGGGGGCAACGGTTGACGGGCATCGACCGCCCGGGCGGCCCCATCCGCTCAGCCTGACAGTGGTTAACGGAAATAAACTCTTTCTTCCCTCCATCCTCCTTTCCTCCTCCTCAAAAAATATGACCATTCAAGAAGCCCAGGCCCAGGTCGATTCCTGGATTAAAGAATACGGCGTCCGGTACTTTTCCGAACTGACCAACATGACAATTCTGACCGAGGAAGTGGGCGAATTGGCGCGCATCATGGCGCGAACCTACGGCGATCAATCCTTTAAAAAATCAGATTTGGGCAAAGATCTTGGCGACGAGATGGCGGACGTCCTGTGGGTACTGATTTGCCTGGCCAACCAAACGGGCGTAGATTTGACCGACGCCTTTAAGAAAAACATGGCTAAAAAAACGGGGCGCGACAAGGACCGACACCTCGAAAATCCGAAATTACAATGATCGATCAGTTTACTGAAGAACTTTGGCAAGTACTACACAGATATTACCTCAGTTTCATTGAAATTCTACCCAAGCTGGTTTTGGCGGTAGTGTTGCTGCTGATTTTTATTTTTGCAGCCCGTCAGGTAAGGCGTAAGCTTATCCCCCGGCTTACGCGTAACACCAACGACGAGCTACTTACC
>JBBSSJ010000340.1:0-4639 GCA_038242095.1 Cytophagales bacterium
AGCTGGGCTCGCGCTCTACGCTCATTTCGCGGCGACCGTTTCGCGCGCCGCACCACTCCATCAGCGACGCGGCCTTGGTCGGTGGCGGCAGTTTTCCGCAGCCGGGCGAGATCTCGCTGGCGCACAATGGCGTGCTGTTTCTGGACGAATTGCCGGAGTTCAAGCGCACGGTGCTGGAAGTCATGCGGCAACCGCTCGAAGACCGCAAAGTATGCATCTCGCGGGCCCGGATGGCGGTGGAATTTCCGGCGAGCTTCATGCTCATCGCCAGCATGAACCCCTGTCCTTGCGGTTACTACAATCATCCCGATAAAGAATGCGTCTGCGGGCCGGGCGTGGTGCAGAAGTATCTCAACAAGATCAGCGGCCCGCTGCTCGACCGCATCGACCTACACGTGGAAGTGACGCCCGTGTCGTTCGACCAGATTTCGTCCACCCGCAAATCAGAAAGCAGCGAGGAAATCCGCGCCCGCGTCATCAAGGCCCGCGACCGGCAGACCGAGCGTTTCAAAGACCGCCCCGAAATATATTCCAACGCTATGATGCCGCCCGAAATGGTAAAAGAAATCTGTGAAATAGGCGAGGCGGGCCGCGCCTTGCTCCGCACCGCGATGGACCGCCTGGGTCTCTCGGCCCGCGCCTACGACCGCATCCTGAAAGTCTCGCGCACCATCGCCGACCTGGCGGGTAGCGACGACATCAAAATCGAACACCTGGCCGAAGCGATTCAATACCGCAGTCTGGATCGTGAAAACTGGGCTGGCTGATGCAACTACGCGTATTTCCTAACTCCCTGAAAGAATGGATCGCCCTGCGGCTCAACCTAGTGCCCATGCCCTTGCTGCACGCGCAGGTACTGCCCGTTATCAGCCGCGCCGTGCTGGAAGCCGTCGATGCGGGCATATTTGAAGCCATCGACACCGGGCACGATACGGCGGAACTTGTCGCCAAGGAATGCGGACTGGATACCCGCGCTACCGGGCAACTTTTGGGCGTACTGACATCGGTCCACTACCTGCACTTTAAAAAAGGCACCTACCGCCTCACCAAAATCAGCCGCAAATGGATTCTACCCGGCAGCCCCCACTCGGTGCATGATCTGGCGATATTTAACAACCGCGTCGTGTGGCCCTGGCTCGAAAAAATGGGCGAGTACCTCAAAACGGGTCGGGGGTTACAGTATCACGACAAAATGCAAGCCGACGACTGGGAGCTTTACCAACGCGGCATGTGGGCCGGGGCGATTTCGGAGGCGAAGGAGTTTGCCAAAAACGCACCGATGCCCAAGGACGCCACGCGCATGCTTGACATCGGTGGTTCACATGGCATGCATTCAGTGGAAGCCTGCCGCAGGTACCCTGCGCTTACGTCCATTATTCTGGATCTACCGGCGGCGGTGGAAAAAGCCGCGCCGCTCCTCGCAAAGCAAGGCATGGGCGCGCGCGTGGTGCACCGACTGGGTAATATCCTGACCGATGCTCTACCCGATGACACCTACGACCTCGTCCTGATGTCGAGCGTGGCGCACCATTTTACGGAGGAGCAAAATCTGTTGGTTGCCCATAAGGTAGCAAAGGCGCTGCGGCCCGGCGGCGTGTTTATCATCAACGAGTTCATTCGTCCCGACCCTCAGGCCGCGCCTGAATTGGTGGGCAGCAGTACCGATCTCTTCTTCGGACTGACAAGTACCTCCGGCAACTGGTCAGTGGCCGAAATTAACGCCTGGCAGCGCGCAGCGGGGCTGACGCCGTTGCGGCCGATTGGGTACCAGGCGATTCCGGGACGGTTTCAGGTGGGAGCGCGGAAATGAGGGGTTCTTTCTAAAAATTCTTTACTTTTAGAAACTTCACTCAACCCTTCTTTCCTACAAACCCTACCCTCTCATGATTCAGTCGACGACGATTGCGTTTCTTAAAAACCTCAAAACCAACAACGACCGCGACTGGTTTGAAGCCAACCGTCCGACCTACGAGACGGCCCGGAGGGACTATTTGGCTTTTACGCAGGCAATGATCGAGGGCATTTCCGGGTTCGACACCACGGTGGCCGATGCGCATCTCGATCCCAAAAAGTGTATTCCCCGCATCAACCGCGACGTGCGATTTACAAAAGATAAATCGCCCTACAAAACCAATTTTTTCACGATTATCAGTCGGGGCGGTCGCAAGGGCAATCAGGCCGGTTATTATTTTCAGTTGCAGCCCGGCGAGTCATTTGCGGGCGGAGGCGCGTACATGCCCGTGCCGCCCGATTTGAATAGATTTCGGCAGGAGATCGACTACAATTTTAAAGAATGGCAGGCCATCGTGGAAGGGCCGCCGTTTGTCAAGGTTTTTCCAAAAGGCATCGAGAGCTACGACCGACTAAAACGCCAGCCCAAGGGATTTAAAGAAACCAACCCGGCCATTGCGTACCTTAAAATGAAAGGTTTTTACGCTGTGAACGCCTTGTCCGACAAGGCGCTGCAAACACCGAAAACCAATGACTTGGTGCTGGAACATTTTCGGGCCATCAAGCCTCTGATTGATTTTCTGAATCGGACGTTGTAGCGCTTCCGGCTTTGTGAGTACCTTTACCTGAATCAAATTTATCCACGCCAAAATGCGATTTATCGTAAAGTTTCTGACGGCTTTGTCGGTCCTCCTTGCCCTGACAAACTGCTCCACGCCCAACGAAAAAGTGGTGGTAGCTACAGCGGCAAATGTGCAGTTCGTAATGAAAGAATTGCAAAAGGCGTTTGAAAAAGAAAGCGACATTCGGCTCGACATCGTAGTAGGTTCTTCGGGAAAACTCACCACCCAAATTCGTGAGGGTGCGCCTTTTGACCTCTTCGTCTCGGCCGATACGCGCTACCCGCAGGAAGTTTTCGCTAACGGCGGGGCCGAGGCGCCGCCCAAAGTCTACGCCCGCGGCGCGTTGGTACTCTGGTCGCGCGATTCGAGTGCCGCGCCCCAACTCGCCGACCTGACCGATCCCAAAATAAAAAAAATCGCCCTGGCCAATCCCGAAATCGCGCCCTACGGACAAGCGGCGGTGGAGGTGTTACAGAAATTGGGAACCTACGATCAGCTCAAATCAAAACTGGTCTACGGTGAGAGCATCGCCCAAACCACGCAGTACATCGAAACCGGCGCGGCGGACGTGGGCTTCACGGCACTGTCCATAGCGCTGTCGCCTGAAATGCGCGACAAGGGGCGCTGGACGAAGTTGGATTCCACCGCTTACGCGCCCATCGACCAGGCTGCCATCATGCTCCGCCACAGCGAGACCTCGCCCAAACGCCAAAAGAGCCAGGAATTTTACGATTTTCTGTATTCGGAGAAAGCTCGGGCTATTTTTCGGAAATACGGCTATTCGGTGGATTGAGTTACTATTCATCACTGGTGCGCCAGTCCGGCCATCATTCATCATTCTCTACTTGAACCCCGAACCCTTATTTCTGACCCTCAAACTTGCCTCGCTCACCACGCTGATTCTCTTCGGCCTGGCGTTGCCGCTGGCGTATTGGCTGGCGTACAGCCGGTTTCGGGGCAAAATATTGGTTGAGGCGGTGATCGGGTTGCCGCTGGTGTTGCCGCCTTCGGTGTTAGGATTTTACCTATTGCTAGCGTTCAGTCCCGGTCATTTTTTTGGGGCCTGGGTAGAGGAAGTCTTTGGGATGCGGCTGGTATTTTCGTTTCCGGGACTGGTGTTGGCGTCGGTGATTTACAGTCTGCCGTTCATGGTGTACCCTTTGCAGGCGGGTTTGCGGGCGTTGCCGCCATCCTTGCGGGAGGCCTCCTACACGCTGGGAAAAAGTGCCTGGACTACGTTTTTTCGGGTACTCCTGCCCAATGCCAAATCGGCGGTCCTGACGGCTCTAGTACTTACGTTCGCGCATACCGTGGGCGAATTTGGCGTCGTGTTGATGATCGGCGGTAGTATTCCCGGTGTGACCAAGGTGGCCTCCGTGGCAATTTACAACGAGGTGGAAGCACTCAATTATGCCGCCGCCAACCAATACGCGCTCGTGCTTTTTGTGGTTACCTTTGCCATTCTGCTGCTAGTTTATTCCGTCAACAATCGCCTGCTCCGTGCCCGATACCCCGCTTGACCTCCACGTTCGTCACGCCTTGCGCAGCGCCGCCGGCCCCGTGACGATGGAGGTGGATTTGCGGCTTAAAAGCGGCTCGATTACAGCGCTTACCGGGCCTTCGGGCGTGGGCAAAACCACGTTGTTGCGTATAATCGCAGGCTTGGTAAAGCCCGAAGCCGGTCGTATTTCCTTCGCAAACGAGGTATGGCTCGACACCGAAAAACAGATTTTCCAAAGTCCGCAACAGCGCCGGACGGGGTTAGTTTTTCAGGATTACGCCCTGTTTCCGCATCTTACCGTCCGACAAAACATCGCTTTTGCGCTCCCTAGGAACGACGACTCCACGCGCGTCGATGTGCTTTTGGACGAGATGGAAATCACTCAACTCGCCGACAGCCGTCCCCACCAACTTTCGGGCGGACAGCAGCAGCGTGTCGCCCTGGCGCGGGCTTTGGTGCCGCAGCCGCAGTTGCTGTTGCTGGACGAGCCGCTCTCGGCCCTCGACCGCGCCATGCGGCAGCGGTTGCAGAACTATTTGTTGACAATTCACCGAAAACACCAACT
>JBBSSJ010000341.1:0-4636 GCA_038242095.1 Cytophagales bacterium
CGGCTGACTGACCGCTACCGTTACTGTGCCGCCTTCGGGCTTGTGCATCAGCCCGTGCCAGATGGCATTCTCGACGTAGGGCTGCAACAGCAGGGGCGGTATCTCGATGTACCGGACATCGATACCGGGTTCGATGTCCACGTGAAAAGACAGCTTTTGCTTGAAACGCATGATTGCCATATCGGCATAGAGTTGCAGCATGTCCAGCTCGTTTTGGAGCGTTACGCGTTTGGAGCGGGAGTTTTCCAGCACCAGCCGAATGAGCCGGGAAAACTTGGTGAGGTAGTCGGAGGCTTTGTCTGCATCGTTCTGGAGGGTGTAAAGCTTGATGGAGTTGAGGCAGTTGAAGATAAAGTGCGGATTCATCTGAGCGCGCAGGGCGGTCATCTCCGTGTCGGCCAGTTTCTGTTCGAATTCGGTTTCGAGCTGACGGATGTGCTGGGCTTCCAGCAGGCGGCTTTGTTCTTCGATTTCTCTGGAACGCTCGATCAGTTGGGCTTCGAGGTCGTGGGCGTAGCGTTCTTGTAGCTGATGGTTTTCTTGTTCAATAAGTCGGCTCAGATAGACGCGGGCAAGGGCAAAGCAAAAGGCTTCGATGGTCAGTCCGAGTATTACCCAAAAATACGGATCGTTAAAAAACGCAGCGACCAAAGCCGATCTATTGTAGCTATACAGAGCAAGCGAACCGGGTATGAAAGAAATACCCAGTAAACTTACCATTCCTGCTAATAGATACATTCGAACAGGTGATCGGCTCCGAATGACTGTTATCAATAAAAGGCCGGTTGCCAGACCTGATGGGACCATAGCGTAGATAAGTATACTGTTACTGGCAAAAAGAGGTCGCCCATAAATCCATTCGGCTACTGCGAGAATTTCCTGTGCGGCTAATATCACCAACAGCCCATTCAATACCCGCCAAGTACGTGGAAAATTCGTTCGTATGGCCAGCAGATTGACAACAAATAAAACGTAAAAAGCAGTAATTAGTGAAATATGGAACGGACTAAGATCATCGGATAAGCGCGGTGGAAACAGTAAGTCGAACGTGAATTTATAGTTTATGTGATGTACTGAAAATAAGGCACTTACACCCGTGTAGAAAGTATAGAACAGATAGGCCCAATCTCGGCCAAGCAGGAAAAAATAGAAGGAATACAAACTCATGAATAGCAACCCGCCGGTCAGTAATGACATGGTGGCCAATAGAAGTTTTTCAGCCACATTCCAGGACCTAAAATGATTATCAATGCTTTCTGACACAGTCATTAGAGTGGAGGAAATTCGGTGTGGGTGTCATTTATAGCCCAGTACGCGAACGAAATACGTTCGGTCGGTTGTAGGCGGGATGGAGAGGGGCAACGCAAACGGACTGGGTCGGCTTTTGGGCCTGAATGCAATGCCAGTATGCCCAATTGGATGATCTGTTGAGAAAAGCGTGATAAGGCCATGAATACCGGTAGAATGCAGGAGATGCAGCGTATCGGTCGGATGGCTATTGCGGATAGTAAACCGAAGCCATGTCACCATGACAGACTGGTCAGAAAAGGTGGTTCGCTCATTCCGCTTTTCTGTAAAAGGCCGGAACCGTTGCCGACGAACCACCGACAGAGGCAGCGTATCGCCCGAAGGGTCTTCGTAAAAGGTCGTGTACGGTTCGATGTCCATAGTTGGCGTGGGTAATTTACCCGACAACACCAGCATCTTCTCCTGCCCGAAAGCAACAGACCAACTTTGCAACAGAGTAAGCAGAAGTAGTGAACGCATACCGATGAAAATAATAAACAAGGTACTGATAAAGCGACATACTATTCTTCCTTCTCTGGGTCTAGGGCCCGCTCTATTGAGCAAACGGTCAATTTATTGAGTGAGCCGCTCTTCGCCCTCAGTACCTACCGTTTACTCAATGGCATACCAAATCCTGCTATTCACGCTATAATCCGACCATTCACACAAGATCAGTTGCACCCATGTTTCCTGATCGAGATGTTTACACGACTAATTGGAGAAGGCAGGAAGAACCTTACACTTATTTCAAAAACCAATCTCCCCATGACCCTAGACAAGCCACCCTTAAAAAACAACAGCTATGAACGCATTGACCCAGTACATCGACCATCTCCTTAATCCCACACGTGTAGCCCTTTGGCTACTTCTGGTCCTCGGTTTGAGCAGTTTACATCACACAGGCTTCGGACAGAAAAAAGAAAACCCGATCCTGCAAACCACGCGGGCCGAAACCGACTCGTCCCACGGCTACTGGCGACTCAAAACGCTGGTGGAAACTCGCATGACGGTAATCCAGTTTTTTGCCCCCGGCGAGCAATTGATTTACCAGGAATCGTTACCCGAAAAATGGGTGAAGCCGACGCACCGCAATCGGCAGCAATTCGACCGGCTGTTGAAAGAACTGATGGCCCACCAACTCGTGACGACGAGGATCAAAACCGCATCCCTGCCCAAGTTCCTGCCGACTCGCAACCTGCCCGTCCCCCGGCTCGACCTGGCGGCAGACAACAAGCAGGGCATTTCTCCCGCCGAAACGCCGTACACGGTGCATGCCGTGGTCAACCAAGCGGGCAAACTGTGGTTGGTGGTCGATAATCCGCTCCGGCTGCGGTACAAAATTGAACTGATGGATGAGCGGGGCAACCTGCACTACCAAGAATTCACCAATATTGGACAGTACCGCCGCTGGCTGGACATTTCTTCGATGGATACTGGACCGTACACGCTGATTGTCCAAATCGATGGTCGGGAAATCCAATACGAATTGAATAATCGGCAGGTTAATCGAATCTATCAACTGGCACCTCTGGCGGTAAACCGACGAGATTAGCTGCTTGAAGCCTGGCGGTAAAGGCTGCGGATTTTCGCCCCCGTCGCTTACCGTTCACTCAATGGCATACCAAATCCTGCTATTCACGCAATAATCCGACCACTCACGCAACGACAATTGCACGGTAGTTTCCTGATTGAGATGTTTGTCCGACTAATGGGAGCAGGCAGGAAGAATTTCGCCCCGATTTTAATCAACTATCAACCTCTACAACACTCAGACATGAAACGGTTTTTGGAAATTTTAAAATGGACGGGCATCACGCTCTTGGGCCTGATGATCATCATAGCCGCCGCTGTTTACGGTATCAGCGAGTACAAACTCAACCAGACGTACGACGTACCGCTGGCGGATTTGGTCGTGCCAACTGATTCGGCTTCGATTCATGAAGGGGCACGGCTCACCCGCGTTTACCTCTGCGAGGGTTGTCATGGCGAGAATTTCCAGGGTAAAGCGTTCATAAACGAGCCGCTACTGGCCAAAATTTACGCGCCCAATGTGATTGCCGCCCTATCCCAATACACTAATGCCGAACTCGACCGCATGGTGCGGCAGGGCGTTCAGCGCGACGGACGGGGTAGCTTCATGGTGGCATCAGGTATGTTCTGCAACCTTGCCGACCGCGACATGGGTAAAATCGTGGCCTACCTCCGCACCCTCAAACCCGCTTCTGGGCCAGAACGGCCCCAAAACAGTTACGGCCCGCTGGGCCGGGTGCTGCTGGTGGCCGGACAGTTTGTGCCCCCTGCCGCGCTTATCGACCACGCCCACAGCCGCGAAAACGCGAACGCTGCCGCTGCCGATACCTCGCAGGTGGGTCGGGGCAAGTACATTGTGATGTCGGTGTGTAGTGGCTGCCACGGCGGGCCGGAATTGAAAGGCGACCCCGACCCGCACATGAATTCTCCCGCGCTGATTATTGCCACCGCCTACAAACCCGAAGCTTTCCGGCATTTTCTGCACACGGGCGAGGGCGGTTTAGGCAAAAAAGACTGTGGCCGAATGTCATTGATGGCCAAAGAATTTCTGACCAAACTGACTGATAATGAAATAAACGACGTGTACGCCTACCTGCAAACGCTGCCGAATCAGCAGGTGGCAAGCCGCTAGAGTCCAGCCAATTTTTTAACCCTAAAAACTACCAATTCAATGCCCACTTCACCAATCCAACCCGCCGTGGCCTACACCGCTCCCGGCCAGAACGCCAACAACGCCCCAACGCTCAATGTGCTGGGCATGGCCTGTGGCGTAAAACTTCAGCACGACCAAACGGGCGGCACGTTCTCCTGCGTGGAGGTCGATATGGCTCCGTTTCAGTTTGGCCCACCGCCCCACGTACATTATGACCTCGACGAGATTATGTACGTATTGGAAGGCACCATTACCGTGCTTGAAGGCGATAAAACGCGCGAAATTCCAAAGGGGGGCTATCATTTTCGGCCACGCGGCATCGTACATACGTTTTGGAACGGCCACGCCAAACCGGCTCGGTTTATGGATTTATACCCCGGTTCGCAAAATTTCGCGCATTATCTCGAAGAACTCTCTGACCTGGGCGCGGCCCTGCACAGCGAAGGAGCCAATCCGTTCGCGCCGGAGAGTATTGCCCGGTTCAAAGCCCTCGATGCCCGCTACAACCACGAAGTATTCTACGAGCAAATGCCCGACCACATGGCTAAATACGGCCCCAAGGCTTAGTATATGGCCACTTCCTCACCGTGGTCTGTGTGAAGAGACAGGCCACGGTGAAGCACCGGGCTTGACCAACGTCGAATCCCCGTACTTTTCAAATGCCTA
>JBBSSJ010000342.1:0-4550 GCA_038242095.1 Cytophagales bacterium
ACTTCGCGCCAAAAGCCCTCGACGGGCCCGGAGAATATTTGCTCGGCCTGTCCCGGCGTTACGTACCAAGCCTTTTGCGCCAGTTCGTCGGCCAGTTGCCCGCCGCCCCAGCCCGAGTAACCCACAAAAAAGCGGATGTCGTTATTGGTCAACTGGCCGAGGTTGAGCATGCGCCTGGCCTCTTCAAAATCACCGCCCCAGTAGGCACCCGGCACGATTTCGCCGCCTTCGCCGATCAGGTCGGGGCGGCGGTGAATAAAGTGCAGCGTATTTTTCTCGACCGGACCGCCCAGGTAGAGCGGTACGTCATAGTACATGGTTTCTTCCAGCACGTCGCCCAGTTGCACGTCGGTGGTTTGGTTGAGCACGAAGCCGAACGACCCGTGTTCGTTGTGGTCGCAAATCAGGATGACGCTTCGGTCAAAATTAGGATCGCCCAGAAACGGTTCGGCGATCAGCAGACTTCCTTTGGTGATGGGTGAGGTAGTAGGCATGGCGTGGGATTGGTGAACGGGAGGTAATATAAAACGAACGGGCGAAAACTGAAATTGATTTTTTCTTTTTTTCCACGAAAAATCCTCACTAAAATTGTCCCGCCGCAACGCGCGGCCCCAAAAAACGATTGTTCTTCTAATTCTCCATGCGCAAAAGATTCTGGTGGCTCATCCACAAAATAACGGAAGCGCTGGCGTGGCTACGGCGGAAGGTAATCAACCAGGAAATTCGCACCATTACCTTGCAGGCCGCCCCTTTCTGGATCGCCTCCCTGCTGACGGGCATCGTGGCGGTGGCCTACGAAAGACTCTTCTCGGCCTTCGAGCGCGCCGGACGGTTGTTAGTTGAAGATGCGCCCTGGCTTATTTTCGTCACCGCCCCCACCTTTTTTGTGCTGGCCTGGTGGCTGGTAAAACGTTACCAGCCCTCGGCTAGTGGCAGTGGCATTCCGCAACTGATGGCCTCCATTGAACTCGCCAATCCCCGGCAGGACAAGCGGGTGGATCGATTACTGGGATTACGGATTGCCTTCGTGAAGATATTGAGCAGCCTCAGCCTGCTACTGGGGCAGGGAGCGATCGGCCGCGAAGGACCGACGCTGCAAATCTCTGCCTCGATTTTTCGTTTTGTCAACCGCCTTTTGCCCGACTACTGGCCCAAAGTATCCAAGCGCATCATGCTCGTGACGGGCGGGGCGTCGGGACTGGCGGCAGCCTTCAACACGCCGCTGGGCGGGATCGTGTTCGTGGTGGAGGAGTTGACCAAAACCCACATGACGTACTTCCGCACGGCGGTGTTTACTTCGGTCATCATCTCGGGTATGACGGCTCAGGCGTTGCTGGGGCCGTACCTGTACCTGGGTTTTCCGCAAGTCAACCCGGTGGGTATTTCTTTTCTGCCCGTAGTGCTGCTGGCGGCGGCACTGGCGGGCTGGGCTGGAGCCATGATGGGTAGGATGCTGCTGGTGGTGGGGATTTGGAAAGATCGCTTCGTCAAGAACGAGCGGCAGCAAATGTACTTTGTGGCCGGGATCGGCTCGCTATTTGCCACGATGATTTACTTCGCGGGCCCCGAATCGGGCGGCAGCGGTAAGGACCTGATGAACCACCTGCTTTTTTCAGATAATAAAGAAACCAAATGGTACGAATTTCCGGCGCGCTTTATGGGGCCCATCCTCAGTTACCACAGCGGCGGCGCGGGCGGGATTTTCGCTACCTCGCTCAGCGCCGGGGCGACGCTCGGGGCCGGACTGGCCGCGCTGCTGGGCTTAGCCGTCGTCAATTACAACCTCATAATTCTGGTGAGCATGGTTAGCTACCTGACGGGCGTCACGCGCTCACCGTTCACCTCCGCCATCCTCGTCCTCGAAATGACCGACCGTCACAGCGCGATTTTCTACTTTCTCCTCGCCGCCATGACCGCCAACCTCGTAGGGTACCTCGTCGACCAGAAGTCTTTTTATGAACGGGCAAAGCAGCGGTTTATGTAGGGGGGAGAAATGGTGGAAAGGTAGAAAGGGTTAACGGCCAACGGTTAAACGACTCAACACTTAAACGACTAAATAATAGAAATGGCGCTTATAAAATCTGTACGCGGCATCAAACCCACTTTTGGCGACGATGGGTGGCTGGCCGATAATGCTACCATCACCGGCGATGTCGTAATGGGCCACCACTGCACCGTTTGGTTTAACGCTGTGGTGCGGGGTGACGTCAACACCATCCGCATCGGCGACTACTCCAACGTGCAGGACGGGGCCGTGATCCATTGTACCTACCAGCGTTTCGCGACTACCATCGGCAGCTACGTGTCGGTGGCGCACAACGCGATCGTGCACGGCTGCACGATCGAAGACCATGTGCTCATCGGCATGGGGGCCATTGTGATGGATGGGGCGGTCATCGGGACCGGCTCGATCATCGCCGCCGGAGCCATCGTTACCCAGCATACCGTCGTGCCGCCGGGTAGCATCTACGCGGGCAATCCGGCGCGTTTCTTGAAAAAAATATCGCCCGAACTCGAAGCCGTTATCGACCGCACGGCAATGAATTATGTTACCTACGCAAGTTGGTACGAGCAGGGTTCGGAGTGACTCAGTTCAAAAGTCCGTTATTTCGCGGGCGTAATGACGATGTTCCGGTACTCGACCGCACCATGGTCGCCCTGAATGTACAGCGGTCCGGACTCGCCTTCGTTACTGTCGAGCGCGCCGCCGGTGATGCCCGGAATCTCCTGATTGGTGATGACCGGTTTTCCATTTACTACCAGCGTAATCATCCGGCCGATCAGCGTGGCGTCGAATGACTGCCACTCGCCCGGATCTTTGGCTGCCATTTCGCTGGGGCTAATAAAACCGTACACGCCACCCAATTCGCCCGCCGAAGGCTCCATGCCTTTGCCGTCCGTCACCTGTACCTCGTAGCGCCCGCGCAGGTACACGCCGCTGTTGCTGCCCTTGGGAATCCGGAATTCGACGTGCAGTTTAAAGTCATCATATTTTTCGTCGGTAATCAGGTTGGCGCCCGACTTTTCGCTCTTCAGGACGCCGTTCTGAATCGTCCATTGGTTGGTCTTAGCCTCGGGGACGTGCCAGCCCTCAATCGTGTTGCCTGCTGTCAGCTTCACGGGTTTTCCCCAGGCGGGCATCGTCGTTCTCCGCAAAGCGGGAGCCCGAACGCCCGTCCAGCTGTGTGTTTTTCCTTCGGGTGTAGTCAGCGAGCCGCTAATCTTATCGCCCTCGACGGTACCTTCCACCGAAAAATCGCCCGTGCCGCCTTCCCATTGCGGCGGAATGGAGAAGTTAAACTTGCCGTCCTTGAATTTTACTTCGGAAATAGGACGTGCGCTGCCCGAAACGGACACGAAGCGTCCCACCAACGTCTTATTGCCGGAATGCGTCACTTCCAACCAGGAAGGCGCTGGCTTGCCATCCACGTCTACTGTAATGTCCCAGCGGCCTTCGATTGGCGTGGCCAGGGGTTTGGCTTGGGCATTGTACAAGAATAGAATGCAAAAGGCGGCAAGCATCAGGTGCTTGCAAGTAGATTTTGTTGCTTGGTTCATGATATTTTTTGGGTTGTAAGTATCTTTAAATTTAAAACGATTGCTCGTGGTATCGGGTAAAAATAGTGAGTACGGCGGGCTTTCTCAAAAAAAGGACCCAAAACGTACGTTTCGGGTCCCAAAAATTTAACTCAAATACGATTTCAGCTCAACCCGCTCAATAGTACCCAAACGTGTAGCTACCCCAGAAACTCTGCCAGTCCGCTTCCTTAGTGTCCGTAGTTGGAATCATGTGTACCGAGCTGATCATCCATTTGCCGGTTTTGGTGATCGGGAAGGTAACTTCACCCTGCTTATCACTGCGCAGCTTGGTGTGCGTCGTGCGGCCGTCTGCTGCGTGCCAGGCCAGTACCAGACTATTCACCAGCGGTTTGTTATCGAACAGGACTTTGAATTTGATCGGTCCTGCCGCGTTGGCGGCGTAAGGGTTTTTACCCGGAATTATTTCCAGCCGCATCCCGGTATTGATCGCGTAGGTATCGTCCGTTTTGTCACCCACCTGCACCAGCGTTTTTACGCAGCGCTGGAACAATTCCCGCCCAGCCTTCATGGTGTCGCCTTGTTGCGCCCGACTGCGCAGCACGTCGTCCAGCCCCTCCGTGCGCAAATAGTCGTTGAATTTCAGTCCTTCCAATTCGATGAATTTGCTGGTGTTGTTGAAAGCAACCAGTTGAGAACCGCTGGTCGGGAAAGTAAGATCGACCGTGCTGAGACTATCGCCGTAGACTTCGCTACGGATGTCTTTTATCTGGCCATTGCCATAGTGTTCCAGCTTGGTGAGTTTATACTTTGTGCCATTAGAATGATCGCCCTCGTAATCTTCACCTACTTTCATATGGATCGTGACCTTTTCGTTGATTTTTAGTAGAAATTTGACTGGTTCAAGCCAAAACTCGTGCGCAAAGGCCAACGAACTAATGAGGAAAGCGGTAATCAGGAGAAAGAATCGGTTGTGTTTAATCAGGTGTTTTTAGTTTAAAGTTGAAAACGAT
>JBBSSJ010000343.1:0-4549 GCA_038242095.1 Cytophagales bacterium
AGTACCCAGTGCTGAGTACGAATGAGAAACCAAGGACGAAAGTCCCCACCGCCTTGATGGCGGCTATGGGGCGGGTGGTCACCTCTTCCCATTCCGAACAGAGAAGTTAAGCCCCGCACCGCCGATGGTACCTGTGTCAAAGCCGGTAGAGTAGGTAGCCGCCACAATTATTATAAAAAAGGTCTTCAATTTACGTTGAAGACCTTTTTTTATGCCTAAATTAAACTTTTTTGCCGAATCATTTGGTTCACACATTTCGATTGCCCTATCTTTGCGCCATCGAAAAACAAAAATGAAGCATACGAACGCAAATATTGCATGGTGGTGGCCTTCTTCTCTCCGAGATGAATAGGAAAGCCATTATGCGTATTCGACAATAGATACAGACATAAAAAGCGGCTCGCTGTTCATCAGAACGGCGAGCCGCTTTTTTTTGTGTGAGATTCTGTAAAAGAACACGCTAAACACAAACCGATAACTCATTCTCAATTTCCTGACTGCCTTATGCCTACCGACTACCCCATAAAAACCCGTTACAAGAAACTATTGGCCGATACGCTGACGCCCGTATCTATTTATCTCAAGTTACGCGATCGCTTCGTCAATTCTCTGCTACTCGAAAGCTCCGATTACCACGGCAACGAAAACTCCTTCTCGTACATCTGCTGCGATCCGGTAGCGTCTTTTGCCCTCAATCAGGGGAAAGTCGAGCAACATTTTCCGGACGGCACTTCCGAGTCATCTGCTTTATCTACCCCGAAAGAAGCCATTTCAGTTTTGCAGGGCTTTGCCCAACGCTTTTCTTCGGAAGCTTACAACTTCCCGTTCATCACCAACGGATTATTTGGTCATATCACCTACGATTCGGTAGCGTACTTCGAAGACATCGAAATGCAGTCTGTATCGCCCGAAACGGCTATCGACCAGATTATGTACCACGTCTACCGTTATGTCATCGCAATCAACCATTATAAGGACGAGCTTTACATATTTGAGCACAACTACGGTCAGGAAAATCAGGAAGATGGTTCGGAGCAAATTGAAATTGTTATCAAAAACCGCAATTTCCCCACCTACGATTTCAAAGTGACGAGCGAGGAAACCTCCAATGTGACCGACGATAAGATGCGCGCTACGATCAAAACTTGTATCGACCACTGCCATCGGGGGGATGTTTTCCAGATCGTGCCCTCACGCCGGTTTAGCCGCGATTTTCGAGGGGATGAGTTCAATGTGTACCGCTCACTGCGTTCGATCAATCCTTCGCCTTATCTATTCTACTTCGATTACGGCAACTATAAAATCTTTGGCTCATCGCCCGAAAAGCAGATCTTTATCAAGGGCGGGCAAGCCGAAATCCACCCAATTGCTGGTACTTTCAAACGCACGGGCGACGACGCTGCCGACGCCGAAGCGGCTCAGGCATTGCTGAATGACCCTAAGGAAACTGCCGAACACGTGATGTTGGTCGATTTGGCCCGTAACGATTTAAGCCGTAGCTGTGAGGATGTGAAGGTAGTCACCTACAAGGAAGTACAGTTTTATTCCCACGTCATTCACCTCGTTTCAAAAGTAGTGGGAACCATGAAAGAAGGTACGAATCCGCTGCAATTGGTGGCTGATACTTTCCCGGCGGGTACGCTTTCGGGCGCACCCAAGCACAACGCCATGACGATCATCAATGGCCTCGAAACCACAAACCGGAGCATCTACGGCGGTGCCATTGGCTTCATGGATTTCAATGGCGACTTCAACCACGCCATTGCCATCCGTACTTTTCTCAGCAAAAACAATAGCCTTTTTTATCAGGCAGGCATGGGCGTAGTAGCAAAGTCCGACGTGGAAAGTGAGCTCAACGAAGTCAACAACAAGCTGGCCGCTTTGCGCAAGGCCATTGAAATGGCGGAAACAATCTAAATAGGTTCTTAGGCCTTCATTCATCCAACTGAAACGCCTCGTTTGTAGAGATCTAATACCTGAAAATCCAATACCTAATACCTACAAAATGAAAATCCTGGTTCTCGATAATTACGATTCCTTTACCTACAATCTCGTGTATATTCTGCGCGAGCTACACGATAGGGTAGAGGTGTTTAGAAATGATAAAATTACGCTGGAAGCCGTAGCTGACTACGATAAGATCCTGCTTTCGCCTGGTCCGGGTATTCCTTCTGAAGCGGGCATTATGCAGGAATTAATCCGGGAATACGCCCCTACCAAAAGCATTCTGGGTATTTGTTTGGGTCATCAGGGCATCGGTGAAGCATTCGGCGGCACGTTGGAAAATATGACCGACGTACTACACGGCATCGGTGACCTCAACCTCGTGGTTGACTCGAATGAACGACTTTTTAAGGGGCTTCCTCCGGAATTTACCGTAGGACGGTACCATTCCTGGACGGTCGTTCCCGAATCCATACCCGACACAATGACGATTACCGCCACCGACGAGCAAGGACGCGTGATGGGACTCACTCACAGAAAATATGACGTGCGCGGATTGCAATTTCACCCTGAGTCAGTTCTGACGGAATACGGTAAAGAAATGATGCAAAACTGGCTAAACAACTAGCTTTAAATCAGCTTACTAGCAATTTATTTTCATTAGATCATATTTAATAATTTATTAGATATGATCTAATGAGCCAACGATTTACATAGAAAGTGAAAGAGATACTCAACCACCTTTTTGAATATAAGGCATTAACGAAAGCGCAATCAAAGGAAGTCTTGATCGGCATTGCTAAGGGCGATTACAACACTTCACAAATTGCGGCTTTCCTGACCATTTACGCCATGCGGAGCATTACAGTGGCCGAGTTGGAAGGTTTTCGTGACGCTATGCTGGAACTTTGCCTGGCAGTGGATTTGTCGGCATACGATCCGATGGACGTATGCGGCACAGGCGGCGACGGCAAAGATACCTTCAATATCTCGACGCTCTCGTGCTTTGTGGTAGCAGGGGCGGGGCAGCGCGTAGCCAAGCACGGCAACCACGGTGTTTCCTCGACCTGCGGCTCCTCGACGGTGCTGGAATATCTCGGCGTGAAGTTCACCAACGAGCAGGGCGCGCTCGAAAAAGCCATCGAAGAATCGGGCGTTTGTTTCCTGCACGCCCCTTTGTTTCACCCCGCCATGAAAAACGTGGCTCCCGTGCGGCGCGAATTGGGCGTCAAGACTTTCTTCAATATGCTGGGTCCAATGACCAACCCCGCCTTCACCAAAAAGCAGCTTGTCGGCGTATTCAGCCTTGAATTAGCCCGGCTTTATGCCTATCTTTACCAGCAAAGCGATAAGCAGTTTATGGTGGTACATGCCCTGGACGGTTACGACGAAGTATCACTGACGGGACCATTCAAAATCATAACCGCTCAGGCGGAACAGGTACTAGTTCCCACGCAAATGGGCCTCGATACGGTGCGCGCCGAAGCGCTTTCGGGTGGTAAAACGGTGGCCGAATCAGCTCAGATCTTTATGAACGTGCTGAACGACGAAGCTACTTCGGTGCAAAAGCAGGCCGTAATCGCCAATGCGGCTTTGGCGCTGCAAGCTGCCGATACCTCGCTGGGTTTAATCGACGCAGTCGCGAAAGCAAGGGAATCGATCGAGAGCAAAAAAGCGTTAATGAGTTTTCAGAAACTGGTGAAACTGTAATTAGGGCCTGGATATAGCGAATCTGTAATTGAATGAATATTTTAGAAAAAATCGTCGCTCAGAAGTGCATCGAAGTCGTGGCTGCCAAGGCCGCTAAGTCGCAAGGTGCGTTTGAACATGATCCACTTTTTTCGCGCGCCACGCTTTCGCTGGCCGAGGCGTTGCGCCAGGCTGATTCACCCGGCATCATTTCGGAATTTAAGCGTCGATCGCCTTCCAAGGGAGTCATCAATGGTCATGTGACGTCCGAAGCCGTGACGTCGGGCTACGTGGCCGCCGGAGCGAAAGGCTTATCCGTCCTAACCGACCACGAATTTTTTGGAGGAAGTTTCCAGGATTTTGAGCGGGCCCGCGCGGCCAATCCTCACACGCCGATGCTGCGCAAGGATTTCATGATCGACGAATACCAGCTTTTTGAAGCCAAAGCGCTCGGCGCCGATGTGGTGTTGCTGATTGCCGCCTGTCTTTCGCCCTCAGAGGTTAAATTTCTGGCCAGGAAAGCGCACGACCTAAATCTGGAAGTACTGCTGGAAGTGCACGACGCCGAAGAACTCGACCGGAGCCTATGCGACGAGGTAGATTTGGTGGGTGTGAACAACCGGAATCTCAAGACTTTTAGTACCTCTGTCGATACTTCGCTGGAACTGGCTTCAATGATCCCAAATCACTTCGTAAAGATCTCGGAAAGTGGCCTGCGCGATGCCGTGACGATCATGCGGCTAGCCGAAGCGGGCTACCGGGGCTTTCTCATTGGCGAGACCTTCATGAAAGAATCTGACCCGGCGGCGGCATTAGAATTGTTGCAAAAAAACCTTTTAGAACTAAATAACCACAAGACCCTGATCGTATGAAGCTGAAAGTATGCGGAATGTGTGAACCCACCAATATTCAAGAC
>JBBSSJ010000344.1:0-4545 GCA_038242095.1 Cytophagales bacterium
GAAGCTGGGTGGCCACGTCCAAATCGAATTTCTTATCGAATCTACGGAAGACGAGATCGCCGAACAGGAGGAAGACAGTCCCAAAATCATGGTCAGCCGCACCCTCGAACTTGTGGATGAGCTGCTGGAAAAAGGCTACCACTGGCGCGACATCGCCATCCTGTGCCGGGGAAAAGCCGAAGCCGCCGACATCGCCGCCGCCCTCAAAGCGCGGGGTAATCCGCTCATTTCGGATGATTCGTTGCTGCTGACTTACGCCCAGACGGTCAACCTGCTGGTGTCGTTCATGCAGGTGCTCCAAACGCCCGATAACGCCCTGGCGCGCTACGAAGCCGCCTATCTCTTTCACCGCATCATCCTGAAAAAAATCCCGACCGCCGCCCAGCACGAGCAAATCAGGACCATGTGCAGTGAGCGCGATACGACCAGTTTCCTGCATTATTTTGAGGCATTCGACATGGAATTCAGCGCGTTCCGGCTGCGACAATTGGGCGTTTATGAATTGTGCGAGAAACTCATCACGACTTTCCAGCTCTTTGAAGGGCTGGCCGAAGCGCCCTATTTGTTCCGCTTTCTGGATGCGATTCTGGCCTTTGGTACCCGCAACAGCAACCACCTGGCCGATTTCCTGGCGTATTGGGAAACCGCCAAAAATAAGATTTCGATTACGGTACCCACCAACGCCGATGCCCTGCGTATTACTACGATTCACAAATCGAAGGGTCTGGAATACCCCGTCGTGATCGTGCCCAATTGCGACTGGCGCTTCGTTCCCAATGGTACCCGCGACCGGATTTGGGTTGATTTGGCGGAAATTGAAGAGACCGAATTATCGATCGAAAGCGTGATCGATGAGCACGAAATCGCTACGCGTAAACTCAATAGTTCAGTGGTGTCAATGGTTAAAGATCTAGGAGACACGCCGCTATCGGCCGAGTACAAAGAGGAGGCTACGCGGATGCTGCTTGAAAACCTGAATCTGCTGTACGTCGCTTTCACCCGGCCCGTACAGCGGCTGTACGTGCTGGCCAAGCTGCCGAAGGGTTGGGAAAAGAACCAGTCGTGGGAAAAATGCACGGGCAACGTCAACCGCTGGCTCTACGATTATCTCGCCTCCGGTGCCGGGCCCGTGGCCTGGGAGCCCGAAAAACTATTGTACGTACTCAACGAAGGTGCCGCGGATTGTCACCACAGCCATAAAACCGACGGGGCCACGCCGCATACCGTAGAGCAGGTCGTGAGCGTCGACCGTACCGACCGGCTGCGGTTGCGCCGCCTGGCCGAGCGTATTTTCGACGTCGAGACTTTTGAAAAAAAGAAGGATAAGCTGCAAAAACGCCGTTACGCGCTTTCGCTGATCGAAACACCGAAGGACGTCGACCTGGTACTGCGACAACTGGTGGGCGAGGGGATTTTGGAAGCACGGGAAGCAGCGGGTTTGAAGTCTGATTTGAGCAGCCTGATGGCGCAGGAAACCATGAGCGTACTCTTCGCCGAAGGCGCCACCACCCGGCTGAAAAAAGAATTCTTGCTGCCCAACGGCAAAATCCTGGCCGCCGATCGCCTGACCCGCCTGGCCGACGGCCGCGAAGTGGTGGTGAGCGTGGTGGCGGGCGCGGGCTCCGGCGACGCCCGGCGGCAACTCCGCCGCCTGCTGCGCGCCTACCAGTCAATGGATAAGCCAGCAAGCCGGGGCGCGCTGATCGCCCTGGCCGACGCCAGCGTGGAATGGTTCGACTGAAATCCAAAGTATAGTATTCAAGTACCCTTTTTATGATTCAGGAAAATGCCCTCGGACTTCTTCACCGTTACCAGCAGGAGGTCCGGTCCTACGACGAAGTACTCGACCCGCAGGGGCAATTGAAGCCGCACTGGTCGGCCTTGTTTGCCGCGCTGGAACGGCTGGGCATGAGTGAACTATCGGTCCGAAACCAGGAGCTTGTCGCCCGTTTGCGGGAAAACGGTGTAACATACAGCGTTTACGAAGGGGCCGACGGGCTCGACCGCCCCTGGAAGCTCGACCCGATCCCGTTTTTGATCCACCAAACTGAATGGCAGGGGATTAGCCAGGGTCTGAAGCAACGCGCTGAATTGCTCGATTTGATCCTGAAAGACCTCTACGGTCCGCAGACTTTGATTAAAGAAAAGGTCATTCCGGCTGAATTGGCCTACGGAAATACGGGATTCCTGCGCGCCTGTTACGACCTTAAATTGCCCGGCGAGCATCAGCTTGTCAAGTACGCCGTCGACATGGCGCGCGGTCCCGACGGCCGCATGTGGGTACTCGACAACCGCACGCAGGCGCCTTCGGGCTCGGGCTACGCGCTCGAAAATCGTACCGTCATGAGCAAGGTACTTCCCGACTTGGCTGAGCGGCTGTTCGTGCGGCGGCTTTCGCCGTTTTTCATTAGCACCCAGCAGGCCATCGCCCGCAATTTTGGCAAAGGCAAAGAGGATCTTACAATCGTGTACCTCACGCCCGGCCCCAACAACGAAACGTATTTCGAGCACGCCTACCTGGCGTCGTACCACGGCTACATTCTGGCCCAGGGCGACGACCTGCTAGTGCGCCACGGTTTCGTGTGGCTCAAATCCATCGAGGGCCTGCGCAAAGTAGACATCATTTTGCGACGGCTCGACGACAATTTCAGCGATCCGCTCGAACTCCGCGCCGACTCGCGCCTCGGCGTCCCCGGACTCCTGCACGCCATACGCGCCGGGAAGGTGACGGTGATCAATCCGCCCGGTACCGGGTTACTGGAAAACAACGCCTTTATGGCATTCCTGGATAACGCCAGCCGCCATCTGCTGGGCCAGGAACTCCTTTTGCCCAGCATCGCGACCTGGTGGTGCGGGCAGGAAAAAGAGCGCGACTATGTATTGGAAAATTTACCTGAACTTATCGTCAAGAAAGTCAACCGCAGCAGCCAGAACCGTTCTATTTACGGAAAATCGCTTTCCGAAACGCAGTTGGCGCAGTTGAAAAAGGAAATCCGGCATAATCCCGCTGAATACGTAGCGCAGCAAGAGGTGAGTTTTTCCACCACCCCCGCCTTCGTGGACGGTCGTATCGAGCCGCGCTTTGCGGCCATCCGTGCCTACCTCGTGGGCACGGGGCAGGGCTACGAGGTGATGCCGGGCGGTCT
The DNA here is from genome assembly GCA_038242095.1 of Cytophagales bacterium. Lineage (GTDB taxonomy): Bacteria > Bacteroidota > Bacteroidia > Cytophagales > Spirosomataceae > Persicitalea. The sequence goes on from JBBSSJ010000344.1 coordinate 3,147, forward strand.
GACCCGCACGTCGCCGGAAGAAGGCCGCTTCACTTTTTCCAATCAATATGGCGGAATTTCAAAGGATACCTGGATCGTGGGCGATGCGACCGAGGAGGCGCGCCCCAACCTGGTGCTGCCGATCTCGACCAACGTCCGTAAGGCCGGTTCGCTGCCGAGCCGCAGCGCCGATAATCTCTTTTGGGTGGGCCGCTACGCCGAGCGGGTTTTGGCGACGAATACTTTCCTGAATATCGTGCTCAATGCCCTCAGCGTTCACCAAAACTACGGCGGCGCGGAGCAAGCCGAGCACATCACCTGGCTACTACGGTCGGTCACACACCTGACGCTGACCTACCCCGGCTTTGTGGGCAAAGACAATCATGAGCCCACCGAATTGTGGCAGCATCCGCTGGCTGAAATTAACGACCTCGTGCTCAACGTCAAGCGTAAAGGTACCATCGCTTCGTCGGTCGAATCGTTTTTACGGGCGGTAAAATCCGTGCGTGACCAGTGGAATCCCGAAGTAGCGCGGGCCATCGACCTGGTCAAGGGGAGTTTGAGCAGGATGAAAGTACTCAAGCGGGAGCAGGCCGACCACCGTGCCATCCAAAAAGAGTTAGATCGATTGTACAGCCGGATGTTTACGTTCTACGGCACGGTGTCCGAGACGATGGGGCGCGATAACGCCTTTTACCTGCTTAAATGCGGCAAACTTATCGAGCGGCTACTGTCTCGGGTGGCGGTGATTCGCTCCATGTTCGTGTTCCGCCACGCCGCGCCGGTCGAAAACGAACTTCTGGAAGCATTGCTCAACTACCACCACTTGCTCGGTCGGTTTCGGAACACCTACCGCGCACAGATCAGCCTGAGTGCCGGTCTCGATATGGTGTTACTGGAAGCAGATTCACCTTACTCACTGACTTACCTGCTTGATTTGCTGGGCTATTATTTGGGCAAACTTCCCGCCAATGCGGACAGCGACCGCCTGAACAACGCCCAGAAAGCCGTATTGGAGGCCGCTTCCCGCGTCAAGCTTACCGACGTCCGGCACCTATGCACCTACGACGATGAAACCAACTACCGCACCCATCTAGACCAACTCATGGCCGACCTAACTGCCCTGCTGCTGACGGCTTCCGAAAGCATTTCCAATCTTTATTTCAATCATGTGGCCCCCCAGCATTCGTTTTTCGAGGGGGTCAATTCGGCGGAGAACCATGAAATATGAATTAATTCATAGCACGACCTACCGCTACAAGCAGCCGGTGAGTAGTTACCATAGCATCGCTTGCCTGTGTCCGAGGGCGACGGTGAGTCAGTTGCCGGGCGAGTTTACGCTTACGGTGTGGCCGGAGTCGGCTGAGATCACCGAGCGAGTTGATTTTTTTGGGAATACGACACACTATTTTTCGGTGCA
>JBBSSJ010000345.1:0-4541 GCA_038242095.1 Cytophagales bacterium
CGAACCCAATTTTTTGTTAATCCGGTAGCGGCCAACTTCACCGAGGTCGTAACGCTTGTCGCTAAAGAACAGGCTTTGAATCACGTCGCGGGCGGTTTGCTCGTCGGGTGCCTCAGCGTTCCTTAGCTGACGGTAGATTTGCTCCACAGCTTCCTTGTCGGAGTTGGAACTATCTTTTTGCAGCGTGTTATAAATGATGTTATAGTCGGCCACGTTCATATCCTCCTTGTGCAGGATAATAGACTTTTGGCCGGACGAAATCACCGTCTCGATGTCCTCAGTGTTCAGGACCGAATCACGCTCCATTAATACCTCATTCCGCTGAATTGAAACCACCTCACCGGTGTCTTCGTCCACGAAATCTTCCGTCCAAGTGCGGAGCACCCGCGCCGCCAAACGACGGCCAACAGCTTTCTTGAGGTTGGTTTGGTTTGCGTTAATTTCCTCAGACAGGCCGAACAGATCCAGGATGTCCTTATCGGAACCGTAACCAATCGCGCGCAACAGCGTCGTAACCGGAAATTTTTTCTTTCGGTCGATGTAGGCGTACATTACATTGTTGACGTCGGTCGAGAATTCGATCCAAGAACCTTTGAAAGGAATAATCCGGGCCGAATAGAGTTTGCTGCCGTTGGTGTGCTTGCTCATTGAGAAGAACACGCCCGGCGAACGGTGCAATTGTGACACAATCACGCGCTCGGCACCATTGATGACGAACGAACCGCGGTCGGTCATATAGGGAATATTACCCAGGAATACTTCCTGCTCGATCGTTTCGAATTCCTCGTGGTCGGGATCGTTACAGATCAGTTTCAGTTTCGCTTTCAGCGGCACGGCGTAGGTCAGGCCCCGGTCGATCGACTCATCGACCGAATACTTAGGCGGTTCGAGCAGATAATCGACGAACTGAAGCACGAAGTTGTCGCGCGAATCGGCGATAGGGAAATTCTCGTCGAACACCTTATAAAGGCCTTCCGCCGAGCGGTTTTCCACCGAAGTGTCCAAGCTGAAAAAGTCTCTGAATGATTGAACCTGAATCCCAAGCAGGTCGGGGTAATTGATGATCGGCGTGATCCGGGCAAAGTTTTTTCTGGAAGTTGCTTTTTTGGTAGCCAAGGCTAGTTTGTTTTTGGGTTAACTGAACAAAAAATTTTGGAGCCGATGCGAACCTTAAAAAATGCGCAAAAGCCCTAATTAGTTTAAAACCACAAAATTAGGCCTCGTAGAATTTGTTGGATGAGCGGCCCCTCTTCTTACTTTCTACGAGCAAAGAAGTGTTTCGGACCGGTATCCCAATGTGCGGAAAACAATAAGGAACGGCGCGAGGCCGCGTTGCTTTCGGAGGAGGTTGTAAACGTTATTCAACCGGGCGGTATTAAAAATGCTGCCCGACTCTTAAAACACCGCAAAGCGGGAATAAGTTTGGTACTACATTGATAAACAGGAAAAGACCTGACGCATGTCAGGCCTGTCCCTGTCTCAATAGATTGGCTGAGAAGCCGAGGAAATTACTTTACCTCTACTTCGGCACCCGCTTCTTCAAGTTGCTTCTTGAGGGCTTCTGCCTCATCCTTAGCGATACCTTCCTTCAAAGGCTTGGGAGCACCGTCGACCAGTTCCTTAGCTTCTTTCAAGCCAAGACCTGTCAGGTCCTTTACCAATTTCACTACGGCAAGCTTGCTTGCGCCAGCTGCTTTAAGAATTACGTCGAAAGACGACTGCTCGGCTGCAGCAGGAGCGTCATCGCCACCGCCCGCAGGACCAGCCATCATAACCGCACCCGCAGCAGCAGGTTCGATACCGTACTCGTCTTTCAAAATTGAAGCAAGTTCGTTGACTTCTTTCACCGTAAGGTTAACAAGTTGCTCCGCGAAAGCTTTCAGATCTGCCATTTTTATTTTTGATTAAGTGATTACAAAAGATTGTTTGAAAAATTTGGCCTTTTAAAACTGCCCTACGCCCGGCCAACCGCGTACGGACGATCAATTAATTGCTCTCTTCGCGCTCCGACAAAGTCTTGATAATACCCGCCAGTTTGCTACCGCCGCTCAATAGGCCAGACAGTACATTCTTGGCTGGAGATTGCAGAAGCGATATGACTTCGCCGAGCATCTCCTGCTTCGATTTAAGTGCGATAAGTCGATCAATTTGGTCCGCTCCGATAAAGAGTGAAGAATCGACCGAGGCACCTTTGAATTTTAGCTTGTCTTTGCCGGATTTCTTGCGAAAGTCCTTTATCAGTTGCGCTGGTACCTTGCCCGACTCCGGGTGAAACATCACGCCGGTGTTTCCTTTCAACACTTCCGCGTCGAAAGGCGTGTAGTCGACGCTCGAGGTTTCGAGTGCTTTTCTGATCAGCGTATTCTTGATGACGCGGTACTCCACGCCACGCTCGAAGCACAGCCGCCGGAGTCCGTTCACTTCCGCCACCGTCATGCCTGAGGCATTGGTGAGGTAGAAGTAAGGCGTATTCTCGAACTTTTGGCTCAGTTCGTCGATTATGGATGCTTTTTCTTCCCTTGTCATAATTATAATCCTGAAATCGTGTTTTTGTCAATAGAGACGCTTGGGCTCATCGTGCTCGACAAGTAAACGCTCTTTACATACGTACCTTTGGCCGACGACGGTTTCATGCGTACCAGCGTGTTGAGCATTTCCTGGGCGTTCTGGGCAAGTTTCTCGGCATCGAATGACACCTTGCCAATGCTGGCGTGAATAATGCCCGTCTTATCTACCCGGAAATCGATCTTACCCGCTTTCACTTCTTTTACCGCTTTGGCTACGTCGGTCGTCACCGTACCCGACTTGGGGTTCGGCATCAGACCGCGCGGTCCCAACACTTTACCCAACCGACCTACTTTGGCCATGACACTGGGCATTGTGATGATTACGTCGATGTCAGTCCAACCTTGCTCGATCTTGGTGATGTACTCATCCAAGCCCACAAAATCGGCTCCTGCCTCTTTGGCCTCCTCTTCTCTGTCAGGCGTACACAGTACCAGTACCCGAACGTCCTTACCCGTGCCGTGTGGCAAGGTCACGACGCCCCGCACCATCTGATCGGCCTTGCGCGGATCCACGCCCAAACGGACATCGATGTCCACGGAGGCATCGAACTTGGTGTAGCTGATTTCTTTGAGGACCTCAGCGGCGGTCTGGAAGGAGTACGCCTGTTCGCCGTCGATTTTGGCTAAGGCTTCCTTTTTCTTTTTCGTCAATTTTCCCATTTTCTTAATGCTTTAAGCGTTGGTTGACGCTTCGTTGTTTTCTGATTCCCACGGAGGCGTGCCCGTCATGGTAATGCCCATGCTGCGCGCTGTGCCTGCAATCATTTTCATCCCTGCTTCTACCGTAAAGCAATTCAGGTCAGGCATTTTAGTTTCAGCGATCTCGCGAACCTGATCCCATGTTACCTTTCCTACTTTTGCCCGGTTAGGTTGAGCCGAACCTTTTTTGAGGTTGGCGGCGCCCATCAGCAAATTGGCGGCAGGGGGTGTTTTTATGACGAAGTCGAACGACTTATCCTTGTACACCGTAATGACCACCGGTAATACCGTGCCCATTTTGTCCTGGGTACGGCCGTTGAACTGCTTGCAAAACTCCATGATGTTCAGACCCTTGGAACCCAACGCGGGACCGATGGGCGGTGCGGGGTTGGCCTGGCCACCCTTTACCTGAAGCTTAACGTATCCGGTTATTTCTTTTGCCATTGTTTCTTTTTAGTTAAAAGCTTAGAGTCTTAAATTTGAAGTTTAATGTCTCTTGGAAGCAGACTTTAAACTCTTACACTTTCAACTTTAAACTGATTGATGGTCGATCGACATTCCTAACGGCTCACGTGCAGGTGAAGCAATTCTGCCCGCTCGGGTATCAACTTTCCTTTTCTACTTGTGCGTAACTGAGTTCCACGGGAGTACTGCGCCCGAATATTTTTACTACTACGTTCAATTTCTTTTTCTCATCGAAAACCTCCTCGACAGTGCCAATGAAACCGCTGAATGGGCCATCAGTCACCTTAACGCTCTCGCCCTGAATGAAGGACATCGACGGAGCCTCCTCTTCCTGATTGGCTTCGTCGTAACGACCTAGAATGCGGTTGATTTCCGACTGGCGCAAGGGAACGGGTACTTTGGAATTGCCTTCCGAGCTGCCCAGAAAACCAATAACGCCCGGCATGCTGGTGATCAGGTGGCTCACCTCACCCTTGGATAGATCAGCTGAAATGATGATGTAGCCGGGAAAGAAGTTCTTCTCGCGAACTCGTTTCTTACCGTTACGCATCTCGTAGATTTTTTCCGTCGGGATCAGAATTTCGGGGACATATTCCGTCAAGTTCTGCCGGGAAAGTTCATTCTCGATATACGCCTTGATCTTTTTCTCCTGCCCCGAAATTGCCCTTAATACAAACCAATTCACGCCACTCATATTATGCTGGATTATTCCGCCATCCCCAGGGGAATTTTAGAAAGTCTGGTAAAATAGATTGAGCGCGTTGTCAAAAACAAAATCCATGATTCCCACCACGAAGGCAAAAATCAGCG
>JBBSSJ010000346.1:0-4492 GCA_038242095.1 Cytophagales bacterium
TAGGTCTGCTGAAACAACTGGGTATAAAGCCACTGAATTAATGGTTTTTTTTGCACCTACTCCGTGGTCTGAGTCCCCGCCGCTAACACCGATTTGCAATCGGTATTCACTCATCCTCGCGTTTGCAACGGCAGCGGCCGACCGTACCTATTGCAAATCGGTGTTAGCAGTGTAACCCACCCCCTGAAACATTAGCGAATTCCACGCTGTTTGGCAAGTACAGCATCAATCATGAATTCATGAGTTTTTTGACTGCCGAGTGGCGCAGACTGATATTTGCCAATTACGAAGTAGATCCCGCCGTGCTAAAACCTTACCTTCCCTACGGCACCGAGCTTGATCTGTGGGAGGGGCACTGTTACGCGAGCCTGATCGGGTTTCTGTTCAAGAATACCCGATTACTGGGAATCAAAGTGCCTTTTCACATCAATTTTGAGGAGGTAAACCTACGGTTTTACGTCAAGCGGTTTGAAGATGGCGCGTGGAAACGGGGGGTAGTTTTCGTTAAAGAGATCGTACCCCTACCCGCCCTGACCTTTGTGGCCAATACCCTCTACCACGAGAAGTACGAAACCCGGCCGATGCGCCACCGGTGGGACGAAACCGATACAGCCCTTAGCGTGGAATACCACTGGAAGATCAAATCCGGCTGGCAATCGTTACAGGTCACTGCCGGTAGCGCGCGCACCGAGATCATTCCTGGTAGTGAAACCGAGTTTATCACCAAGCATTACTGTGGCTATGCTGCCGTGAACCCTTCTCTAACCAACGAGTATCAGGTCACACACCCGAAGTGGCAGCAGTACGAGGTCCTTGACTTTGAGATCAAAGCTGACTTTGCCGCATTATACGGCAACGACTTTGCCTTCCTGAATCAGCAACAACCCCAGTCCGTAATGTTGGCCGAAGGCTCTGCGATTACTATTGAATCAAAACGAGTACTGAGGGCGCCGAAGCGTTGATTATAGCGTAGTTCGGGCAGGAAAGCCAATGAGCTATTCGACAGAAAACACGCGCTGGAAAGTCTTGATGCTGTCAATCAGCGTAATGCCTTCTTCCTGACAGGGCGTTATGAAATCGGAATCGTAGGAAGCTATGAAATTGATTTTTGAGTTTATGCAGTGTGCCAAGATCAAGGCATTATTCGGAAGAAGGTTATACTGCTGCATTAGTCGAAGCGCTTCATCTTGTGGGTCATCGGTAGAACCATCGAATCTGAAATACTTTAAAATTCTCTGTGGATTGTGTCCTTCAAGTATTTGCCTGATAGCATTTCCTTTTTTAAGCGCCAGCCCGGATTTACCAACGTGGATGGTTAGGAACTTGAACATCACCTCGCTGAAGACTACCGAATTGATAGTGAGGTCAAAATCAAATGACAGAAGATAGGCTAATAAGTCGTCTTTTCCCTTACTGTCTTTGATGTGCTCTACTAGAAGTGAGGAATCTATGAATACGGTCATTGATCGTACCATTCATCCTCTGAAGAGTCGTACAGTTTATGTCCTTTAAACTGTACCGATCTCAAATCATCCAGTCGTTGGCGATATGCTTCCTGAGATATCCTTTTGGCAACAGGTTTTTCTTGAATGGTAATAAAGAGCTCCTTGCCGCGTAATTTCTCCGGTACCTGAATCACGAGATGGTCCGAATCGGTCTTCTGAGTGAATTGTAATGCGTTCATTTCGTTACCGTTGATGAATGATCATTAAAGTTAAGGGTATTTCTTCAACCTTACAATTATAGACCTTTGCTCAGACTATTCTAGCTACTTCTCTCGCCAACGCGGATCATAAATTGACAATGGTTTTTAAGTCCAATGGCATGATTATAACGTTGCATAAGCAATTGCCTAACAAACGAAAATCAGTTATGAAACTTTTCATTTTTCTCATCGCCACTATTCTATCGACTATGACCTACGCCCAAAAACAAGTAACTATGGAACCGGTTCTCACCACAGAACTGGTTCAGGAAATAATAAATGCCGCCAGCCAACAGGCCAAAAATGATCAACTTACCGTTTCGATCACGGTTGTGGACCGCTCGGGGCAAACCCTGGCCGTTCTGAGAGACCACCGCGCCGGGGTGCACACGCTTCGCTCGAGTTATAAGAAAGCGTACACCGCGAATTCCCAGAAAAAAGAAACGGCTGATATTGCCAAGGGCATAAAAGACGGCAGCCTGCCCGAGGATTTGAAGTTTCTGGACGAAAATATCCTGATGCTGGATGGCGGATTGCCGATCCTGATTAACGGCATCGTGGTGGGCGGCATTGGCGTGGGCGGTGCCCACGGCAGCGAGGATGTGCGGATCGCCAAAGCCGGTCTGAAAGTACTGGATAAGTTAACCCAGGGAACCCCAGCTAAATAGCGGTTCTGGCGCTACTGCTTTCTGACCGTACCCACGCCGTAGCGTTTCACCTGCCGCATTTTGAGCTGGTTATCGACGACCTCTACTTTTTTCAACTCCATGAAATTGCCTTCGGCGTCGTAGAAGCCAATCATGCAGGAGAGGTTATTCTCGTACTTCCGCACGTCGACTTTGGGCTGGTAACCGAAGTTGGGGATATCGATGCTGTCTTTCACATCCATCATCTTGTAGGTGACGGCCACCCGGTAGCGAAACCGCAGCGGGGTTTCGTATAGCTTCACCGCGAATTTGAATTGATTCAATGGGTCAGGAACGGCCGCAGCGTAGGTAGCGACCGGTTTGGGATTGATATTGGTCCGCTCGACGGGAATCGTATCGTTGACGACGACCCGTTTTTCGGGATCGTCAACTTTCTTTTGGGGGCTGTTGCAGCCGGCCGCGAAAGCCAGCAGGGAAAGTAAAACGCGTATTCTCATGCCTTGTGGGTGGTTGAAGATAGGGAATGGCTAAAGCTGGAATGAAATAGTTGCCGGCACAAGTAGGCTATGCTACTCTTCTAATACCAACTTATTTTTTCAAAAATGCATTTACAATCCTAAGGCTTTCCTTTGGGCTTTCTTCCATTGGTACATGCCCCACGTTTTGCATGATTACCAGCGTGTCGTTGGGTAGGTCTTCGTGGAACCGCTGAGCCACACTTACCGGAATCAGCATATCCTGCTCGCCCCATAGTACCAGGGTAGGTTGCTGGATTGTTTTTATTTTTGGATAAGCCGTACTGTCCATGGGCATCTTCATACGATCCACCAGCGCCCGTCGGTTGCTTTCCCGAAGAGTAAGTTCAAAATAACGATCCACGAGCGCATCCGATACCTTTGACTTGTCGGCATATACATTCTCTACGCTCGATCTTACCATAAAACTGGGCGTAATGAACGAAATCAGGTTATTGAGTACGGGTATTCGGGCCATTCGAAAGGCAATCGGGACGCTTTTCGAGATCATGGGGTAGCCTGCGGCGTCGATAAGAATAAGCTTATCCACTATTTGGGGGTACTTGGTGGTAAATTGCCAGGCGATGTTTCCACCCAAAGAGTTTCCCCCCAGAATACATTTTTTTATTCCATTAGCCACCAGAAAATGCTGGATGAAATCAACGTAGTGATCGATGGTGTAGTCCTTGTCGGGAAAAGGGCCCGTCAAACCGAAGGCCGGGATATCCATTCGTAGGACTCTTCGCTGGAATTTCAATTCCTTGGTCCATTCCTCAAAAGTATGTAAGCTCGATCCGGTACCATGGATCAACACAATAGGGAGAAGACTATCTCTTTTCAAACCTTCATCCCGGTAATGTACCTGCATGCCGTCCACATCGATAAAAGAAGAGGGATAGCTGGCGTACTTATCTTTCAGATCATTAACGGAACGGTCGGTATAGCCGAAAAGCAGCAAAATGAGGGCAAGGAATGCGGCGATACCAAGAAGTAGTTTTTTCAATCTGGAGGGAGTTGATTTCTCAGGCGAGGGGTTCAGGAGTAAGTTAGGAAAAATATTACATTTAGAGTCTACTGGATAGCCAAAATCGGACGATAAGCTGCTACCTACGTGTCACCATTTCATTTCGGCCCGCGTGAGCCGACAGGCCTGGTTGACCGCTGGGCAGTGGCCTTGATTGCTTCGCCCACCTCGACAGGCCGGTCCGATTCCAAAATACTGGCGCCATCCTCGACGATGGCCCGGTAGGCCGTGGCCCGTTCGTCGGCACTCGTCAGCTTGTCGTAACTCGAAGCCGCCGAAATCATGCACATGATGCCTTTGGCGTGGAGTAGTCGATAGAGCTGTTGGTTTTCCGGCTTCACGGTCGGGCCGATGTAGGCAATCATGTTGGCAGCCGGAATGCCCGCTTTCTCGTAGGCCGCCAGTTCCTGCGGAGTTTTGACAAACGTCGAGAACATCCGGTCCTTGTTGTCCTGGTAGTAGTAGCGGGCCTGCTCCGGCGAGTGAACGGTGAGCATGATAAAGGCATCGGCCTTGTGTTTGCGGATAATGGCCGCCGTCATCGGAAACGGCACATCCTTCCGGTCCAGATTGAGCACCGTTTTGCCCCTGGCCCATTCGA
>JBBSSJ010000347.1:0-4467 GCA_038242095.1 Cytophagales bacterium
GAAACGAAATTAATTGCCTGAACCATCCCCGCATTTAGCTTCCGTCCTATCTGGCAATTACTTCGTCAAGTATATTCTCCTGTTCTGATTCTTACCTTGTCTACAGAAATCTTTGAGAAGCGGACTGACACAAATCCAACTATAAAAACACAAATTACATGAGCATTAAAGCTGATTCTCGCCGCAATTTTATCAAGAAGACAGTGACGGGTGGTGCCGCTCTATCACTAGGCGGCATTCTGCCCGGTTTCAGCCCTAAGAGCTATGCCCGCATCGTTGGGGCCGCCGAGCGGGTCACGCTAGGCATGATGGGTGTCAACAGCCGGGGACTGGCGCTGGCTTCTAATTTCGCCATTCAGCCTAACTTTGAAGTAATCAGCGTATCCGACGTGGACACACGCGCTGCCGATAAGTGCATCAAGACCGTCGCCGACCTGACCGGAAAAGCACCAAAAGCCGTCTCTGATTTCAGGAAAGCATTGGAAAACAAAGACCTCGATGCGCTCGTCGTGGCCGCACCCGACCACTGGCACGCTCCGGCGGCTATTCTGGCTTCCCAAGCGGGCAAACACGTGTATTTGGAAAAACCTTGTAGTCACAACCCCAACGAAGGCGAGATGCTGGTGGCGGTAGCCAAGAAACACAAGAACGTAATTCAGATGGGTAACCAGCGCCGCTCGTGGCCCAACGTGGCGGCGGGCATCGCCGAAGTACAGGGCGGCAGCATCGGTCGGCCGTATTTTGCCAAAGGCTGGTACACCAACAACCGCCCGTCGATCGGCATCGGCAAGCAAGTTGCCGTACCCGCCTGGCTGAATTACGACCTGTGGCAGGGGCCTGCGCCGCGCCGTCCCTATCAGGACAATATTTTGCACTACAATTGGCACTGGTTCTGGCACTGGGGCACGGGTGAAGCGCTCAACAATGGCACCCACATGGTCGACCTGATGCGCTGGGGATTGGGGGTGGAATATCCTAAAAGTGTTACCTCGTCGGGCGGGCGGTACCGCTACCAGGACGACTGGCAGACGCCCGACACGCAGGTTATCACGCTGGAATTTCCTAACAACACCGCCATGACCTGGGAGGGACGCAGCTGCAACGGGCGAACCGTGGAAGGCAACAGCGTCGGGGTCATTTTCTACGGAGAAACGGGTTCGTTGCTGATCGAAAGCGGCAATTCCTATAAAGTATACGATCTTGAAAATAAGCTGGTAAAAGAGGTCAGGAACGACATTGCCATCGACCCGCGCAACCGCATGAATCCTTCGCAGGCGCTCGACGCTTTTCACTTCCAAAATTTTCACGACGGCATCACCAAAGGCGTGGCTTTGAAATCCGGTATCGTGGGCGGTTATCAAAGTACCCTGCTTTGCCAATTGGGCAATATCGCGCAGCGCACAGGCGGTGCGCTGGATGTAGATGCTACCAACGGCCATATCAAAAACAATCCCGAAGCCATGAAGCTCTGGAAACGAGAATACGAAAAAGGCTGGGCACCGAAGGTGTAAAACGGTGAACGAAAAATAGTGCTCTTTCAGTAAACCTACCAAAATGCCCTCAAAAATTGCTGTCAGTTCGCTCAGTAAACGCGATACCATTATTTCGATCTTGATCGTTGGCGTGCTGTTTTTCATCTTCGGTTTCGTGTCGTGGGTGAACGCCATTCTGATTCCCTATTTCAAGATCGCCTGCGAACTGACCAGTTTCCAATCCTACCTGGTGGCATTTGCCTTTTACATTTCTTATTTCGTGATGTCGGTTCCGGCGGCATATCTTCTCAAAGCCGCCGGTTTCAAGCGTGGCATGATGATCGGTTTTTGGGCGATGGCACTGGGCGCGTTTGTTTTCGTCCCGGCGGCTTACGCCCGTACCTACGATATTTTCCTACTGGGCTTGTTCCTGATCGGCGTCGGGCTGGCGATCCTGCAAACCGCTGCAAACCCATACATCACCATATTAGGACCTAAGGAACGGGCCGCGCAGCGCATCAGCATCATGGGCATTTGTAACAAAGCGGCGGGTATTTTGGCGCCGCTGCTTTTTGCGGCCGTCATTCTGCGCCCCACCGATTCCGAACTTTTCAAACAACTTGCCACGATGGGTGAGTCCGAGCGCGGCGCGGCACTGGACGAGCTTATCCGCCGGGTGATCGTTCCCTACGCTACCGTTGGTTCCATCCTTTTTGTGTTGGGTATCCTGGTTTATTATTCCCCTTTGCCCGAGTTGGACACCGAGGCCGAAAGCGCCGAACTGGCCACAGCCAACGCCAGCAAAAACAGTATTTTCAAGTTTCCTCATCTTATTCTGGGAGCCGTAGCCATATTCCTGCACGTCGGTACGCAGGTCATTGCCATCGATACGATTATCGCCTACGCGGGCTCGATGGGTATCGGATTGCTGGAAGCCAAGGTATTTCCATCTTACACCCTTTTCCTGACTATTTGCGGCTATACGTTAGGGATAGTCCTGATTCCCAAATTCATCAGACAAGTCAACGCCTTGCGGGTCTGTACTTTGCTGGGCATGGGCTTCACTTTCCTGATTATTTTTGCCAGCAGACGGGTCGGTTTGCTGGGCCATGATGCCGATATTTCCATTTGGTTCGTCGTAATGCTTGGCCTGGCCAATTCGCTGGTGTGGGCGGGTATCTGGCCGCTGGCTTTGGACGAATTGGGACGATTCACCAAGTTGGGTGCTTCCATTCTCATCATGGGTTTGTGCGGCAACGCACTCATGCCTTTGCTGTACGGGTATTTTGCCGATTTATACAGCCTGCGCACAGCCTACTGGGTGTTGGTTCCGTGCTACACTTATTTAATTTACTACGCCTTTTACGGGCATCTCGTCCGGCGGTGGAGTTTGTGATTTTTTTATATAAAAAACGAAATGATTTTTCATGGAATTCAAGATCTATATATCGGAGGATAGCCGGGAGCTCGGCCAAAAATCCGGCGACCTGGCGGCTCAAATAATCAAAGCGGCCATTGCCAAAAACGGCCAGGCCAACATCGTTCTGGCCACCGGTACCAGCCAATTTGCCACGCTGGAGCAACTCCTCTCCCACCAGGACATCGACTGGGGAAAGGTTGTGATGTTTCACCTCGACGAGTACATTGGTTTGCCCATCACGGCTGCAGCGAGTTTCCGGAAGTATTTGAAGGTGCGCTTCATCGATCAGGTACCCTTACTGAAAGCCTACTACCTCATCGACGGCGAGGGTGATCCTGAGCAAGAATGCGCCCGGCTGGGTGAGCTTATTGCCGCGCATCCGATCGACATGGCGCAGGTGGGCATCGGCGAAAACGGCCACCTGGCATTCAACGATCCCCCTGCGGACTTCGCTACCGAAAAGCCTTACATCGTGGTCGAACTCGACGAAGCCTGCCGACAGCAGCAATTCAACGAAGGCTGGTTTGCCACGATGGACGACGTGCCTAAACGGGCGATAAGCATGTCGATCCGGCAAATTTTAAAATCAAAAGCGATCGTCTGCTCCGTGCCCGACGCCCGCAAGGCGCAGGCCGTCAAGGACTGTGTCGAACGGCCGATCAGCAACAAGTATCCGGCGGGAATTCTGAGAACGCACCCGAACTGCCAACTATTTTTGGATAAGAATTCCGCTTCGCTACTTTCATAATATCAGAAAATGGGCTCTTCTTTCAAGATAATAAACGGCACCCTGCTCACGCCTTACCGCGCCATCGTTGGCGGTACGTTGATCGTGGAGAATGGCAAAATTGTCCGGCTTTCAGAAGGTGAGCTCAGTACGCCCGGCTTACCCGAAATCGATGCCGCCGGACGGTACGTGTCGCCCGGCTTCATCGACCTGCACGTCCACGGCGGCGGCGGTCACGATTTCATGGACGGCAGCGTTGCGGCCTTTCTGGAAGTGGCCCGCACCCACGCCCGCTTCGGCACGACGGCCTTGATGCCCACCACGCTGACCAGCAGCCAGGAAGCGCTGTTCAGCACATTGGACGTGTACCGCAAAGCCAATGAAGCTAACGACGATGGGGCTAAATTTCTTGGCCTGCACCTGGAAGGCCCCTATTTCGCCATGAGCCAGCGCGGGGCGCAGGATCCGCGTTACATCCGTAATCCCAATGCGTCAGAATACCGCGAAGTCATTCGGCGGGCGGAGGGTTGTGTAAAACGCTGGAGCGTGGCCCCCGAGCTACCCGGTGCACTCGAAATGGGTCGTTACCTGCGGTCGGAGGGTATTCTCGCCTCGGTGGCGCACACCGAGGCCATCCATGAGGACGTAGTACTTGCCGCCGAAAACGGCTATACCCTCATGACGCATCTCTATTCGGGTATGCTGGGCGTGACGCGTCGCGACGCCTTTCGTTACGCCGGGGCGGTGGAAAGCGCTTTTTTGCTGGACGAAATGGATGTCGAGATTATCTGTGACGGCATCCATTTGCCGCCGCCACTGTTGAAATTGATCTACAAAATAAAAGGTCC
>JBBSSJ010000348.1:0-4453 GCA_038242095.1 Cytophagales bacterium
AATGAACAGATATTTATGGCTTATTCTTTACAAACCGTTTTTTGGGTAAAGCTCGGGCGATTGATTTTACTTTTGATCTTTCTGAGCGGAAGGGAATCAAACGCCCAAACCTTATTTACCCGCATTCCGGCTGAAATTTCGGGAGTCGATTTCGTCAACAAAATAGTGGAAAATGACTCTCTGCACATTTTTCGCTACGAGTACCTCTACAACGGGAATGGCGTGGGCGTGGGTGATTTTGATGGCGACGGCGCGCCCGACCTTTTTATTTCGGGTAACACGGTGCCGCACAAGCTTTATCTGAATCGCCCGGCTAAAAAATCAGGTGGTATTCAGTTCGAGGACGTGACCCGCCCGGCGGGCGTGGCCGGAAACGGCACCTGGGGGACAGGCGTGAGCGTGGCGGACGTGAACGGCGACGGACGGCTGGACGTGTACGTGTGCCACTCGGGATTTTTCCGCGACAGCACCCAACTGTCCAACGAGCTTTTTGTAAATCAGGGCGTCAGGAATGGCGTACCCGTTTTTAAGGAAATGGCCCGGGAAATGGGCCTAGACGGTCCCGGCACCCACGCGACGCAGGCGGCTTTCTTCGACTATGACCGCGATGGCGACCTGGATATGTTCCTGCTCAACCATTCCAACCATACCGTCAATCCCCTCTTGAACACCCGCGAAGTGCGCCGCACGCCTAACCCTTACTTCGGCAACCGCCTTTTTCGCAACGACAAAGGCGAGTTTACCGACGTGACGGCCACCGCTGGCATCATCAACAACGCCCTCAACTTCGGGCTGAGCGTAACTGTGGCAGACATAAATCAGGATGGTTGGCCTGACCTCTACACGTCGAGCGACTACACCGAAGTTGATTGCTACTACGTCAACAACCGCGATGGCACTTTTACAGAGTCGCTGCGCCGGTCGTTTGCGCACATTTCCAAGTTTTCGATGGGGGCCGACGTGGCCGACTTCAACAACGACGGCCGCCCCGACGTCCTGACGCTGGACATGCTGCCCGAGGACAACCGCCGCCAAAAACTGTTGAAAGGCCCCGACCTGTACGATCAATACCACCTGTTGCTCGACAGCGGCTACTATCACCAACAGATGCGGAATATGCTGCAAATGAACGTGGGGCAGGATGCGCAACAGCAAGTCAGGTTCAGTGAGGTGGGTCAATTGACGGGTATCTCGAATACCGATTGGAGTTGGGCGGGGCTACTGGCCGACTTCGACAACGACGGCTGGAAAGATGTCCTGATCACGAACGGCTACCTGCGCGATTTCACGAATATGGACTTTTTGAAATATACCGTTGCCGAGGCGCAATTGAAGGAAGCTGCCAAAGGAAATCTGCGGTTCCAGACTTACGGGTTGGTGCAGAAGATGCCGGCCAACAAGTTGCGCAACTACGTCTTTCGGAATAAAGGCGAGACCGGAAAAGTCGGCTTCGAAGATGTTTCTGAAAAGTGGGGACTGACCGAGGCCACCGTGTCCAACGCTGCCGCCTACGCCGATTTCGACGGCGATGGTGACTTGGATTTGGTCATATCCAACGTCAACGAACCCGTCTTTATCTACAAAAATAACAGCACCAATAACCACTACCTGACCCTGCGGCTGACGGGCAATGCCCCGAACACCCAGGCGCTGGGCGCTAAAGTATGGCTCTACGCCGAAGGGCAAGCACAATATCAAGAGGTATATCCTGTGCGGGGTTACCAGTCGTCGGTGAGTACGGATTTGCATTTTGGGTTGGGGAAAGCAGCGCGTCCGGACTCGGTGGTGATTGTTTGGCCCACGGGCGGACAAATCCGGTTGGTGTCGCCTGAGGCAAATAGATTGCTGGTGGTTAAAGAGGACCAGTCCGAGAAGAGTTTGGCAAAAAGCATAGCGCAGGAACAGGCCCAACCCACTATTTTCAAGCAACTTACTTCCGAGCAGACAGGACTGGACTTTGTCCACCAGGAAAACGACTTCGTAGATTTCAAGGTGGAAGTGCTCCTGCCCTACCAACTCTCGCGGATGGGTCCGGCGCTGGCGCGGGGCGATGTTAACGGCGACGGACGGGAAGATTTGTTTTTTGGCGGCGCCACTAACCAGTTTGGCGTGCTGTATCTGCAAACCGCCGAGGGTAAGTTCGCCGCCGCTCCCGCCCAACCATGGCGGGCGCAGGTGACTTCCGAGGAAGTGGCGGCTCATTTTTTCGACGCCGACGGCGATGGCGACCTCGATTTATATCTGGCGAGTGGGGGCAATGAATACGAGGAGCAATCGCCCGAATACCAAGATCATATGTACCTGAATCAGGGCGACGGGAATTTTCAGCACGCACCTACGGCTTTGCCGACCATGCTCAGCCCGTCGCAGTGCGTCACGAGTGCCGATGTGGATGGCGACGGTGACCTGGACTTGTTTGTGGGTGGCCGGGCGGTGCCGGGTTCTTTTCCCGTGGCGGCCCGCAGCTATTTGCTGCGCAACGAGCGCCAGGCGGGACAGGTAGTTTTTAAGGATGCCACCGCCGAATGGAGTGCGGACTTGCTGACGCCTGGCATGATTACGGGAGCCGTGCTGGCCGATTTGGATGGCGATGGTCGCCGCGACCTGGCTGTGGCGGGCGACTGGATGGGCATTCGGGTTTTTAAAAACGCTAAAAATCATTTTGAAGAAATAAAGGATAAGGGCTTGCAGTGGACGGAGGGCATGTGGGCCTCGCTGGCGGTGGCCGACCTGGACGGCGACGGCGACCTGGATCTGGTCGCAGGCAACTGCGGACTGAATAACCAGTTCCACGCTTCGCCCGAGCAGCCCATGCGGCTGTACTATGACGACTTCGACGACAACGGCCTCGTCGATCCCATCGTTACTTACTATATCGGGGACAAAAGCTACCCAATGTTCTCGCGCGACGAAATGCTGGATCATCTGGTGCCGCTGCGGCGCAAGTACCTTTCTTACGAGGCCTACGCCGACGCCACGATTGAGGACGTGTTCGGGAAAGCGAAAGTCGAAAAATCCAAAAAGCTGGTTTGCAATGAATTAGCGAGTTTGGCTTTTGAAAATAAGGGTTACTTCACCTTTGCTCGGCACGAACTGCCGCAGGCCGTGCAGGTTTCGCGCGTGAGCGGCATCGTGGTCGAGGACGTCGATGCGGACGGACGGAAAGACCTGATTGTGGCGGGAAACTTCTCGCCCTATCGGGTGCAGCTCGGTCCCGCTGATGCTTCTTTTGGGCAATTATTGGTGCAAAAAAAGCCCTGGCAATTCGAGGCCGTTGGCCCCGAACAATCGGGCCTTTGGGCCGATGGCGACGTGCGCGGTCTGACGCTGGTGGAAGTCGCCGGACAAAAATGGCTGGTCGCGGGCCGCAACGACCAAGGAACGCTCGTGTTTCGGATCAGCGCCGCCAAATAATTCATTGGGAAGATTTTTTCAAATGCCAAATCTTATACTATTCATCCTGATTGCTTTTCTGAGCCTTCTCGGGCCTGCCCCGAACGCCGTTGGCGGTCCCGGTGCCGCGCCGCCCACGGCGGTATTCCACCGCGCCCAAAAAGCGTTGACCCGCACCATTGTCCACGATATTTTTTCGCCGCCCGTGGCCAGCCGGGTGTACCTCTACGCCAACGCGGCGGCTTACGAAATGTTGATTTTGGAGAAAAAAGAATTCAAAAGTCTGCGGGGACAAGTGCCGGATTTTCCTGATTTATCCCAAATTCCAACCCAGGGTAGGGTCAATTACCAACTAGCCGCCCTGCACGCTTTTTTTCAGACGGGGGCCAAACTGGTTTTTTCCGAGCCGCTTTTACTGGATAGCGCGGCTTTGATATTGGGCGAGCTAGGAAAAATCGACGCCGACGTTTACCAGAATTCCCTGCGTTTTGGACAAGCCGTCAGCGACAGCATACTGAGTTGGGCCGCGCGGGATCACTACCGCGAAACGCGGCGGCAGCGCCGCTATTCCTACAGTAAGGCCCCCGGCAAGTGGGTCCCCACGCCGCCGGGCTACTTCGACGCCGTGGAACCTTACTGGGATAGAATACGTCCCGTGACACTGGATTCGGTCCAGCAGTTCAAGCCCGCGCCGCCGCCGGAGTTCAGCACGGACAAGGAAAGTGAGTTCATGCGGCAGGCACTGGAGGTTTACGATAAAACAACGCAGATGTCGGCCGAGCAGAAGCTAATTTCCAACTATTGGGACTGCAACCCTTTCAACCTCAACACGCAGGGCCACCTGAGCTTTGCGACTAAAAAACTCTCGCCCGGCGGGCATTGGATGTCCATCGCGGGTGAAGCGGCCAGCAAGGCCGATCTCGACTGGCCCGCCACGTCGGCGGCTTATCTGCTCACTTCTATTGCCTTATTCGACGGCTTCATCAGTTGCTGGGACGAGAAGTACCACAGCCAGTTGATTCGCCCCGAAACAGTCATCAATACCTACATCGACGAAAAA
>JBBSSJ010000349.1:0-4424 GCA_038242095.1 Cytophagales bacterium
AGTTGCATTTCGACCGTCCAGCCGTAGGTTGTATCCTGCATTTGCATGGCGAGGAGCTTGTCGAACCGGATGGCGCGAAAGGGACCGAGATCGGAGTAGGTGACGCCGTAAAAACGCCTAATGAGATTCGTGGACAGCCAGTTGCCGAATAACTGTTGTGGCGTCATGGAGCCGGGTTCGCGCGCGCCAAGCGCCCGCGAGCCGATGACCATATCGAGCTCGTTTTGAATTAAATAATCGACTATTTTAGTCAATTCTTCGGGAAAATCGGAGTAGTCGGCATCCACAAAAACGAGGATGTCGGGCGGTGCGGATTTGTTTTTGAGGTAGTCGATGCCTTTCAGGCAGGCGTAGCCGTAGCCCTGGCGCGGCTCGTCGAGTACTGTGGCCCCGGCGGCCAGTGCGTTGCGGCGGGTGTCGTCGCGGGAGTTGTTGTTGACGACCACGACTTCCCGCACCGCTTCGGGCAGGTCGCGCACGACGTTGCCCACCGAGTTCTCTTCGTTGAAAGCAGGAATGACGACGTCGATTGTAGGGTTTTGCAAGAGGGTCGTTGACTAGCGGCAAGTATAGAGAATGAAAAACGGTGCTTTTGCCTAAGCGTAAAAGTAGGAATTTAACGTACTTTTCTATTCACCCATCCTATCATTCACCCATTCAAAATTAATTGTCCATGAAAATCTCCTTCATCGGGGCCGGGAACGTGGCCTGGCATTTGGCTCAGGCGTTCGAGAATGCCGGCCACCTCATCCTGGAAGTGTACAGCCGTGATCCGCAACACGCCCGCCAACTTACAAGTGTGCTCTACGATACGGCCATTCAGCCCGATCTCAATTTTTCAGACAGCGCGGCCGATTTGATCCTGATCGCGGCTTCCGACGACGCACTCGAAAGCATCATGCAGCGCGTCGTACTGCCCGATGGCGTTGTGGTGGCCAATACCTCCGGTAGCCGTTCACTAGCCGATTTGCAGCATTTGGTCGACATTCACAGCGATGTTCCGGTGCGGACGGGCGTACTGTACCCGTTACAAACGTTCACCAAAAACGTCGAGCTTGATTACACCCAAATTCCTTTTTGCATCGAGGCAACGGATGAAGAAACGGAAGAATTGCTGGTAGGGTTGGCGCAAACCGTCAGCGAAAACGTTCAGCTTGGCGACTCGGAGGAGCGGCGTACACTGCACGTCGCGGCGGTATTTGCCTGCAATTTCACCAATCACCTGTTGTCAGTCGCCCACGACTTGCTGGCCCGCGAGAAGCTCTCTTTTGACTTAATAAAACCCCTCATTCGCGAAACTGCCCACAAAGCATTGCAAACTGACGACCCCGCCACGGTCCAGACAGGCCCCGCCCGCCGCGCCGATTGGGCCATGACGGCCCGACACCTGGAATATTTGCAGGAGGTCAACCCCGAATGGGCGGCGATTTACCGTCTGCTGACCGAGGATATTCGCGAGCGCCATTCTGAATGATGTGGTACGGGTCGGTCAGGCTCCGCACTACCATAAAGCAGCCGTTATCGGGCAAAACTTTGTGCCGGACGAAAACTTCATTTTCCCGCGTCAGTTCGCTGAACCATCCGCCGTTGGTTCGGTCGGGAAAGTGCGCCCAAACATAGTCGTGCGTTTTTTCAAAGGTTTCCAAGAAAATCGACCGTGTCGAGAGCGAATGCGCTTTGAACAGGGCCTGCATCGCTTCGAGCTGAACCCAGGCCATCTTGTGGCACCAGCGCGGGTCCAGCGGTGGCTGGCTTTTAAGATCCATCTGGTAAAAAAAGCCGCCGGGCGACGCCTCGCCATTGGCTTCGTCCCAGGCGGCCTGAATGGTAAGCTCGGCCAGGTCGAGCATTTGGTTGAGTAGTTTACGGTTGCGGGTTTGGTGGGCGATGTCCAGCGTCAGGTTAACCACTTCGAAGATTCGCCCCGGCACCAGTATCCTACCTTTCGGGCAGTCCCAGAAATGGCCTTCGGGGGTGACGTTTTCCAGCAGAATATCGGAACGCTTGTCGTAGAAATCGCCGGTGAGCTCCGCCACGTAGCCATCGAGCGTTTTGCGATGCCACTTTTTATCGGTGAAGGGCTTGGCGGCCAGCAACGCCTGACCGATCAGCGCAAATTCCTCCAGACTTTTGAGCGAGCGTCCACCGTCGGGGCTTTCTTTTTGTTTTTTCAAAAAAGTATCCCGCTTCCGAAGCAGCTTGATGAGCGTTTTTTGCGCCATTTCGGCGTAGGCAACTTCGCTTGTAGCTTTAAATAGTGCCCCCAACGCCAGTACAGCATGCAAGGCAGGAAGTGGATCGGCGGATGCTTCCAGCGGATGACCGAGGCGGTCGAGTTTTTGGTAAAAATTGCCTTTGTCGTCGAGACCGTTTTTCAATAAAAAATCTGCCGTACTCCGGGCCCGATTTAGCCAGGCGGGATTCTCTTCCAGATGCAAATAGGCGGAAGCGAAGGCATGGATTGCCTGCGCCTGCATCGCTACGGGTTTATCGGTAGAAATGATTTCCCCGCGCTCATCCAACGCCTCGTACACGCCACCGTATACCGGATCGAAGGCGTGCTTTTCCCAAAACGGCAGAATCTGCTGTGTCAGCTCATCGCGGCATTGGTCGGTTAGTTTTTGGAGATCCATTTTTGGGTTGCTAAGCATCGGGACGTTGGGCATTATCACCTAACACTTAAAAAAAAACCAAAAATAGCGTTAATTTCGGGCTGTACCCAAATTCTGAATCCATGAACCCACCACTAACCGACCGCCTGCTGCGCATCAAAACCTTTATTTTCGACATCGACGGCGTGTTGACCGACGGTCGCGTGCTGGCGCTGGAAAGCGGCGAACAACCGCGCTCGTTTCACGTCCGCGACGGCTACGGCATCAACCGCGCCCTGCTGATGGGCTACCGCGTGGCGATTATCTCGGCCCAAAATCAAATCGGGGTGCGCAAGCGACTCGAGTACCTGGGCGTGAAGGACATCTTCATCGGCTCGTCGCCGGACGGCAAGTTGCCGATTTACGAAAAGTACCTGCGCGACTACGACCTGAAAGAGGACGAAATCGTGTTCATGGGCGACGATATCCCCGACCTTGAAGTGATGCAGCGCCCGGACGTACTCGGGGCCTGCCCGGCCGATGCGGTCGACGAAATCCTGGCTACGGCCGATTACGTGTCGCCCATCGATGGCGGCTACGGTGCGGTGCGCGACTTGATCGAGCAGGTAATGAAAGCCCAAGGGAGATGGATGGCGTGGACAGAAAAGTAAACGGGTATCATACGCCCGGAAACGCGCTGACCGTGGCCAATTCTCCCTCTTTTTTTAGCTTCCCAATCAGATGGTCCAGGCGGCGGGTTTGGCATCCAAGTGTGTGGAAGATCCTGGCGTTCATATTCTTGAAAGCCAGCCAAAATTGCTAAATTTAATATCCGCCTTTAACATCCGCCAGAGCGGTATGTTCAGGTACAGACAAATAGGTGAATGGGATGAAAACAATAATGAAAGTTGGATTATACAGGAATACGTCGAAGTCCTCTTTCGGATACTAGGGGTAGGGATTGAGGTGTTCAAAGACGTGGAAAACCGAATGCCGGAAGATCTGGTAATTATTGTAATGCTCGGGCCCCACCATATACCGCCAAGTGCCCGTAGTCCGCCAGCTGAGCACTTAAAGGCCCAGGATAAAACGGCCATCCGTCCAAACATTCATTTTTTGCATTATTAAAATAATCGCCCGGTCGCGAGTTTTTATAATGATTTTCGGCCTTATGAAACAAAAGTAGAGTAAGAATCCTTTATAGGATTATACTTAGGGGAGTTTAAGTAAAGTTTAAGCGTATCCTAACACGCCAGCCACTACATTTGTCCAATCGTATTTCTCTCATTACCTACCATTTAACATCGTTTACTATTTATACCCACTGATTACTATGAAAAAATCTACTAGATCAGGATGCACAAGTTGGATCGGTCGATACGGCCTGGTGGCGATCCTGCTGCTCGGCGGCGGTTCTGCATTCGCCGACCGTCCGGTTTCAACCGCCACACGTTTGCACAAAATCATTACCAAAGAAACCATTACCGGCAAAGTAACCGACGCCAAAGGCGACGCGCTGCCGGGCGTGAGCGTACTCGTGAAGGGTACCAACTCGGGCACCACCACCCAAGGCGATGGCACTTACAGCATCGGGGCTAATGTGGGCGAAGTGCTGGTATTCAGTTTCGTGGGCTTCGAGAGCCAGGAATTTACCGTAAATGGTACGCAGCCCATCAATGTCCGGCTGGCCGAAAGCCTGTCGGTACTCAACGAGATCATCGTGACGGGTACCCGCAGCAGCGGCCGCACCAAGATCGACACGCCCGTGCCCGTCGACGTCATTCCGGTATCCGAGGTGGTCAACACCGTGGGCCAGGTCGACATCAACCAGAT
>JBBSSJ010000350.1:0-4422 GCA_038242095.1 Cytophagales bacterium
GTCGGCGGTCTTGTCCTCTTTGTCTTTGAGTTGGAAGTCAAGAAGGGTTCTGATTGAATCCGTGGAGGGTATCACGTCGCCCCGCTCGTTCTGGTAGTCGAGTAGTACCCTGGGTACCAACTTTTCTATTTTGTCGAGACGTTCTTTAAAGGCTAGGTAATGCTGAAACTTTCGGGTATTGCGCGGGCGGCGCGTTGCTGCATCCCAAAATTCGGGGCTGATAGATTCGCCCGTGTAGTATCTGATCCGCTGGTTGGCGTAAGAAATGCGACAAAGAATAGGCGTAGGCCCGTCTGATTTAGGTTCTTTGAGGTTGAACCGAACACTAACTTTGGTCATCGTGGCATTTTTTAAGAATCGAACGCCACAAAGATAATCAATTTAGAAAAAGGTGCCGGAAAAGGTGCCACTTTTTTTGAATTGCCCCGTATTTATTTGAATCCCGTTAAAACCTTAACCCTCATACAGCGCTAGAAATGAGGTTTTTTACCATTATTGGAGTTTAAGTAAGTTATAGGGTTCTATACCCTTCGGGTGCACCACGACAATCCGCTGACTTATGAATAGTCAGCGGATTTTTTTTTGCGAATAGCTAATATCCGTACCATTCCCCCCACCACTGCGCAAGGCGCTTTCTGATATCTTCTTCCCGGGCGTTGGCTCCCGGCTTATAGAGCGAGGTGCCTTTCAGCTCGTCGGGCAGGAAGTTTTGGGCAGCAAAGTTGCCTTCGTAGCTGTGGGCGTACTTGTAGTCTTTGCCGTACCCGATTTGCTTCATAAGTTTGGTGGGTGCGTTGCGGAGCGAAAGCGGCACGGGCAGGTGTGCGGTTTTTTCGGCAAGCGCCATCGCCTCGTTGATAGCAAGATAGCTGGCGTTGCTTTTGGGCGAAGTTGCCAAGTACACCGCCACTTGTGATAGAATGAGGCGGCATTCGGGGTAACCGATCACCTTCACGGCTTGAATGCAGGCATTGGCCATAATCATCGCCGTCGGGTTGGCGTTACCGATGTCTTCGGAGGCCATGATGAGCATCCGCCGGGCGATGAATATGGGATCTTCGTCCGCCACGATCATCCGCGCCATCCAGTAGAGCGCGGCGTTGGGGTCGCTGCCCCGTAACGATTTGATAAAAGCCGAAATGATGTCGTAATGCTGCTCACCCGACTTGTCGTAGCGGGCCAGCGTTTGCTGGGCTACTTCCGTGACAAGTTCGTCGGTGATTATGATCGACGGATTGTCGCCTTCGTTGAGCACGACTAATTCCAGCAGATTCAGCAGTTTTCGGCCGTCACCGCCCGATAAGCGAAATAAAGCCTCGTCGGATTCAAACGTTATCTTTTTGGTTTTGAGCCAGGCATCGTTGCCAATTGCCCGGTCGACCAATTCCCGCAATTCGGCTTCGCCCAGTGATTCGAGGATATACACCTGACAGCGCGAGAGTAGGGCAGAATTGACTTCAAAGGAAGGGTTTTCGGTCGTTGCGCCGATCAATGTCACCTGCCCTTTTTCCACCGCCCCGAGTAGCGCGTCCTGCTGAGTCTTGTTGTAACGGTGGATCTCGTCGATAAAAAGTACCGGCGAAAACAAGCCCATGGGCCGGGAAAGAATCTCCCGCAAATCCTTTACGCCCGAACTAATGGCGCTCAGGCTATGAAAAGGACGCTTAGTGGCGTTGGCAATCAGGAATGCAAGTGTGGTCTTGCCTACGCCCGGCGGTCCCCATAGGATAAGCGACGGAATGGTATTGCTTTCAATGGCGCGGCGCAGCGGACCGTTGGGGCCAACCAGTTTTTGCTGTCCCACATAATAGTCCAAACTCTTTGGACGCATTCGTTCGGCGAGGGGCGCGGTATTGGGGTGCATATTTTTTTTGGGTGAAGGTAAGGAAGGAGTGGCAAAGGGGCAAAGGGGCAAAGTGAAGAGCGAAATAAAAGCACAAAAAAGGCGCGAACCCCGGTTGGAGATCGCGCCTTTTTTTGCGTTGAATATTTTACAGCGTCACGTGCTCTACTTCCATATTCTTTTTGAGGTTACTCAACGCACCGAAGACCAGATTGTACACCGACTGAATATTGATCTTCATCAGGTCGGCGATTTCCTGATTATTCATATTCATGTAAAATTTCAGGAAAATGGCCTCGCGCTGACGGCGGGGCAGGTAGTTCATGGCCTTGCTGAGGTGCTGGTTGGTGGCGACCATCTCCTCTTCCGAAATCAGCTCCCGCTCGTGCGATGGCGTGTTGATGTGCCAGTATTCCACCGGAATATCCTCATTGCTGGTGTGCTTTTGCAGGATGTTGAGGTGGCGCACCAACTTGCGCTTGATGGACGCCATCAGATAGAATCGTACCGAAGTGGTGTCTCCGAGCGTCCGGCGGTTTTTCCATAACTCTACAAACAGATCATGAATGCAGTCTTTAATGAGGGGCTTGTCAAACGTAAATTGGGAGCAATACTGATAAAGGATGTGAACGTAGGATTGATAAAGAGAGGCGTAGGCATTTTCGTCACCCATTCTGAACTGGTTCCAGTAACGCAGTTCTTCTTCTTGCTTGTATCGTACGTAGGCCATAGGAAAAGGATTAGGAATAGGGGATGGTTAAAGATATGCTCGAATAAAGGTCATTTTTACACTTGTAAATATATTTATAAAAAAACATTAAAAGAAAATATTACCGGATTAATTTCTCAATCCTTTCAAAGAATATTGTACTTGTCTAACCGAATCGTACAAGGAATAGAGGATGTATTTGTCTTCTCACCCCTGCATGGGGACGAATTCGAAAGTGTCACCGTTGAAAAGTCCAAGATCGCTAAGTTTCAAAGAGGGAATAACGAGTAATGCCATAAACGAGAGGCTCATGAAAGGCGAAGTGAGGGTACTGCCCAGGGTTCGCTTGACGAACTGGTCGAGCCGGGTATATTCAGCCGCTACCGCGTAGCCATCCCGGTCGGTCATGAGGCCGGCGATAGGTAGGGCAAGGTGGAGCGTCAGTCCGTCGCCTACCGCCGCTACGCCCCCTTTTGTTTCAATAATGGCGTTTATGGCTCGGCTCAGGCTTTCATCGTCGCAACCGACGGCGATGATATTATGCGAGTCGTGGCCGACCGAAGAAGCGATGGCCCCGTGCTTCAAACCAAAATTTTTGATGAACGCCACCGCCGGAACGGCATCCGGGGCATAGCGATTCACCACCGCAATTTTCAGGACATCGAGGCTGAGATTGCTTTCCACCAGGCCATCACTAACGGGTACCTCAATTTGCAAACTGTTGGTTACTAATTGTCCGTCCAGCACTTCGATTACGCGAAGTGTAACGCGTTCGCCGGCGGCCTCGACCCGGAAGTCGGCGGCTGTTTTTGGCAGGCAGTCAAACTTGTTGGGATGCTCGCTCTGCAAGTCGGGGATCAGCGTTTGTCCCGCCCGCGCGACGGTTTGTCCATCGATACAGGTTTCAAGCACATTTAAATCACGCAGATTGTCGACCACGATGTAGTCGGTCGGGTCACCTTCCCGAAGCAGCCCCACGGCCAAACGATAGTGCAGCACGGGGTTCAGGCAAGCGGCCCGCAACACATCGAACAGGTCATAACCCAACGCCAAAGCCCGTTTTACCAGTACGTCGATATGGCCCGCCACCAGGCTGTCGGGGTGCTTGTCGTCGGAGCAGAACATGATCTTGTCGGGAAACTCAGCGATCAGCGGAATCAGGGCGTCAAAGTTTTTGGCGGCGCTGCCTTCGCGGATCAGGATATGGACACCGTAATCTATCTTCTCGCAGGCTTCCTCGTAAGTAAAACACTCGTGGTCAGTGCTGATACCCGCGGCGGCATACTGCCGCGCCGCTTCGCCCCGTAGGCCGGGGGCATGGCCATCGACGGGCTTGTTGAAAGCCCGCGCTAGGAGCAGCTTCGTCATGACTTCCGGATCTTCGTTCAACACGCCGGGGTAGTTCATCATTTCGGCGAGATAGCCGATTTCTTTCATGCCTAATAATCGCCGGATCGCTTTAGCGTCAATGCTGGCCCCAGCCGTTTCAAACGGCGTGGCGGGTACGCAGGAGGGGGCCCCGAAGCAAAACTTGAACGGTACCCGCCGACTATCGCGGATCATGTACTCCACGCCTTCCACGCCCAGTACGTTGCCGATTTCGTGCGGGTCCGACACCGTCGCGACCGTGCCATGCACTACCGCCAGCCGCGCAAACTGGCTGGGCGTGAGCATGGAGCTTTCGATGTGTACGTGGGCGTCGACAAAACCAGGCAACAAATAGTGCAGGGCGGGATTTTCCGGACCCAGGTCGGCGACGCGCGCGATGCGTCCGTTTCGAGTTTCGAGGCGGGCTTCGCGGATGGTGCGGTCGAAGAGGTTCAAGATATTGGCTTGCATAAAGCGGATCGGGGAATGGGCTTATTTCCAA
>JBBSSJ010000351.1:0-4412 GCA_038242095.1 Cytophagales bacterium
AAATAATTTTTGTGTGCGTTTATCTCCGGCTAACTTTTAACAACCTCCTAAATTTTTTCAAAATGAAATTACCCTTTTTAAAAAGTAGGCAATTGCTCTCCTGGTCCGTTATGATGCTTTTTGTGCTGACGATCGTGGGAGCCTGCAAAAATGACGACAAGAGCAGTATCGCTGCCACGGAAGATCCGATGGGTATTCCACCCTTGTTCCAGCGCAAAGGCGAACTGGCTACCGCTACCGAATGGCCCAAGACTATGTCGAAGGTGGACGAGTTGAAAGCCCGTATTGCCAAAGATCCCAGCGATATAAAAGCCCGGTTACAGATCGCCACAATTTATATGTCGGAGGCCCGCATCACGGGCGAGCACCCATACTACTATCCGGCGGTGCTGAAGATTCTGGACGGCGTGCTGAGCATCGATCCGAATAACTTTGAAGCTACCACGTTCAAGGCTTCAGTGAAGCTCTCGCAACACCAGTTTGGCGAAGCGCGCGAACTGGCTGAAAAAGCCCGCCAAATCAATCCCGATAACGCTTACGTATACGGTGTGCTTGTCGACGCCAACGTAGAGTTGGGTAACTACGAAGAGGCCGTGGCCATGTCGGACAAAATGCAAGCGTTGAAGCCTTCCTTAGAAGCCTACTCGCGGGCGTCCTATTTGCGCGAGATTTACGGCAACTACGATAGCTCGATCGAGGCCATGAAGTTGGCTGTCGATGCCGGCCTGCCCGGTTCGGAGCCCTACTGTTGGAGCAAGAATACGCTGGCGCATCTCTACGTGGTTACGGGACAGTTGGATAAGGCCGATCGGGAATACGATGAGATTTTAGCCATTCGGCCCAGTTACGCTTTCGCGATGGGAGGAAAAGCTAAAGTACTGGAAATGCGCAAAAAGTACGACGAGGCGCTTGCGACGCTGGAAAAGGCCAGTGCCATTTTGCCCGAATTTTCTTTCCACGAACAAATGGCTGACATTTATGCCATACAGGGAGACAAAGAAAAAGCCACTAAAAAGTACGCCGAAGTGGTTACGATGCTCGACGAAGACGCCCAATCAGGACATTTGGTCAATCTTGAAATGGCCAAGTTATACGTGAAAACGGGTCAGCTTGATTCCGCTGCCCACTACGCCAATGAAGAATTTGCACGTCGTCCTGAGAACATTGATGTCAATCAAACTCTGGCTATGATCGCCTTTCAACAGAATGATCTTAAAAAAGCGCAGGAATACATGCAGGTAGCGATGCGGACGGGGATTAAGAATCCCGAGATGTTACAGCAAGCCAGCAAAATTGAGATGGCGATGGGTAATGCCGCCGAAAGCAAGAAACTTCTCGCGGAGGCCCGCAAGGTCAATCCGGATATGGTTCTCTGAACGCCTTACTCAGGTGCCAACGCGCCGACTAAAGATTCCCTACTCAGACTTTTACGTCCGGGTAGGGAATTTTTTTATAAAAAGCTATCTTACGGAACTTATGAGATAATCCTCTAAATTTTATTGACCTATGAAATCAGTATTAGTCGTCGGACTCGGGAAGGTAGGTTCGTTGGTAGGGACCCTGCTGAGTAAAAGCTTCCGGGTCGTGGGGCTCGACAAGGCGGAACCCGCTCATAAACTTCCCTTCGACACCGTAATGAACGAAGTAAGCGACGAAGCGCTGGAAAAACACATGGCCGGGCATGACGCCGTAGTGTCTTGCCTACCTTATAATCTTAATTTGCCCGTGGCCCGAATGGCTTACAAATTGGGCCTTCATTACTTCGATTTGACCGAAGACGTGCCCACCACCACCGCCATCCGAGAAATGGCCCGCGACAGCAAAGGCGTTATGGCCCCGCAGTGCGGACTGGCCCCTGGCTTTATCGGTATCGTGGGGGCCGACCTCGCCGCTCGTTTTACCAAGCTCCGCGACATCGAGTTGCGGGTGGGTGCGCTGCCTCGCTACCCCAACGGCCTGATGGGCTACTCATTCACCTGGTCGCCGGCTGGCGTTATCAACGAGTACATCAACGACGCCGAAGTGATCCACAACGGTCAGCGCAAAACCGTGTCGTCGCTGGATGGCATGGA
The DNA here is from genome assembly GCA_038242095.1 of Cytophagales bacterium. Classification (GTDB taxonomy): domain Bacteria; phylum Bacteroidota; class Bacteroidia; order Cytophagales; family Spirosomataceae; genus Persicitalea. The sequence continues at coordinate 2,073 of JBBSSJ010000351.1, forward strand.
AGTAATCAATATTGAAGGGCAGGAGTTCGAAGCATTCACGACCTCGGGCGGGCTGGGTACCATGTGCGAAACCTACGCCGGGCGCGTCGACACGCTCAACTACAAGACCATCCGTTACCCCGGCCACGCCAAGCTGATGCGCTTTCTGCTGTACGAACTCATTCTGAAAAACAAGCGTGAGCTGGTCGAGCAAATTCTGACCGAAGCCAAGCCACCCGTACAGGAAGATGTGGTGTACGTCTATGCGGTCGTCGAAGGCTGGAAAGACGACAAACTAGCCCGCGAGGAATTTTACAAGGCCTATCATCCGCTCGAAATCGACGGGCAGCACTGGCGTGCAATCTCCTGGACCACGGCGGCCTCTATCGCGGCGGTGGTCGAGATGGTGGCGGCAGGCAGCCTGCCGCAGCAGGGCTTTATCAAGCAGGAAGATATATCGCTGGAGAAGTTTTTGGCGACGGAAAACGGGTCTTTTTACCAAAAAGGCTAATTCCCCTTTTTAGCTTTTAAATCCATCAGCAGGAGACATTCCATCTTATCTTGCCAAGATAACTTCAATTTTAAAAAATGAATTTTCTCGAAACATTAAGTATTAAAAGCACAAACCCCGGTGCAAGTACCGGACAGAAATCCTGGGAAGGAAAAGGTGAGTCGCTGGAATCTTTTTCTCCCGTCGATGGACAGCAAATTGGTGCCACCCAAGCCTCCGCGCGGGAAGATTACGATCGCGTGCTCGAAACGGCGCAAGCTGCTTTTGGGGAATGGCGCACTAAACCCGCGCCACTGCGCGGCGAAATAGTGCGGCAAATGGGCGATCGGTTTCGGCACCACAAGCAAGCTCTGGGCGAGTTGGTGAGCTACGAAATGGGCAAGAGCCTGCCGGAAGGTTTAGGCGAAGTGCAGGAAATCATCGACATCTGTGATTTTGCCGTGGGCTTATCGCGACAACTTTATGGTCTCACCATGCCAAGCGAGCGGCCGCAACACCGGATGTACGAGCAGTGGCACCCGCTGGGTGTGGTAGGAATCATCTCGGCCTTCAACTTTCCGGTGGCCGTATGGGCCTGGAACGCAATGGTCGCCTGGGTGTGCGGTGATGTGTGCGTATGGAAACCTTCCGAAAAAACGCCACTGACTGCCATAGCTTGCCAGAATATCATCCGTGAAGTACTTGCAGCCAATGAAGTGCCCGAAGGTGTGTCTTGCTTAGTCACCGGTGGTCGCGAGGTGGGCGAGTGGCTTGCAGAAGACCGTCGCGTGGCGTTGGTGTCGGCGACTGGCAGCACCCGCATGGGCCGCGCCGTAGCCGAAGCGACCGCCAGTCGGTTGGGTAAATGTCTGCTGGAACTCGGAGGTAACAACGCCATTATCGTATCGAGTGAGGCCGACCTAACCCTCGCCATTCCGGCCATCGTGTTTGGGGCGGTGGGTACTGCGGGGCAGCGGTGCACTACGACCCGTCGCCTGATTGTACATCGGGATCGTTACGATGAGGTGAAGCAGCGACTAACCCAAGCCTACGGACAACTCAAAATTGGAAATCCGCTTGACGCCGGGCTACACGTGGGGCCGCTTATCGACCGGCAAGCGGTAGTAGGCTATGAGTCGGCGGTGGCGGCTGTGCCGGCCCAGGGAGGTACTTTCTTTGTGGACCCGGAAGTGCTATCCGGCGAAACCTATCAATCAGGATGCTACGTGAAACCCTGCATCGCCGAAGTGCAGAACGATTGGGCCATCGTGCAACACGAAACTTTCGCACCGATTTTGTATTTAATAAAATACGAAACCCTCGACGAGGCCATCGCGCTGCAAAACGCGGTACCACAGGGCCTCTCTTCGGCAATATTTACACTCAACATGCGGGAGGCCGAGCAATTCCTGGCCGCATCAGGCAGTGATTGCGGCATCGCCAATGTGAACATCGGCACGTCGGGTGCTGAGATCGGTGGTGCCTTTGGGGGAGAAAAAGAGACAGGCGGCGGTCGCGAATCAGGTTCGGACGCCTGGAAAGCGTATATGCGCCGCCAGACCAATACGATCAACTACGGTACCACGTTGCCTCTGGCCCAGGGACTCACTTTTGAATTATAACTTTATTTCCAGAAGAAACTGTTTCTTGCGGAAACACAGGACATTCTGACGCCTTTGGTAATTTCGGCCAGGCTTTTGTTAAATAAAGAAGGGCGGTGGGATATGTATCCACCGCCCTTACTATGTCCTTCCAAATATTTAAGCCTTAGATTCGATAGCTGAATCGTCAAGCTCTGCTACTACGACTGCTGCATCGGAATCCGAATTCTCTTCTATCAAAGATTTGTCCTCCTCCGCTTGCTTCACTGC
>JBBSSJ010000352.1:0-4399 GCA_038242095.1 Cytophagales bacterium
GCCAGCAAAGGCCAGATAAAAGGTTTGCGCCAGGGCACCTTCTAAGTTCCCCAGATAAAATGCCACAGCGATCAGCGCAATAGCCACCACTAGTTCGATCCAGCCATGCACTGGAAAGGGGATCACTTTAATCACGCCTAAATCGGTTCGGGTAAGTAACGTAAGCGTCAAGTGAATACCACCAAGAATGTAAGTAAATAGAGTCGTGGTAACAGGCAAATTGAAAAGTGTGGGCGCGGCGAGCAGGAAAACGACCACCAGGTAGTCGATGATGCCGTGGGTTTTTGCATTCAGGATTTTCATTAGGTTCGGGTTTTGGTAAAAAGACTTACTTACGACTACCGGGCACTTCCGGCCCAAAAAAAAGGCACAAATGTCCCTAAATTAATTCCTGCTGCTGGATCGAGAGCGTCACCTTGCGTAATAGGCGTCCTGTGATGGAGCGAGGGGATATCTTCTGCAACTGATCGAGCAGATGATACATTTCCTTTTGGACCAAACGGTCTTCTTTACCATAATCCCAAATTGGGAGAACCGTATTTTCAAAGAGCTTGTCAAATGTCAATTCCTGAACCAGGATTCGCACTTGGTTGTCGTCGTTGCGCACGACATTGTTTGGGTAGAATTTGAGCCGATACGCGAGCAATTGCGCCATAGCTCGCAAACTGATGATGGCCGTACCGGGGTCGTTGATGCCGGGGCTAAGCGCTTTCATGGCGATTTCGGATAGCTGATGCAGGCCGTAGGCATAGTTCTCTTCGATGGATTCGATCTCGTTAACGCGAAGTCCGCGCGCGATTTTCTCTTTCGTGTCGTCAGAAATTGCCTTGCTGACCTGTAGCAATGGCTGGCCTTGTAGCATGAAGGTGCCTGGGGTGTGCAGCGTATAAAAGACGCAATCGCCTTCGTCGGCATAGCGCAGCAACGTCACCGTGTCAAATCCCTCGTAGATTCCCGACGAGTTGGCGGTCACAAAACAGGCACCTTGCAGTTCAATCAATTCGGTGGGCGGGCGTGACAGCGCGCAGGTCTTTTCGAGCCGCTCGCGGGTGTCGTTGTAGACCCGATGAATAATGACGTCGTACTTAATGGACTGCGTAATGTAGTGGATGAAATAAATGAAGAGAAAAATATCGAAAATTGTGAGCAGAATAAGAAGATAGGTACTCAGCGCGGGAATATAGATTCCGGAGTCGATGTCGCGGATGGTACTCAGCAGAAACAGCGAGTAAACGATGGTACCAATGTAAATACCCAGAACTACCTGCTGAAATCGGTTGCCGATCAGCCGGTTAAGAATCCTGTTACTCAGGTTAGACGCTGCCTGGCTCAGCACGATCATGACCATCGAGAAGCTGAATACCGTTAACGAGATCAACCCTGAGGTAATGGCCGAAATGATACTGCGCGCCGTGGAGGCATCTTTCAGGGATGTGTAGGGCGGCAAGCTGGCTTTGATTCCCTTGCCGGCCTCCGAGAAGTCGAAGGAAATCGTCAGGTAGGAGACTAATAAAAAAATAAGCCCGATAAAAGCCGGGTAAAAGGCGATGCTGTTGACGGTCTTGTTATAGCGGCCTTTCAGCCAAACGCGGGAATTATTGAGCATATTTTTTTTTAAAAATCCATAGCTGAAAATCCGTGCCACTTCAACTTGGGTAAAATAATGCATTTAATTACCACTCGTCCCAAATCACGAGCGTTTCATCCCTTTTAAGCGTAGAATCAAGTGAATCTTTCTCATTTTTGAAATTAGCATTCAGGATACTTCCTGCTAACTTTGTTAAAACCTTCCACTCGAATTCAGTAGATGAATATACTCGAAACGCATCATATTGTAAAAGACTACGCCGAACACCGGGCGCTCGACGATGTGAGCATTAACATTCCCAAGGGTAGTATCTTCGGGTTGCTTGGGCCCAACGGCGCCGGAAAAACTTCCCTTATCAGGATTATCAATCAAATTACCGGGCCAGATCAGGGTACCATACTCTTTGATGGCAAGCCGCTGCACGACGAACACATCCGGCGCATCGGGTACCTGCCCGAAGAGCGCGGCTTGTATAAAAAGATGAAGGTCGGCGATCAGCTACTCTACCTGGCGCGGCTGAAAGGGCTGTCGAAGGCCGAGGCGATGGATAAGCTAAAAATTTGGTTCACGAAGTTCGACATTAAAACCTGGTGGGACAAGAACGTAGCCGACCTCTCCAAGGGGATGCAGCAAAAGGTGCAGTTCGTTTCAACGGTCATGCACCAGCCCGATCTTATTATTCTGGACGAGCCGTTTTCGGGTTTCGACCCCATCAATGCCAACCTGATTCGGGACGAAATTCTGGAATTGCGAGAGAAGGGCTCGACCATTATTTTCTCGACCCACCGCATGGAAACCGTCGAAGAACTTTGCGACTACATCGCGCTCATCCACCGCTCCAAGAAAGTACTGGACGGGCCTAAGAATCAAATCAAGGAGCAGTTCAAGACCAATACGTTCTTTGTTGAACATAGCGGTCTGCTCAATGGCCTGGCGGCACAATACCAGGTTGAAAGCAGTCGTCCCCTACCCGCCGGACTCACCCGCAGCGAAATCCGGTTGCCCCAGGGCGGAACACCCAATCAATTATTACAAGATTTACTACCCAAAGTAGAAATCCACTCCTTCGGCGAAAACATCCCCACCATGAGCGACGTGTTCATGCGGGCGGTAAACGACGTACCGGAAAGCTAAAAAAGAGGGTGGACGGGGAAGGGATGAAGGGTGGAACGGCGCTTTTCGCCAACACTTTTTTTAACTTTTACTAAAAACCAAGTACGGTTCACCATTTGACCCATGAAGACACAACATTCTATTATATGAGGAACATCTTACTAGTTTTACAACGTGAATACCTTGTGCGGGTGAAGAAGAAATCCTTCATCATCATGACTTTTTTGACGCCCTTTCTGTTCGTGGGCTTTTACGCGGCGGTGATCTGGATTGCCGTGGGCAGTTCGGATGCTAAGCAGGTGGAAGTGCTGGACGAAAGCGGTTTGTTCACCAAACAGTTCAAGGATACCGATGAACTGAAATTCACCTATATCAGCGAACCGCTGGATTCTGCCAAGGCCATTTTCACCAGCGGCAGGGAGAGCGACGTGAACGCCCTGGTCTACATTCCCGCCGATGTGCTGGAAAATTCCCAGGGTGTCCGCATCTACGCCGCCAAAAACGTCAGCCTCGACTTAAAAAGCGACATCGAGAAAACCATCGAGCGACAAATCGAAAATATCAAGCTAACCGAAGCGGGCATTACCCGCAAGATCATCGAGGATGCCCGCGTGAACGTGAGTTCCGAAACCATCAGCCTGAGCGAAGAAGGCGAAAAAAGCAGCAGTTCGGGCGCGGCCACGGTCATTGGGGGCATATGTGCGTTTCTGATCTACATTTCGGTCTTTGTCTATGGTACCCAGGTCATGCGGGGCGTGACGGAGGAAAAAACCAGCCGGATTGTTGAGATCATTATCTCGTCAGTAAAGCCATACCAACTGATGATGGGCAAAATCTTGGGTGTAGCCCTGGTGGGACTGACACAATTCATGCTCTGGATTATCCTGACCATCGCGCTTACTTCGGCGGCGGGTTACGCCTTCAAGGATAAGATCGGCGATCCGCAAAAGATGCAATCCAAGGTAGCGCAAGTCAGCGGCGGAATGCCCGGTGCCACGGCTGGCGCGGCCATGACTGCCAGCGGGGAGGCCAACCCGATAACTGAGGTGCTGGCGGCAGTCGGCAGCCTTAACATTCCCTACATCATTGGCTGCTTTCTGTTTTATTATTTAGGCGGCTACTTCTTGTATAGCGCCCTGTTCGGGGCGGTGGGGGCTGCCGTCGACAACGACGCCGATACCCAGCAATTCATGCTACCCATTACAATGCCGATCGTATTTTCCTTCGTTTTTGCCCAAATCGCCTTGCGCGATCCCGATGGTAGTCTGGCCTTCTGGACTTCGATCATCCCCTTCACCTCCCCGATTGTAATGATGGTGCGCATTCCGTTCGGCGTCCCCGGCTGGCAACTCGCCCTTTCAATGGGCCTGCTCGTCCTGGGCTTCATGGGTACCACCTGGCTCGCTGCCCGCATCTACCGCGTTGGCATTCTGATGTACGGCAAGAAAGTGTCGTACAAGGAGTTGGGAAAATGGATTTTTTATAAGGTGTGAAAGGATTTTCTGGGTACCTGAGCGATTGAGTTCCTAAGTACCTGAGTGAGCGCGTTAGCAACATGGTACCTATTAAAACTCATATGGTAAGTATCTTCTCAACCCCCTAATTAACTGGACATAATTTCCGTAAACTAAGTTTTAAATTTACGGTATTATGGACAAGCATCAAAGAACGTGGAGCCTCTCTGAGAAACTGGAGGCC
>JBBSSJ010000353.1:0-4396 GCA_038242095.1 Cytophagales bacterium
AGAAATTTACAAACCCCCTATTTTTTAAACACTTCCTTGATCCAACCATTTTTGTAAAATGCCACACCAGGATCATTTACCTTAGTCCCCAGGCTTATTATAAATAGCTCAGGGTTTCATGGCTAAAATGTTATGAAGAATCCGATAAAGTTAACTCATCGGACGTAACTAGCAACTAGCCTGGAAACTTTTGTTGACTTTCTTCCCATAATATTCGATTTTTTAGATGTGAGCAAAACAAATACAGTACCCGAAACCCCGAGGTATCTTGGACAAGTTTCTATTCTCACTCAGATTCAAAGCGTTATAAAAATGGACCTCCTTTCGATATTTTGAACATTTCTTGTCTTGTGTCCTTTGCCCTCGGTATCATCCATTAGTAGGATATCACCTCCTTTGAAGGTCCTTTTTTCTCCCAGCGACGTTTCTATTTCAATTTCTCCGTCCAATAGAATGATATACTGCTTTTGGGGGGCATTATGGAAATCGTAATCGTAGTCCGGCTTTACCTTTCTGAATACCATTTCCTTAATGGGAATTTTATCAGAGAGAAATCTAATATCGCCATCGTCCCTCAACGGCATATCAATAGCCTCAAAGTTACTTTCCCCGTTTTCATCGCTATAAATCCTGGTAATTCTAATCATTTCTGGTGTTTATTTCTATTCATAAATGCTTTAAATGCACCAGTTGACCAGAGCGCCCATAAAACCAACACCGGCTAAAAAAATAACCTGATAAGACGAGCCTGATCCGTATCCAAGCCAAAGGCATCTACCTGGTTGACGTATTGCGAAATGTTTCCGGGGAATATCAATACGAAGAATATCGCCGTAGCCCAACCCACCAGAGCCTTCCACTTGTAGAGTGCGATCAATGACAAGCCAATTGTGATTTCTGCAATTCCAGAAAGAACAACCACTAAATCTGTGGAGAATGGCAACCAATTCGGCACCTGCGCGATAAACTCTTCTCTGTTGAATGTCAGGTGACTAATGCCTGAAAATAAAAGACTGGCACCTAGCAAAATTCTAAAGATAGTTTGGATTAAAGTTGTATCTACACCGTAGACCCATTTTAAATTGTTAGGCAAGTTCATTGTGTTTATTTTAAATTTTCGAGGCTAGTTAGTTTGGCAAGCCAATAGATTTTACCACGTTTGGTTGTTGATGATTACCTATTTTTCCAAGGAAGCCCTGTCCCACTTCGCTAGCGTAGCGCCCGCTTCGTAGGTGCTGTTAAGGAATTCTGACAGCGTCGCTTCGGGATCATCTGATTTCTGAACGATGCTATACGGGAGTATGAATTCTCCCAATGTCTTATGAAAATAAGCGGCTTCGGGTTTAACATCGGCAGATTTATAGCCTTTCGGCTCCGGGTAAAGATAGGCATAGAAAGCCGGTTCAGGCAGGGCCTCGCTGCCGGGCCAAAAGCCGAAACTTGCTACTTCGTGGGAATAGGCCTCTTCTGCCACCCAATCCGGGAGGTTAGGGATGCCGCCTGGGTGCGTGGGGGCCGTTCGTCCCGAAAACCGGGATACGGCCAGGTCGAAGCTGCCCCAGAAAAAATGCACAGGACTGCATTTGCCCGTAAAATCGCATCGCATGCGGGTGAATACCCCCTGCATTTTTAGCAAAGCCATGTGCAAGGCCTGAGCCTGGTCTTTTTCGTAGGTGGCATGTACCGTGTCGTCTTCAAATGGAATCGGATCTTCGATTTCCACGGGCGTGGAGTTTATCTGCAAATCGATGCCCGAGTCGCTAAGCAGGGCGAAGATCTTCTGGTAGAAATCGGTTACGGACATGTGGTGCAAACCAAACCCCCGATCCTTTCCGTCGCTAATAACCAAGTTGAGTTTATGATTAACCAAATCAAAGTCTATTTGAAAATGTGTGTCTTCATAGATCATGTTACGGGTTGAAAGACCGGTGGGCGTAACGTGCAGGGTAATATGCCAGGAGTGATTGATCCAGGGCGCTACGGCTAGTTTTATTTTGCCCACGATCTGCGTCCACATGTGAAGCGTAGCGTAGGTGTCTTTTCCCTTTTCGTAGGATAAAGCGGGCCATTGGTTTTTCATAGTCTCTTTTTAGTTGTTGAAAATGATGTTGTTCGCTTCCTCTATCTCCTGCTGTGAAATGGTATGTGGCCGACCTTCGTATACTTTCAGGCTCACCTTCGCACCCATTTCTTCCAGGATCCCCACGCTTTCATTCACCCGATTTAAAGGCACGTGCGGGTCGGGGTTTCCTGTGCCGATAAATACGGGGGTTCCGCCAAAGTCGCCGGAGTAGTTGTCCTTATTGATTACGTTGCCAATTAATCCACCCGTGAACGCGGCCACCCCACCCCACTTTTGGGCGTTTCGAGTCACAAACTCCAGAGCCAGACATGCTCCCTGAGAAAAACCGAGAAAGTAAATATTCTCCGCGGCAATACCACCGTTTATTACCTCATCGACGGTATCTTTCAGAATACGAAGTGCAGAGGAAAGCCAGGGTTCGTTTTGTTCGGGTTCGGCCATAAAGGAATTCGGATACCAGGAATGACTGGTAGCTTCAGGAGCCATCAGGGCGAATTTAGAAACATTGAGATGAGAGGCAAGCCCAAGAATATCGCGGGCGTCTCCACCTCTTCCGTGAATCATGAACAATACTTTTTCCGCTTCCTGTAAGGATTTGCCAGCGGACTTAATATTTTTTTCGTGCATCGTATTTATATTAAATTTTAACCCATAGAAATCACTAACCTTTTCCCCGAGTCAATACCTTGCTCCCAAAGCTGCTCGATGTTATCAATGGCATCCACGACCAATTCCATCGTCAGCTTTCGGGCTGCTGCCAGTTGAAACATTTCGGGCAGTATCTGCTGGCCGTAACGCTCCAGGTCGGCTTTTGAAAGACTGCCAAATCCGGAGCCTACGATTTCAATGGCCGAATTTCTCAGCGCTTCGGATGCCAGATTTATCGTCTTCCCAGCCATCGAACCGACGCTCACAATGCGAATTGGGTGCGTGGTGTTATTCAGGCCGGCCCCTTCCAGTGCTTTGAATATCAATTCCGCCGGATCGCCCCACAGGTAGTCGATTACCAAGTCGATCGGCGTGTGGCGGTGTATTTCTTTCAACTGCACCACGATCGCTTCGTCGTCCTGTGTCAAAGACACGGTCTTGCTTGCCCCAAGGGTTTTGGTTTTTTCCAGAAGCTCCTGATTACGCCCCGTCGTGATTATGACGTTGGCCCCGTAATGCTTGGCGATCTGCACCGCCATTTGTCCGGTGACCCCCGTTGCTCCGTTGATCAGTACGTTCTGCCCGGGCTTTATATCGCCACGAACCTTCAGCGACATGGCGGCTCCCAGTACGGCGTTTGGCAGGGCTGCGGCGGTATCGAAGTCCAGATTATCGGGGATCAAGGTGTATCTGTTTTTGTCGATGATCGCTTTTTCAGCAATCATGCCGGTGATTCCTTTGGCGTAGACTCTTGTTCCGTCTGCCAGGGTTCCAACCCCATCCATGCCCACAATGGTGGGAAACTCCTTGTGACTTGCATAATGCGCACCGCTTGCCATCACTTTGTCCAGATTTTTCACCGCCGCCGCTTTTACGTTCAGCAATACCTGATCATCGTTTTGAGCTTCCGGATCGGGAAAATCTCCGTATTTAGGCGTGTCGCCCAATTTATTCAGAATAGCTGCTTTCATGTCGTCGTTTTATTGAGGGCGTCCCAATCAATAGCATCAAATATTCATTGGGACGCCCGGCTTTATCTCTTATGAATTTTATTTCTTAAAAATAGTTTTCCCGTCTTTGGTCAATTCGACATCTTCGCCCTTTCCTCTCAATTCATATTGATCATTCTTATACCAAATGCCTGACGCAGGTTTTTGACTAACCAGTTCGATTTCTTCCCCGCCATCCAAATAAATTTTGGCCTGGTTCGTGGTGTTATTGAAGGTCATGTCAAGCGTTTGTCCTTCTGAATTTTTGAGTGAGGACGTTACAATGTTGTCCTTATGCGTGAAGATTACGTTTCCGTCTTTTTTGAGGTCCAGGTCGTTTCCTTTTCCTCTCAATTCGTAGTGATCGTTTGTGTACCAAATTCCCGAGCCTGATCTCTGTTGGGTCAATTCAATGGTTTCCCCCTCAAAGTTTAGCGTGGCTGTTCCTTCCGTGTTGTTGAAAGTCATGTCCAGTTTCTTTCCTGCCTTGTCGGTCAATGAACCCGTTACGATGTCGTCGGTGGCGCTTTCAAGGGCTTCGGTCGCTACCGCATCGTTGTTTTCCTGCTTTGAAGTTTCGGTGCAGGAAGTCAAAAATAGGGCGGTCAGCATTGTGACTGCCAAAATGTGCTTTTTCATAATTATGTCTGATTAGTGTTGAGATTACGTTGCGTCT
>JBBSSJ010000354.1:0-4382 GCA_038242095.1 Cytophagales bacterium
AGTAAGTACGCTGCTCGTTCTGAAAGCCGAAGGGGGTCAGTGTGCGGTTGTAGGCCCCCGAACGGGCAATGCCTGCTTTAAAAATATTGCTGTGCGATAACAGGTTGGCGGTCATAAATGCGCCGTAAGAGTGGCCCCCGACGCCTACCTTGGTAGAATCGACCACCCCCAACCGCACGCCCTCGTCGATGGCAGCCTTGGCGCTGGACACGAGCTGATCCACGTAGGTATCGTTCGGCTCGACTTTGCCTTCGCCGATGATGGGGATGGAGGCATTTTCCAGAACCGCGTAGCCCATTACGGCAAAGGCCGCACCCGTCCAGTAGCTGATGCGGTTGAAGGTGTAGGGCGAGCCATTGACTTGTCCGGCTAAATCGGCGCTCTTGAATTCAGCGGGATATGCCCACAGGAAAGTAGGCAGCGGACCGTCGGATTTCTTGTAGCCGGGCGGTAGCAGCAGCGTGGCGGTCAGGCCAACGCCATCGGCGCGCTTGTAGCGGAGTTGTTGCTTCTGGATGTCCTTGAACTGTGGATAGGGATGTGGGAAGAACGTAACCTGCGTCAGCGCTTCGGCAGTGGTCTTTTTGCTCTTTTTGGGCGCAGCGTCCAGATCACGGATATAGTAGTTAGGCGGTATTTCGGGCGACTCACGGCTGGTGAGCCACAAACCTTTAGCGGCATCAAGAATGGCAACGGGCCGCTCAAAGTAGGGCGCATCCGAGCGCCAAAGCCGCTTGGTAGCTTTGGTTTTGAGATTGAGCAGGTCGATAAACGGTCGGTCTCCTTCGGGTGAGGCCCCCGTTCCGGTGAGGTAAATACTATGGTCGGGCGTAAAATGCAGCACATCCTGGCCGTAGGCATTCTTGGTCAGCTCGGGTGAACCGGGATTGCCGTAGCGGTCTTCCGAAGAGCGATCGTACAGCGGCGTGGGATTAGCCGGATCGTTGGGGTTTACGATTTTGGTAACGATTTGCCGGGTCGTGTACCAGCGTTCCGAGAAAAGAGCAGTCTGATCGTCGCCCCAGGTGGCGTTGGCAAAGCGGTAGGCGGCCTTGTACAATTCTTTGGGCTGACCCGAAAAGGGCGCGACCAGGCTGTATACAATGTCACGGACGTCAGCTTTTTTCTTGGGATCGCCTTCGTCCTGTGCCTCTACCCAATAAATTGTGGCGGGAGCATCATTGCGCCAGTCATGACCGCGCTGCCCCTTGGGTGCGGCGTCAGGGCCCCAGGGAATATTTTCCAGCAAGGGGCTGTCGTTAAGGGTTTTTACTAATTTTCCATCTATGGAATACACATCCGATCGCTGCGGAAAACGATAGACGGGCACCAAATACGAAAAGGGTTGGTGAATAGTTTCGACCAGCACGTATTTCCCGTCGGGTGAAGGCGAGGCGGTGGCGACCATGCCCACCGGGCCAATGGGCGTAGCGGTGCCGTCGAGGCCGAGTTTCATGGCCTGCGAAGTGGTGTAGTACGCAAAGCGCTTTTCGTCGTTGGGATTTTTTAGCAAATCCTGGTAGGTGGCCGCCTGGGCTTTCTGGCCGAGGTTTTCCTGCACCGTCGGTCCATCGGGTACGCGGCTGATGGCGGGTGCCGCGCCGCGCGAAGCCGGAATACCCCGCACGATGAACGACTGGTTGTCGCTCACCCAACGGAAAGGCGTGCCCAGCACTGCGTTCAGCGCCAAGTCGCTCACGCGCCGGGCGGTAGCAGTGGCAACATCCAGCACGTAGAGTTCCAGTTTGGTGTCGGTGGTGTTGGTAAAAGCAATTTTACTATCGTCCGGCGACCATTGCACGTAGGAAAGCCGGGCGTTTTCGGGCAGCCCTTTGATGGCCACATCGTTGGCACCGCCTTTCACCCGGCGCAGGGTAAGTCCGTTGATGTAGGTGGCGCGACTTGGGCCGCTGGTGGCCGGATTTAAGCGCAAGCCGGCCAGACGAAACTCGGGTTCGGACAGTTCGGCGATGGTGGTCGTGGCTGTGTTGCGCAGCATGAGCAGCATCCATTCGCCCTTGCCGTCCACGCTGACGGTGGGCGTGGGCTTGGCGGTGACGAGTTCGGCCAGCGCCTGGGGCGGCGTTTGATAGCCGTTGTTTTGGGCGAATGCGGGGGTAGTGAGCAAAAACAGGAATAGTATGTTTTTCATATTGAGAAAAATTAGGAAGAATTATAAACGATGAGAAATCATACTCAAATGCTTTGGCAGATCCTCAATTCTAATTGGCAGTCTTTTTTTTCCAAAGTACGAAAGATACGTTCACAAAACCCCACTCAGGAAGCAACTAAATGCTCGAACAACTTCGTCAGCGTGGCTTCTGCCTCGAGGCATAGTCCCGGATGTACTTCGGAGGCTTGGATGATGGTACTTCGACGGGCGGTGAGCCAGCGGAAGCGGGAAGCAGCGTCGAGCGCGGCGATGGGACTTATCGATGCCTCGCCCGCACAAATATTCTCAAAAGATTGCAGGTGCCCGGCAATATCCTGTACGTCGACTTTCGGGCACAGCGCGACCAGCCGGGCCTTGTTCAGCGCTATTCTGGTTTGCAGGAATTTTTGATTTTTACAAAACAAAACCACACCCACGTTAATGAATTCCCCCCGCTCCACGCGTGGCACGACCCGGATGATAGCGTATTCAAATAAGTCCATGGCGGGCGGTTTCGGCGGCGTTGACAAAGATTTCGGATTGCGTAATGCGGCGATTCAAGAACTGCACATAAATCTCCCGTATCGCGTTGGCGTCTGCTTCCTCATGCTCTTGATTGAGCCAGTCGTTGGGAATCTCGGCCACGATGCGCTCGATAACGTCGGCGGTCAGCAGGGCGCGCATCTCGGCGTCCACGTCGGCGATGTGCGCGGCTTGGGGCAGCAGCACGTGGTCTTTGACTTGGACGAAGGGCTTGGCGACGTATTCCTCCCAATTCTGCCAGGCGTGGTGAAAGTAGAGCGCGGCACCGTGGTCGATTAGCCACAATTGCCTGTGCCACATGAGCATATTGGGGTTGCGAGGCGTACGGTCCACGTTGAGCAGCAAGGCATCGAGCCACACGATTTGCGAAGCCAGCCTGGCGTCGACGGTATTGACCGCCGGGTCGTAGGTAATTGCGCCCGACAGGTAGTGTAGCCCCAGATTCAGGCCGACGCTGGCTTTGAGTAAATCCTGAATTTCTTCGTCGGGTTCGCTCCGGCCGAAGACAGCGTCAAGCTCGGCGAAGACTTGTTCGGGCATTCGCAAACCCACCGCGCGGGCCAGTTCGCCACCGATCAATTCGGCGACAAGAGCTTTGCGGCCCTGTCCCGCCCCCCGGAATTTGAGTACGTAGAGGAAACCGTCGTCGGCCTCGGCGATGGCGGGCAGCGAGCCGCCCTCGCGCAGCGGCGTCACGTAGCGCGTCACGCGGACGGTGCGGAGGTCAGGTAAAATCGGGGTCATATTGAATGTTTTGACTTCTTGTTCACCAAAGGTTGCTCAACCAAATCACAAAGTATAAATTTTCTTCACAAGTCTTTTCCCAACAAGATTGACGATTTCGAAAGCCTCCCCCATGAAAGCACTACAAAAAACGATCTTTTTATTCCTCCTTCTTCTTACTACCTCCCTCCACGCCCAAACCTTTAAAAACCCGCTATTGCCCGCCGGGGCCGACCCGTGGTCGGTTTACCACGACGGCTACTACTACTACATGCACACCACGGGCAAGGATTTGAATATCTGGAAAACCAAGGACCTCGCGCAACTGCCTGACGCTAAAAAAGTAACGATCTGGACGCCGCCCGCTACGGGATCTTATTCCAAAAATATTTGGGCCCCCGAGTTACATTTTCTAGGAGGCAAATGGTATGTCTACTTCGCGGCCGACGACGGGCAAAATCGCAACCACCGCATGTACGCGCTGGAAAATCCCTCGCCCGACCCCACGACGGGCACCTGGACGATGAAGGGCAAAGTCAAAACGCCGCAGGATAAGTGGGCCATCGACGGCTCGGTGTTTGAGCACAAGGGGCAGATGTACTTCACCTGGTCGGGCTGGGAGGGCGAAGAGAACGGGCGACAGGACATTTACCTTAGCAAGATGTCCAATCCCTGGACTTGCGTCGGCGAGCGCATCCGTATCTCGGACCCGCGCTATCCCTGGGAACAGCACGGCTTACTCACAAGACCCGGCCCCGACGACCAACCCATTGTCCTGGTCAACGAGGGGCCGCAGTACCTGGCCAGTCCCAACGGGCGCGTCAATATCATATTTTCGGCCAGCGGTTGCTGGACGGATTTTTATACGCTCGGCATGATCTGGGCCGAGCCCGATGCCGATCTGATGAATCCCAAATCCTGGCAAAAACATCTGACGCCCGTCTTCTGGGCGAAGGATGTGCAG
>JBBSSJ010000355.1:0-4372 GCA_038242095.1 Cytophagales bacterium
ATACAGAATTTCAAGTTAAATATTTTCCTGATAATCATATTAGTTATCAGCGGTACGTTTGCCCGCGCGCAGGCTCCCGAAGAAAACCGCTTTACCAAGACCGTGCTTTCCAACGACCTCAATGAGCCGATGGAAATTGCCATTGCGCCCGATGGACGGATCTTTTTCACCGAGCGGAAGGGGAACTTTTACCTTTACGACCCTACCACCCGCAAAACAAAACTCATCCGTGAATTCCCGGTGTATTGGGAAACCAAGTATGGCAACGGCCTGATCGGTCTGGCGCTGGACCCGAATTTTGCCCAAAACCATTATATCTACTTCTATAACACCCCCATTTCCGACACGCCGAAGCAGCACGTATCGCGCTTCACGCTACGCGACGACAATACGCTCGATGTAGCCTCGGAGAAAGTGCTGCTCGAAATCCCGATCGACTACGAAATCAGTCGCCACACGGGTGGGTCGCTGGCCTTTGGGCCGGATGGTAATCTGTTCATTTCGGTGGGAGACAACACGAGTCCGTTCGCTTCCAAAGGCTTTACGCCCATCGACGAGCGGCCGGGACGCGAACAGTTTGACGATCAGCGGGCGGCGGGCAACGCCAATGATCTGCGCGGCAAAATTCTGCGCATTCATCCCGAACCGGACGGCACGGCGACCATTCCCGACGGCAATTTGTTTGCCAAAGGCACGCCGGGCACCCGCCCCGAAATCTACATCATGGGCTGCCGTAATCCCTACCGCATCATGGTAGACCCAAAAACGGGCTTTCTGTATTGGGGAGAAATCGGTCCCGATAGCGGCGAGGACGGCGAACAGGGACCGCGCGGCTACGACGAGTATAATCAGGCAAAACAGCCTGGGAACTACGGATGGCCCTACTTCATAGGCGATAACATGGCTTACCACGATTACGATTTCGCTACCGATAAAGTCGGTCCGCTTTTCGACCCGGCGCATCCTGTTAACAATTCGCCCAACAATACGGGCATCCAAAATTTGCCGCCCGCGCAAAAGGCGCTGATTTGGTACCCTTACGATGTATCACCGGAATTCCCTGAATTGGGCAAAGGCGGACGTAGCGCCATCATCGGCCCGGTCTACAATTATGATCCGGTACTAAAATCAGCTACGAAGTTTCCCGCTTATTTTGATAAAAAGCTATTCATCACCGAATGGATGCGCAACTGGGTTTTTACGGTGGAACTGGATGCTGACAAAAACTACAAAGGCCTGAAACAATTTATGCCCGCCACGGACGACTTCCGGCGGCCGATTGACATGGCTTTCGGACCCGACGGCTCGCTTTACGCGCTGGAATACGGCTCCGTCTATGGCATCGACAACGCCGACGCCCGGCTGGTGCGCATCGACTACAACCCCGGAAATCGCGCACCGGTAGCGGTGATTTCGGCCTCAGACACGCTCGGCACCGCGCCGCTTAAAGTCCGTTTCGATGCCGCTAAAAGCTACGACCAGGACCGCGACGCGATTACCTACCAATGGAAGTTTAATGGTAAAACGGTCGCTTCGATCCAAGCCACCGCGAATTATACCTTTGCTAAAAATGGTACCTATCCTGTCGTGCTCATTGCCACCGATGCAGCGGGCGTAAGCCAAGCCGACACCTTGATGATCCGGGTAGGCAACACCCTGCCTAAGGTCAGCATCGAGACGCCCAATAATCGCACGTTCTTTTTCGACGATCAGAAGCTGGCCTATTCCGTGAAGGTGGTGGATAAGGAAGACAAAGTAATCGATGCCAAGCGCCTGAATGTCAAACTTAATTTCGTACCTCAGCTGGCGAATCAAGCTACTTTGATTGGTCATCAGCAGGATACCGGCAACATGGATTTGGGTAAGGAACTCCTGGAAAAAAGCGATTGTAAGGCCTGTCACCAATTGAAGGCCGCTTCGGTCGGTCCGGCTTTTGCCGATATTTCCAATAAGTACCGGACCGACAAGGGCGCGCTGGCGCGGTTGGCCAACAAGGTCATCACGGGCGGCGGCGGCGTGTGGGGTGAAGTCGCGATGACGGCCCATCCGCAACTTTCCAAGGAGGAGTCGACCGAAATTGTAAAATACGTCCTGGCCCTTGGCGAAGCACAAACGTCGCTTCCGGCGAAGGGTAGCGTGCCACTGGCTGAGCATAGCCGCGAAAAAAAGCCGGGCCTGTACCAACTCACCGCCACCTATACCGACGGCGGCGGCGGGAGAATTGCGCCGCTGTCGAGCTACGCTTCGCTGTGGTTGCGCCCCGCGAGGATCGAGGCCGGGCTAGCTGATAGTCTCATCTCAGTAGAGAAAAGCAAGAATTCTTTGTCCGGGATAAAAAACGGCTCGGTCTTTGTGCTCAACGATATCGATCTTAAAGAAATCAAAGCCATACGCTATCGATACAAAGCCCCCGCAGCGGGTTTAAAGCTCGAAGTTCATGACGGTTCAGCGACCGGGCCGATCGTGAGTTCGTTCATGCTCGACCCAGGTACCGATTTTCGGGAAACCTCGGTTCCGCTCACAGCAGGCACAGGCAAACACGATTTGTATTTTGTGTTTGTTCGTCAGGAAAAAGAAGAGTCCAATGCGGTACTGGATTGGGTGCAATTTGAGCGGTAGGGCGACGGAAATACTTTTGATCTCTACCCGAAGCAGAATCCTGCAAAACAGAACGGCGATTCTGTAAATGTTCATCCTGTAGCGTGAGTTACTTTTACCGATGTACCCACGCTACACCGATGAAACAAAATCTTGCCATTACTTTTTCCTTATTTTTTGCCGGGTTATTTTACGCAATAGTTACGCCGGCCTTTGCCCAGAACACGGACAATCTTCCCATTCACGAATATCGGTTGACCATCGATCAGCAGACCGTCAACCTGGGGGGTCATGATGTGACGGGCATGACCGTCAACGGCAGTATCCCGGGTCCGACGCTTCGCTTTACTGAGGGAGAATACGCTGTGATTTATGTCGAGAACAAGATGGACGTCGAAACGTCGGTGCATTGGCATGGCTTGCTCGTGCCCAACTTTTACGATGGCGTACCGTATCTCACCACGCCACCCATCAAGCCCGGCCAAACACTCAAATACGAATTTCCGCTCATCCAGTCGGGTACCTACTGGTACCACTCGCACACCATGTTGCAAGAACAAAGCGGCGTGTACGGCTCCATCGTTATTGAGCCGAAAGTAAAAAAACTGGACTACGACCGCGATCTGGTACTTGTGCTTTCGGACTGGACTAATCAGAAGCTTAAAAATGTGCTACGCAATCTTAAGCGCAAGAATGAGTGGTACAACATCTGAAAAAATACCGCCATGCCGCTCAATCGCGTCATCGCGCGCGGCGCGTTGGGCGCTCAGGTCAATTTCTGGAAGCAGCGCATGGAGAGCATCGACATTGCCGACGTGTACTACGCTGCTTTTCTCAGCAACGGGCAGGCCGTCCAGAATTATCCTGAATTCAAACCCGGCGAAAAGATCCGTCTCAGAATTATCAACGGGTCGGCTTCGTCGCAATTTTGGCTCACATTCGGTGGAGAAGATCCAACCCTTGTTGCCGCCGACGGGCTGGATGTAGTTCCCGTGCCGCATAATAAAACCTTCATTGCCATTGCGGAAACTTATGACTTTATCCTAACCATCCCTACCAGCGGCAAAGTGGAAATCAGAGCTATGGCGCAGGACGGCTCGGGGCATTCCTCCACTTACATCGGAAGGGGCGAAACTACCCGCGCCCGTCGTTCCCAAACCCAACCAATACGCTATGATGAAGCAAATGGGCGCAATGAATATGCGCATGGGCGCCCCGGCTATCAAATTCAATCCTAAAAAAGAGGAGCCGAAAGAATTGATGGACAATTGGGGGATGCAGATGGATATGGAAAAAGGTATGAAGATGCCCGGCATGGACCATTCAAAAATGGGCCACAGCATGAAAGGCATGAATCATAAAAAGGATATGAAAATGCCGAAGGACACCATGAACATGGCCGAAATGGACCATTCAAAAATGGATCATGCCAAGATGGACCATGGGAAAATGGACGGTATGAAGATGGGGACGGACCAGAAGATGGATGATATGGCGATGGATAAAATGGCCGATATGCCCGGCATGGATATGTTCGCCGAGTACAACTACGACTATCTAAAGTCTCCCGCAAAGACTACCATCCTGACTGACCCGGCCGGTAAGGAGCGGCCCGTACGGAACGTTTTGCTCAACCTGACGGGCAATATGTGGCGCTACATCTGGAGCCTGAACGGGGTGCCGCTTTCCGAAGCCGACAAGATCAAAATAGAGAAAGGCGAAGTGGTCCGCATCACGCTCAATAACCTTACGATGATGCACCACCCCATGCACC
>JBBSSJ010000356.1:0-4362 GCA_038242095.1 Cytophagales bacterium
AAATGCTCGCTTTTTATTTGGATTCGCTCGAATTGCAGGTCCAGATGAATCGAATCGTTCGGGAACCCGTCAAGAGTTCCGTCGACAATATTCTGCGCTATTCACAGCACTACCCCATCAGCCATCCGGCCGACCTATCTATTTAGATAAGTTGACCGGATGGCTTTTTTGGGTTATCAGGCATTAAGTGCGGTCCCCGCACTTAATGCCTGATAACCTGCTACCTACCCATGCTCAAAAAAGAACGCTTTCGGCTTCTGATCGACTACTTCACTACGCACTTCCCCGAGTCGGAAACCGAGCTAAATTACCGCAACCCGTATGAGTTACTGATTTCCGTAATTTTGTCGGCCCAATGCACCGACAAGCGCGTCAATCTCGTGACGCCCGCGCTGTTTGAGCGTTTTCCCGACCCGACGGCCTTGGCGTTGTCCGACGCCGAGGAAGTCTTTACGTACATCCGATCGGTGTCGTATCCCAATAACAAGAGCAAGCACCTCGTCGGGACGGGCCGGATGCTGGTAGCGGAGTTCAATTCGGAAGTGCCCGGCAAAGTAGACGAGCTGCAGCGGATGCCCGGCGTGGGCCGCAAGACCGCCAATGTCATCGCTTCTGTTATCTTTAATCAACCCACGATGGCCGTCGACACGCACGTGTTTCGGGTATCGCACCGCATTGGGCTGGCGCCGCTTACGGCCACCACGCCTTTAGCAGTCGAGAATCATCTGATGGCTTACATTCCTAAAGCCCTCGTGCCCAAAGCGCACCACTGGCTCATCCTGCACGGACGCTACGTTTGCGTGGCCCGCTCCCCCAAATGTCACGAATGCGCGCTGACTAGCATCTGCAAGTACTACGCGAAGCTTAAGTTGCAGCAGGCAAGAACAGAAAAAATAATTTTTTAAGCCCCCCTTTCCAACCTTTTCGCCCTCTACACGCTCTGTGGAGTTGTACACGCACGCGCAGGCAGGAAATTTTTAGCGCTTAAACGCGTTATAGGCTTTCAATTTGGCGTACAGGTCGGCAAACAACCGCTCCTTAAGCGCGTAATTATTTATCAATCAATTAAAAAGTAATGAAAAAAATTAGTTTGCTGTGGGTCGCACTGGCCATTTTTGGGCTGGGCGCCTGCAAGAAAGTCGATGATAGCACCGATCAGAATGAGGTCGACAAGAATGAACAGGCTATCGATAAGTACACAAAAGACAATAACTTAACTACCGTTCGTGATTCTTCGGGGCTGTACTACGTCAAGACGGTGACGAACTCGAGCGGCAACAAACCTAAAATTGGGGATGAGGTGGCGATTAATTTCGTAATCCACCGCCTTACCGACGGTTTTGTGGTAGGGAAATCTGATTCTTTGTTGCGCTATCCGCTTGGCATCAATCTATTAAAACCGGGCATCGAGCGCTCGGTCAGTTTGTTGCGTAGTGGGGAAAAAGGCACCTTCTTGCTGCCTTTTTACCTAATGTTCGGCAGTGCCGGAATCGATAATGTGCCCCCTTACTCTCCTATCCGAATGGAGTTGGAAGTAGTGCAGGTTCGCAACGAAGCGGAGCAAATCGCGGATTATATCGCCAACAATAAGTTAATAGTGTCGGAAACGACGCCTAACGGCGTCCGAATTGTGCGGCTAAACACTGTGACCGGCGACTCCCTGGGTAAGGGAAAAACGGTTAATGTAAAATATGTTGGTAAATTATTAAGTAACAAAGTGTTTGACAAAGGTTCTCTTGAAGTGAATACTGGTAGTAGGGGTACTGTGGTAGGTTTCGATGAGGGTATTAGTCATTTGCGAAAAGGAGAGAAGGCTATTCTTATATTTCCTTCTTCAATAGGCTACGGCGCTAAGGGGGCAGGAAAAGATATACTACCCTATGCACCGCTTGTTTTCGAAATAGAAGTACCGAAGTAAGCAAAATTTACAGAGTCAGTCAGAGTCACCAATCCATCTTTTGGATTTGGTGACTCTTTTTTTTGTGAAAAACCTGCCTCGCCAATTTCGTCGGGAGTAAAAAGACTTTAATCAACCGAAAGTCGGATTAGAAAGATAACTTTGTAGCCAACGGAAATCCAACGAAATCATGCGCGTCAATCCCGAAACGGTCGACCGAATTAAGCAGAGCACCGACATCGTAGAGGTGGTGGGCGACTACGTATCGCTCAAAAAACGTGGTTCCAACTACATCGCCTGTTGCCCGTTTCACAACGAAAAGACGCCCTCCTTCAACGTCAATCCGGCGCGGCAGATTTACAAATGCTTCGGTTGCGGCGCGGCGGGCGACGCTATTAAGTTCGTGATGGATATCGACGGCATCGGCTACGGCGAAGCGCTGCGGCACATGGCGCAGAAGTACGGCATCGAGGTGCAGGAGGAAGTACTCACCGATGAGCAGGAGCAGCGCCAAAGCGAGCGCGAGAGCCTATACATTGTGCTGAATTACGCCAAAAACTATTTCCAACAACAACTTACCGAGACCGAAGAAGGCCAGGCCATCGCTTTGAGCTACCTCAAAGAGCGCGGCTTCAACGAGACCATCCGCCAGAAGTTCGAGCTTGGCTACAGCCCCGAAGCCTGGGACGCGCTGACTAAAGCGGCCCTTGCCAAAGGCTACAACGTCGATTTGCTGGAAAAGGCCGGCTTAACCATCAAACGCGAGGGCAGCGGCGCGGGCGGCTTCGACCGCTTCCGGGGCCGCGTCATTTTCCCGATTCATAACGTGGCGGGTAAGGTGATTGCCTTTGGCGCCCGGATTCTGAAGACGGACCCTAACCCCAAGAACCACCAACCTAAGTACCTCAACTCACCCGAGACGGACGTTTACCACAAGAGCGACGTCCTGTACGGAATTTTTCAGGCCAAGAACAGCATCCGTCAGCTAGACGTGTGCTACCTGGTGGAGGGTTATACCGATGTCGTGTCGCTCAACCAGGCGGGCATCGAGAATGTGGTGGCGTCGTCGGGCACGTCGCTGACGGTGGAGCAAATTCGGCTCATCGGCCGCTTCACGCCAAACGTCACCATTCTCTACGACGGTGATCCGGCGGGCATCAAGGCCGCCCTGCGCGGGCTCGACCTCGTACTGGAAGAGGGCCTGAACGTCAGCATCGTCACGTTTCCCGATGGCCAGGACCCCGACAGCTACGTGCAGCGCGTGGGCGCCGAGGAATTCAAGCAATACATCAAGACCGCAGCGCGGGATTTTATTTCGTTCAAAACCCAAACCCTACTCGAAGATGCGGGCGACGATCCGTTTCGCCGCGCAGCGGTGATTACCGATGTCGTAGGCAGTATCGTCAAAATTCCGGACGCCATTCAGCGCCAGATTTTCTTTCACCGCACCGCCGAAACCATGCAGGTGGACGAGCAGATGCTCATTTCGGAGGGAAACAAGATCCTGCGCAAAGACCAGCAGGAGCACGCCAAATCACAGGATCGGAAACGCGATGAAGTCCGCCGCACCGAAGGCCGCGTTCCCGACGGCCCCGATGATGTGGCGTTAGACAATCTGTTCGCCGAGAGTGGCCCGTCCGCTCCCCAGCCCAATGCTCCAAGGCCGTACGACCTGGTGGTGGGTCAGCACGAGCAGGAATGCATCCGGCTGCTGATCAATTTTGCCCGGCAGGATTTGGAGCCCGGCGTTTCGCTTTGCCACTACATGCTCAGCGAGTTATCGGGCATGGAGTTTCAACATCCGCTGTATCAGTACTTGCTCACTGTGTTTCGGGAAGCCTTTGAGCGGAACGAAATTCCCGATACAGACTATTTCATCAACCACGCCGAACCGGAAATCAGGACCGAGGCGATCGGGATGGTCACGACGCGCTACGTGCTGAGCAGTCAGTGGAAAGACAAGTACGAGATCCTCGTGCCTACCGAAATCGAGAAGCTGCCCGACCTGGCTTTCACCAATATTCTACGGCTCAAAAAAGGCTACAACGAACTCATCATGAAAGAAATACAGACGGGCCTGAAAGCGGCCGCTAATGATGAGGCAAAAACTAATGAGCTCCTTGAAAAGTACATGAAGCACAAAACCATCGAGAAGCAGATCGCGGAGGAGTTGGGGACGGTGGTTAGTTAGATAATTATGAGTGATGAATGATGAATGATGAAACACATATTTATGCACGGAACTACCTTTACCCCTTCTCGCTTTTTACCTCTTTTCTGTCTGCTTCTTGGCATCCCCTTATTTTTTAGCGCGTCGGTGTTTGGGCAGTGGCGGGTTTTGAGATTGGATACGGATGCTAATTTTCGGGCAATTCATGCGCCGCAGCCCAATGTGTGCTGGATTGGCGGGAGCAGCGGTACGGTGTTGCGCACTACCGATGGGGGCGAATTTTGGGACATCATTC
>JBBSSJ010000357.1:0-4358 GCA_038242095.1 Cytophagales bacterium
ATACCCCGCCGAGCGCTGGGCGGCGTTGCTCGATGCCTTGCCCACGACGCATCATGTGTACTGGCTGGGTAGCCCGGCGGATGTCGATTTAGGAGAAAAACTCATCGCGCTCTCAAGCCGGAAGCAGGGTATTACCAACCTCTGTGGCCGACTTTCTTTTTTAGAATCGGCGGCGTTGATACAAGGCGCAGCAATGAACTACGTCAACGATTCGGCCCCGATGCACATCGCCTCGGCCATGAATGCACCAGTGACGGCCGTGTATTGCTCCACCGTCCCGGCGTTTGGCTTCGGTCCGCTTTCGGATCAATCTTTTGTGGTAGAAATTGAAGAATCACTAACCTGCCGGCCCTGCGGTCTGCACGGCCACCGGGCTTGTCCGGAGGGCCATTTTCGCTGCGCTCTCGACATCCGCACAGCGCAATTATTGGCAGTTTTGAAAGAATGATTCTTGTCAAAACGCATCCTCCAAACCTGATTCTTTCCCGTTATATTTACCCAAAAAATCCAACCACCTAAACCTATGAAAAAGCAAACCATTTTACCGCTACTCTGTGGACTACTGCTAGGGATCTCCGCCCTGGCGCAAGACCTCACGACCGCCGACGCCGTTATTGACAAGTACTTAACCGCCGTGGGTGGGAAAGAGAAAATTCGCGGTATCCAGGATATGACCATCAGCGCTACGACCGATATTCAGGGCCGCACGATGGAAACGGAAACGAAGCTGAAAATGCCCAACAAATTCAAGCAGACTTCCTACATGATGGGCAACGAGGCAGGCGGCACGATTTACGACGGCACGACGCTCTCGCGTTCGATGCGTGGCCAAACCACGACCAAAGAAGGCAAGGAAGCTTTCCAGGAATTCATGCAAAATGTGCCCTTCCCCGAATTATTCTATGATTCGCTGGGTGTGGAAAAGAGATTGGTGGGTACCGAAAAAGTAGACGGGAAAGACACCTATCACGTGGAGTTCACCGCTAACGGCAACACCTGGCATGACTACTTCGATAAGGATTCCGGCTTGATAGTGCGGCGCACTGCCACGATAGAGTCACCGCGCGGCAAGCAGCAGGCGGAATTCACCTACGGCGATTACAAGGTCGTCGACGGCATCAAATTCCCCTTCACCAGCAGCCGGAAATTCGGGCAATTCGAGATGACTTCCGAAACCCAATCAATCAAACTCAACAAAGGAATTGACGACAAGCAATTCAGGATAAAATAATTGAAAGTGAAGCTTGGGCATTCTCAATTCTCAATTAATCCTATCCTCTGCTAATCTCCAACACCTCAAACTCCACCGTACCGGCGGGGACTTTGATTTCAGCGGTTTCGCCTATTTTCTTGCCCAACAGACCTTTGCCGATCGGCGAGGTAACCGAAATTTTTCCCGTTTTCAAGTCGGCCTCTTCCTCCGACACGAGCATGTAGCTCATTTGGGTGCCGTTTTTCTTGTTTCTAATCGTCACGGTCGAGAGCACCGCCACCATAGAGGTGTCGATAGACGACTCGTCGAGAATCCGGGCGCTGGAAAGTACTTCTTCTAATTTCGAAATCTTCATTTCGTGCAGGCCCTGTGCATCCTTGGCGGCGTCATACTCGGCGTTTTCGCTCAGGTCGCCTTTGTCGCGGGCCTCGGCGATTTGGTGGGCGATGTGCGTGCGTCCTTTCGTTTTCATTTCGTTCAACTCGGCTTTCAGCCGGTTGAGGCCCTCTTCGGTGTAGTATGAAACTTTTGCCATGTCAGATTTGCATTAATAATATTTTAAAGAAATAGCCCTGTGGATGAGTGGTTTGTAACAAAAAAAGAACGGCGCAACGACCGTTCATTAAGAATCAAAAATCACTCGTGGGAGTGATCGTCAAGTCTCGTCGGTCAGGATGCCGTGTTGGAAATAGTGTTTCATGCTTCAGTCTTGAAAGGCAAATCTAACAATAATTGTAAAACCTGCCAAGAAAACGGGGAATACTAAGCCGCCCGGCGGCGGCCTTTGGCTATTCAAAAGTGAACGCCGGTTTTTAATAGGGTAAAGTACGGTAACGAAGTTTTATACTAACCGGATAGCGGCGCATATATTGCGTCGATGCGTTACCGTAAAGTAAGTGGATATGCGACAAGGGCATAATGGGTCGGCTGGTTGCTTGTGTATCAGTCTGGCTCTCTAAAAAGAACCGTACAAAGTGGATTCCACAAATAATAACTGACCGCAACTACCAAGAAATCGGTCATTTGAACCCACTGAACCCATTTATCGGGCCAAATAAATACGGGGATCGAGCCCCACCTGTACAAAGCCAGATCAAATCACGATTTATACATTTAGTCGTTCCGCGTAGCGATAAACCAGGCCCTTAATGGGCAAGGTCAACCAAGTCGCCACTACGAAGGGGAAAGTCAAGACGCCGCCCGCTTTGCTTAGTATGGTCCAATTTCCTTTGAGCATATAGATGTCGATCAGTACACTCAGAACACACGCGATCAACACCAAAATACCGTCTTTCCTCTTGGGCCCGGCGAAGGTGATTGCGCATAACACGGCGTTGAAACTAAATAGCCCAATCTGAATTTCAGTAATGGGTTCGGCGTAGAAAGCGGCGATCCAGGCGCCCAGAATTGACCCAGCCAAACCGTACAAGGCCGCAATGGGATTGCTAACAAAAACGGCAATCATGAAAATCACCCCGGCAAAAAAACTGCCCTGAAAAATAACTTCTCCAAACCCGTTGGTAGAGGAAGTGAAATCATTTATTTCTGAGCCCACCATCGCCGTATCGATCAGCGCCGCCGGTGGCGGTATGTTGGTGTACTGATGCAGCAGAAAGACGAGAATCCAGGTGACCACGATGAAGGTAAACGTAAAGACTGGAATTCGCTTGCTGATAAAAAAATGCTGTAGCATGGCGGCCAGCGCGGAGCCAACCACCACCAGTACCCAGATGATCAACTCGGCTTTGAATAAGAAAGTCAGCGCTACTCCAACGAGCGTAGCGCTGAACCCGTACAGGCCGATGGCAACCTCCGTTTTGTCGTAGTGCAGCAGTCGGGCGGTGAGCGTACCGACGCATGAGGCCAGAATGGCGGCAAGCCCCATCGTAAGATCGTCGTAAAAGATGCCGACCAAAAACAGTAAGCCGGTCCAGGCATTATTCTGCAACATGATTTGCCCCACCCCCTTGAGGACTTCGGAAACGAAGGGTGCTTTTTTTTTCAGAACTTCCATTTTTTCAGACGTTAATATTTCTCGTTTAAGAACTGCATTCTATCCGATCGTTTAGAACCGTAACTTCCCTGTACCGGGCTTTTGAATAATTCGCCGTAGGATACAGGCTGTCCTACCAGCCAAGAAACAGTATCCCAACCGCGCAAAGCGTTACCACGCTGCCGCTTACCGCGTGTACGTACCGCTCCAGTTTTTCGGTTTTAACAAAACTGTAGCCGTAACAACCCAGCAAGACGATCGCAGTCATGGTAATTACTGTGCTTAGGGTAAAGGACACGATCAGAACGACCACCTCCGGGGCTGAACGATGGGTGCCGGAAAAAAACAGCAGCGGAATCAACGGCTCACTGGGCCCCATCACGAAGATGGCAAACAGCACCAGCGGCGTAACTTTCACGCGTTTATCTGGCATAACCATTTCGCCGTGCCGATGCTCAAACACATACACCTCGTCCAGCAGCACATCAAAATGCTTGTGAGGCCGGTTGAGGTAGGCGTGTCGAAAACCGTAAGCGGTATAGGCCAGTCCCAGCAGCAGCAACACCCAGCCCGAAACATTGCCGCGCAGATCCTGGAAGTAGGAGAGGCGATTGAGTTGCCAGCCCAAATAAACCCCAACCAACCCCAACACCACTGAACTCAGGACATGCCCCAGCCCACAGACCACCGTCAGGAGCACCGTTCGGGAGAGCGTCCATTTGCGCGCCCTGGACAGCACGATGAAAGGCAGGTAGTGGTCGGGCCCGGAGGCCGTGTGAAAAAAACTGATCGTTACCGCGGATACGGCCAGGGCGACAAGATTAAAAGTCATTGGCTGGCATTTTATGGCAATCCCATTCCTCCCAGATATACCGCTGAATTCTGAGAAAGCACTCAAAAAGCTGTTCGGCGCCGTTCCCCAGGCACCGCACCACAAAGCCCGGGTGCTGGGTGGCCGAAATACCGTACTCAAAGTCAACCTCCGGTTTGAGTATGGCCTGGATATACTCAATCAATTCACCGACCTCCCGGTTTTTAGTGTTGAGGTAGATCAGCGTTCCCTGATGCGTAAACTGCTCGAGTTGACCGATAGAGGCAACCGGCATACGGTCGGGCTGAAGCAGAATGTTGTCTTTGAGAATTAGCCGTTTC